>DGDY01000298.1:3622-5443 GCA_002385675.1 Anaerolineales bacterium UBA3940 | reverse complement strand
GATCCAGGGCAAGCAGGCGTCGGTACACACGTCCAGCGCGGCGGACAACCCGGCGAACCCGGAGGACTACCTGGAGACGCTGGCCGGGCTGACGGGCGTGCTGGGCCAGCGCTTGCGCGATGGGCTGTGGGTGCACGCGGAAGGGGCGGTCTACGGCGACTTCGACCCGAACGTGCACGTGGTGGACGAGATGCAGCTCAAAAAGTGGGGGATTATCACGGAGCCGGCGGAACAATAACGCCATGCTCCAGTTTCATGTGACAAGACTGGCACACGCAGATGAGGTTTTCAAGGCGATTAGCCTCGGTGTGCGACTGAAAGCGCCGAAACGGGATGATGTGATGGACGGCCAATTGTTTACCAAGTTCTTCTTCCGTGACGCCACAAATGCGGCAAGCATAGCTGTCCCGTTCGCGCGCCAGCCGGCGGCATTCAGCCCAGGAAGGCCCGCGCTTCTGCGAAAACTCGCCGCCCTGGTAATTCCAGTGCTTCTCGGGGGCTCCTGCGTAATAGCGTCGCAAGCCCTCGCTGATACGTTGTCGCTCATCTTCTGTTTTGGGTTGCCCTTGACGAGGGGAACGCTTTTCAAGCGCACGAAGCGAGGCAGAGCAGCGTCTGGAACAGGTCCTCCGCAGGTGGGCGTCGCTGCGCTTGACATAGAACGGTTCGCCGCAAAATTCGCAGGACTTCTTGACCTGCGAACGGCGGCACTCCCACGAGCAGAAACGCGCCGCGCCGCGTGCCTGGTAGACAGAAAATGTTTTCCCGCACGTTTCGCAGGTGCGTTCAACTTGCCGAAACCGACTCAGCCGCCAGCATTCGCGCGAGCAGTAAACCTGCTGCGGCTTCTTCGGGTTAGCGCGGAACATCTGTCCGCAAGTGGGGCATTCACGTTCGATCATGCTGGTAATTATACCCTAACGCGGGTCTTTTGCTAATGGTGGCGCTAAATCGGGAAGTGGTCAAGCGGGTGATCGCGTCGGTGGACTGGGGGTTTACGAATCCCGGCGTGATCCAGGTGTGGGCCGTGGACGGTGACGGACGCATGTATCTGATTCATGAGGTCTACCGTTCCCGCGAATTGATTGACTGGTGGGTCGAGCGGGCACAGGAGCTGCGTGACGCCTACGGTATTGAGGCTTTCGTTTGCGATCCTTCTGAACCGGCTTACATCAGGGCCTTCAATAATGCTCATCTAAATGCATCTCCCGCCAAGAATGCGGTCAAGCCAGGCATTCAAGCGGTTCAGCGTCGATTAAGGGTGGCCGAGGACGGAAGACCACGAATTTTCTTCAGCCGAACGGCCCTGGATGAAGAAGATGACCTTCTGGGCAAGAAGCCGAAAAGCGTGATCGAAGAGATTCCTGGCTATGTGTGGGCAAAGAGTCCGGAAGGGCGAACCCTGAAGGAAGAGCCGGAGAAAGTCAACGACCACGGCCTCGACGCGCTGCGCTACGCCGTGATGTACGTGGACAATCCGGTGCAGGTCCACTACAGCGCCGATCCGTTTGCGGAGTAGGACATGCCAGCAGCGAGCACGTACGACCCGACCAACAAGGAGTACCGCAAGGCGGCGGAGACCGAGCGCGCGACGCGGAGCGCCTGGCAGGCGAAGGCGTGGGCCTACTACAACGGCGATCATCCGAAGCCGCTGAAGGTGCGTAGAAACGGCGTCGATAACAACGTGATCATCAACCTGGTTGCGCAGCACGCCGATCACACCGTCTCGTTTGCGGCGCCGGAGTTCCCGAAGCTGGAGCTGGACCCGGACGCGGACACGCCGCAGGAAGAAAAGCTCAAAGCGTTCTGGACGGCCGCAGG
>DGDY01000298.1:2936-3335 GCA_002385675.1 Anaerolineales bacterium UBA3940 | reverse complement strand
GATGCAGCGGCGGCAGGACATCCTCTCGCCGGGGCTGATCGAGGCGCAGGACATCGACCTGGGCAACGGGGCGTTCGCGCGCGTGACCGGCGAGGAGTGGGTGATCCGCGAGTGGGAGCGCCCGGTGAAAAAGGTTGGCGAGCAGAACGGCGAGTGGGCGCCGGTCAGCGCGACGGTGTGGACCTGGTCGTATCCGCCGATTATCGACTGGCAACATTTGCCCCGTCCGGGCGCGTATTACGGCGGGCACGAGCTGGGGAGCCTGGCGCTCAACGACGCGGTGAACAAGGTAGCGAGCGACATTAAGGCCATTCTGCGGGTGCACGCGGCGCCGCGGCGCGTGGCGATCGGCATTCCGCCCAGCGCGATCCAGGATACGGCGATCGATAACTTTTGGGC
>DGDY01000298.1:1317-2718 GCA_002385675.1 Anaerolineales bacterium UBA3940 | reverse complement strand
GCCTACATGCAGCAGGCGCGGGTGACCATCCTCAGCGGCGGGCCGGACGCCTACAAAGGCGTGACGAACCTGGGCATCAAGGCCGCGTTTATGAGCCAGCTCGGGAAGACCGAGACGCTCCACCGGCAGTATGGCGAGGGGATTGCGCGCATCAGCGCGGCGGCGCTGGAGATGATGGGCGAGGAGCCGGAAGAGCCGGAAGTGGTCTGGAAGGCGGCGCTGCCAGTGAGCGAGATCGAGCTGACCAATACGCAGGTCATGCAGATTAACGCCGGCCTGCAAAGCCGGCAAGGCGCCGCGAGCAAGCTCGGCAATGACTATCCGACGGTGCAGAAGCAGCTCGTCGATGAGGCGATGGTGATCGACGCGATCACGCCGGGGGTGAGCGGGTAAATGCCGGGCGATCCGCGAAAGCAGCTTCAGGAAGAGATCCGGCGCGGCCGGCAGGCGTTTTACGGGCGCCTGGCGCGCGACGCGGGCGGCGCGACGGCGCGGCTGGAGCAGGCGTACGCCCGGACGCTGGACGGCCTGAAGCGGGAGATCGCCGCATTCGATCGCTGGATGGCGACGGACGAGCAAACGGCGCTGATGTACGCGCAGGACCAGATGCGGATACGCCTGGAGCGCGAGCTGGCGGATTTGCAGAGCGCGGTGATCGACGTGAGCGCGCAGATGCAAAAAAGCGGCGTCGAGCAGGGCGTCCGGGCAGGCGTGGCCGCGCTGCAGCGCGGCGGGGTGAGCGCGACCTTCCACCTGCCGACGGTCGAGACGATCCAAGCGGGAATCGGCTACGTGGATTCGGCGGCGTGGCGGGCAGCGGTTGGGAAGCTGGCGAGCTATCACGCCGAGCAGGCGGCGGACCTGGTGCTGAGCGCGATCGCCGCCGGTGTTAACCCGCGCGAGACGGCCAAGCTGCTGCGCGAGTATTTTGTGACGAGCCGGCGCCCGATGGTGGACGCGCTGCGGATGGCGCGGACGACGCAGATCTACGCGGCGCGCGAGGGCACTCGGCAGATTTACGAGCGGACGGGCGTCGAGCAGTGGATCTGGAGCGCGAATTTAGGCAACCCCAGAACATGTTTCTCATGCGTTTGTCTGCATGGAACCGTGCACCCGGTGAGCGAGGTGCTCAACGACCACCACAACGGCCGGTGCGCGCCGATCCCGCTGACGCCGCGCTGGGCAGAGCTGGGGATTGCCGGCGGGCGCGAGCTGGCGATCGAGACAGGGGTTGACTGGTTCCGGAAGCTCCCGGCCGAGCAGCAGGCGAGCATCATGGGGCCGAAGTTTTACGAGGCGTGGACGGCGGGGGCGTTCCGGCTGGAGCAGGTGCCGCGCCTGTATCACAACGACATCTTCGGGCCGATGTGGCGCAAGAGCACATTGGCCGAGCTATTGGCA
>DGDY01000298.1:0-1185 GCA_002385675.1 Anaerolineales bacterium UBA3940 | reverse complement strand
GGCTGAAGTGAAGCGGCTCCAATCGGAGCTGGCGGCGCGCGAGGCGCGCATCAAGGAACTGAACAG
This sequence comes from Anaerolineales bacterium UBA3940, assembly GCA_002385675.1. GTDB lineage: Bacteria > Chloroflexota > Anaerolineae > Aggregatilineales > UBA3940 > UBA3940. Next base: position 1,119 of record DGDY01000298.1, on the reverse strand, counting down.
CGAGAGCGCCGGCCGGCGGGTGGAGAACAAGACGCTCCAGGAGACGCTTGAGGAAATCAAACAGGCGTTGGAAGCGGAGCGCAAGCAGCGCGCGGACGCTGAGAAGGCAGCCCAGGAGGCCGCCAAGCAGGCCGAGCGCGCAAAGGTCATCGGGGAGCTGGCGGCGAAGTATAAACTGCCGGCGAAGGTGGCCGAGAGGTTGGCCGGCGAGACGCCGGAAGAGCTGGAGGCCGACGCGCAGGCGCTGGCCGAGGAGCTCGGGACGGCCCGCGCTGGGAAGGGGACCGGGGGCGGCAAGGGCGCCAGCCCGGGGAACTCCACCTGGACGGGCGGGCTGACCAAAGAGTCGATCAAGCACATGAGCCCGGAGGAAATCAACGAGCATTGGGACGAAGTCTCGAAACTGTTGGAGGCTCCTGGCTCATAGCGGACGCCGGGGGAGGCCCGGCGGGGAGGTATCAGGATGGCGCTTGACAACTTTATCCCCGTAATCTGGAGCGCTCGGCTGCTGGCGCGGCTGCAAAAGGCTCTGGTGTACGGGCAGGCTGGCGTGGTCAATCGGGACTACGAGGGCGAGATCGCGGACGTGGGCGACACGGTCCGCATCAACAGCATCGGGCCGGTGTCCGTCTTTCCGTACGTCAAGAACACGGACATGCCGGCACCGGAGACGCTGAACGACGCGGCGCAGATGCTCACCATCGACCAGGCGCAGGCGTTCAACTTCCAGGTGGACGACATCGACCGGGCGCAGCAGAAGCCGAAGGTGATGGACGAGGCAATGCGCGAGGCGGGCTACGCCCTGGCCGACGTTGCCGACCAGTACCTTGCCGGGCTGATGTGGCAGGCGGCGCCGGCGACGTCGATGCTGGGGGCGATCGGCAGCCCAGTGGACATCGGCTACGGCGCCAACGAGATGTCGCCGTACATCGCGCTCCTGCGCCTGGGGCGGTTCCTCGACGAGAAGAACATCCCGCGCGCGGGGCGCTGGGCGATCGTGCCGCCGTGGTTCGAGGAGTACCTCGTCATGGATGGGCGCATCGTCGGCAGCGGCGCGGACGCGGCGGACACCCGCGCGGTCAACGGGCGCGTGGGGCGCGCGGCCGGGTTCGACATCCT
>DGDY01000164.1 GCA_002385675.1 Anaerolineales bacterium UBA3940 | reverse complement strand
ATACTCTGCGTCGTCTTCTTTAATGATCTGGCGGCGACCGAGATCTACCTTTGCCTCTTCGTCGGCAGCGACAGATGTGTATAAGAGACAGGTGCTGGCCAAGCCGGGCAGCATCACGCCGCACCGCAAGTTCCTGAGCGAGGTGTACGTGCTGCGCAAGGACGAGGGCGGGCGTCACAAGGCGTTCTTCTCGGGCTACAAGCCGCAGTTCTACATCCGCACCATGGACGTGACGGGCGAGATCACGCTGCCGGAGGGCGTGGAGATGGTGATGCCGGGCGACCGGGTCAACCTGACGGTGGAACTCATCACGCCGGTGGCGCTGGAGCGCGGCTCGAAGTTCGCTATCCGCGAGGGCGGTCTCACCGTCGGCGCGGGCGTCATCACGGAAATCCTTGACTAAGCACGACGATTGACCGATTTCGCAGGGTGTGCAGGAGACGGCAGGGCCGTCTCCTGCTTTCCTGAATAACCAGTGAGAGTGTTGGTATGGCTAAGAAAGATATTCGGCGCGTGATCACGCTGGAGTGTACGGAGTGCCGTGAGCGCAACTACACGTCAGAAAAGAACCGGCGCAACGACCCCCAGCGTCTCGAATTGAAGAAGTATTGCCCTCGCTGTCGTGAGCATACGCTCCACCGCGAGACCAAGTAAAAAATTTTTCATCCAGCGTACCTTGTGATATAATGGGTGCGCTGTTGTAGGCGAGTAGCTCAATTTGGCAGAGCAACGGTCTCCAAAACCGTAGGTTGCGGGTTCGAGTCCTGCCTCGCCTGCCTATAGAGGCGCTCAAGACACCGTCACAATGGCGGTGTCTTGAACTGTAGAGAACTTTTAGGTAACACAAAGGAAACCAACGTGGCACGTAAACCCGTGACGACGACCCGTAAAAGCGCAAAGAGCGACAACGCGATCATCCGTTATTTTCAGGATACGCGTGATGAATTGCGTAAAGTCACGTGGCCGGAGCGCGAGGAAGTCGTTCGCCTGACCCTCATCGTCCTAGTCGCCACCATCACCTCGTCCATCTTCCTGGGGCTCGCGGACTTCATCTTCCAGCGGCTCGCCAGTCTCCTGGTCTAAGTGGGGCGCGAACGACGCCAGCAGCGACCCGGCGCGTGGCGTAGGGTGATTGGAGAGATTCATCGTGACTGACGAGATGTTTGAGGCCGACGAGAGCCTCGAGGCGGAAAACGAGCCGGTCGAGGAGGTTGAGGAGAGCCGGGACGAGGCGCTGACTCAGCCCCTGGCTTCCGGCGAGGATGAGGAAGCGCCGGGCAAAGGGTCGGACGACGAGCGCCACTGGTACGTGATCCACTGCTACTCCGGCTATGAGAACAAGGTGCGCCATGCCATCGAGCAGCGTATTGAGACGATGGGCATGGACGACAAAATCTTTGATGTCATGGTTCCTACCGAGGAAGAAGTTGAGATCAAAGACGGCAAGCGCCGTGTCGTCGAGCGCCGCGTGTTCCCTGGTTACGTGCTGGTGCAGATGATCATGGACGAGGACTCGTGGTACGTCGTCCGCAACACCCCCGGCGTGACCGGGTTCGTGGGGATGGGCAACAAGCCTACCCCACTGACCGAGCAGGAAGTGGCGCAGATCATGAAGCGCATGGAGGCCGAAGCGCCGGTCGTCAAAGTGACGTTCAAGCCGGGCCAGAAGGTGCGCATCATCGATGGGCCGTTTAACGACATCACCGGCGTGGTGGACGAGATCGATATGGAGCGGACGAAGGTGCGTGTGATGGTCAGCTTCTTTGGCCGTGAGACGCCCGTCGAGCTCGACTTCCTGCAGGTTGAGAAGATTTAACAAGATGGTTCAGGGGCGGGGGCCTGCGTCGTTATTGACGGAGACGCAGCCCGTCACGATTAGCTGTTAGAGTGTGGAGCATACGTCATGGCAAAGAAAGTTGTCGCAGTTGTCAAGCTGGAGATCCCGGCGGGTAAGGCCAACCCGGCCCCGCCCATCGGCCCGGCGCTCGCGCAGCACGGCATCAACCTGATGCAGTTCTGCAAGGAGTACAACGCCCGTACGGCCAACCGTATTGGCGATATCATCCCGGCGGAGATCACGATCTTCTCGGACCAGTCGTTCAAGTTCATCCTGAAGACCCCGCCGACGGCTTCGCTGATCCGCAAGGCTGCTGGCATCGACAAGGGCTCGGGTGAACCGAACCGCAGCAAGGTCGGCACGCTGACGCGCGCCCAGGTTCGTGAGATCGCCGAGATCAAGATGCCCGACCTCAACGCCTACGATATCGAACAGGCGATCAGGCAGGTTGAGGGTACTGCCCGCAGCATGGGCGTGACGATTACCGACTGAGCGATTTGTATCAGATAGCAACCCGGTGTGGGAGGAGAGCCCCCGCGAGGGGGTCTCTGTTTGCACCACGAGGAGAGAATCATGGCAAAAAGAGGAAAACGCTACGTAGATAGCCTGAAGCTGTACGATCGCGATGCCGTCTACCAGCCGCACGAGGCCATGGGGATCGTCAAGAAGCTCGCCACGGCCAAGTTCGATGAGACGGTGGAAGTTCACATGCGCCTGAACATCGACCCGCGCAAGGCCGAGGAGCAGATCCGTGACGCCATCGTCATGCCGGCGGGCCTGGGCACCGAGGTGCGCATCCTGGTGTTCGCCGAGGGCGACGCCGCGCATATCGCCCGCGAGGCTGGCGCGGACATCATCGCGGATGACGAGTTGATCGCGCGGATCGCGGATGAAGGCTGGACAGAGTTCGACGTGGCCATCGCCGTGCCGGACATGATGCGCAAGATTGGCCGCCTGGGCCGCGTGCTGGGTCCGCGCAACCTGATGCCCAGCCCGAAGTCCGGCACGCTCGTCCCGCCGGAGGACATCCCGCGCGTGATTTCCGAGGCGCGGGCGGGTCGTGTGGAGTTCCGCAACGACCGTACCGGCAACATCCACGTGCCGATCGGCAAGGCGAGCTTCAGCGAAGAGAACCTGATGCTGAACTTCCGCGCGCTGATGGACGCCATCCGCCGCGACCGTCCCCCGACGGTCAAGGGCCAGTTTATCAAGAAGCTGGTTGTCAAGCCGACGATGGGCCCCGGCGTCAAGGTCGATCCGTTTGCGGCACTGGCGCTCGAAGCCGTCGAGTAGCCTGATCCCGGCAAGCACAGGGCAGGGGAGAGTTCCCCTGCCCTTTTTGATTCGCTCCCTTCCCCGGCGCGGCAAGGTTGGCTGGAGAACTGCAATCGCCGCACCAAAATGTGGCATTTCGCGCCCGTGCGCGGTACAATTCTCTCCGCGTCTGAACAAGGACGATGTCAACAGAATACTCTCTCTGGACGTCAGTCCTCGCTGAAGACCGCTGGTCGCCTTACCTGATGGGTAAGGCTGAAAATTGCCCGCCGAGGTGAAGGACACGCGCCCCACAGACCAGACCGGCATAATGTGCCGTCCTTCTGCTGTGTCTCGCCGTGTCTTCGCCCAGCCGGGCGGAGATTTTTGTTTTTAACAGGGATAAGCCTGCGCGGTGGCTCGCCGCCGCGTGGCTGGACGTACGGACCGCACTGCGGTCCGTATACAGGTGCGGTGTGCTAAGGAGGTGAGTGTAGATTGCCGCTAACAAGAGAGCGTAAAGAGGAGCTGATCGAGGCATACACCGATCTGGTCAGCAGGAGCCAGGGGCTGGTTTTCGCCAGCTATCGCGGCATGACGAACAAGCAGATGAACCAGGTTCGCAATGCCGTGCGTGAGGCGAACGGCGTGTTCGTCGTGACGAAGCTCTCGCTGCTTCAGATTGCGCTCGAGCGGGCCGGGTACTCGATGCCGGAGTCGCTGGATGGCTTCCCGCTGGCTGTCGGCTTCGCGCTGAATGAAGTCCCCAGCGTTGCCAAGGCGCTTGTTGACACCGCCAAGGATATCGAAGCGCTGGAGCTGCACGGCGCGCTGCTGGATGGCCGGCTCGTGTCGCCTGCTGAGGTCGAGGCGATTGCCAAGCTGCCGCCGCTCGACACCCTGCGCGCCCAGCTTATCGGGCTGCTTGACGCCCCGGCGTCGCAGCTTGTGGGCGTGCTCCAGGCCGGTGTGGCCCAGGTGATCAACGTTATCAATGCATATGCCGAGCAGGGCGAGAGCGCCGCTGCTTAGGTAGACCCGTAATCTATAATACTGAGCTGCGAGATTGCAGGAGGATTTTCAAGAGATGGCTGATTTGCAGAAGCTGGTTGATGAACTGAGCGAACTGACGCTGCTTGAGGCGGCGCAGCTTAAGAGCATGCTGGAAGAGAAGTGGGGCGTGACCGCCGCCGCGCCGGTGGCGATGGGCATGATGCCAGGTATGGTCGCTGGCGCTCCCGCCGAAGAGGTGGAAGAGCAGACCGAGTTCGACGTTGTTCTCGCTGATGTCGGCCCCAAGAAGATTCAGGTCATCAAGGCCGTCCGTGGCCTCACCGACCTGGGCCTGAAGGAAGCCAAGGACCTCGTCGAGGCCGCGCCGAGCACGGTCCTCGAGGGTGTTCCGAAAGAGGTCGCCGAGGATGCCAAGGCCAAGCTCGAGGCCGAGGGCGCCAAGGTCGAAATCAAGTAGCACACTCCCAACACCGCACACTGCAGCGGGCCTCCGGAGTTCTAGAGGCCCGCTGTTTCTTTACACTGGCCAAACTCTGCCGGCGTTCAGGCGTGCGCCGGGAATCAAGCGTTCCTACGGCTCCATCTCCACGGCGACGGAGACGGCCTCGCCACCGCCCAGGCAGAGTGCCGCCAGCCCGCGCTTCAGGCCGCGCTGCTCCAGCGCGTGCAGGAGCGTCACCAGCACGCGCGCGCCGCTGCACCCGACCGGATGGCCCAGCGCAATCGCGCCCCCGTTGACATTTACCTTCGACCAGTCCCAGCGGTGGCCCTGCTGCTCCATATCGCGCGCGTTGGCGATCACCTGCGCCGCGAACGCCTCGTTCAGCTCAATGAGGTCCACGTCGTCGAGCGTCCAGCCTGCCCGCTCCAGCACGATGGGCATGGCCTTCGCCGGGGCGGTAAAAATGCGCCGGGGTTCGACCGCCGCCTGCCCCTGCGCGACGATCCGCGCGATCGGCTTCAGTCCGAGCGCTTCGGCCCGCTCGCGGCTGGCCAGCACCAGCGCGGCAGCGCCGTCGTTGAGGCCCGGCGCGTTCCCGGCGGTAATGCGCCCGTCAGGGCGGAAGGCGGGCCGCAGCTTCGCCAGCGCCTCCAGTGACGTGTCACGGCGCGGCCCCTCGTCCTGCATCACGACTGTCTCGCCCTGGCGACCCTGGATGACCACCGGGGTAATCTCGCGCTCGAACGCGCCCGCATCCATCGCGCGGACCGCCTTCTGGTGGCTCTCCAGCGCAAAGCGATCCATCTGCTCGCGCGTCACCTCGAACTCGTCGGCGACGACCTCGCCCGCCTCGCCCATCATCCAGTGCTCGAACGAGCACCACAGCCCGTCGCGGATGTTGGCATCGACAAGCTCCGTGTGCCCGAACTTGTGCCCGCTACGCATGTTCGGCACGAGGTAGGGGGCCTGGCTCATGCTCTCCATGCCGCCCGCGACGAAGATGTCGCCCTCGCCCGCGCGGATGGCCGTAGCGGCCATCATCACGGCCTTCAGGCCGGAGCCGCACACCTTGTTGATGGTCGTCGCGCTGACGGTTTCCGGCAGGCCCGCTCCGAGTGCCGCCTGCCGCGCCGGGGCCTGCCCCGCGCCCGCCTGCACGACCTGCCCCATGATCACCTCGTCCACGAGCGCCGGGTCGATGCCCGCCCGCTCGATCGCCGCGCGCACGGCAGCCGCGCCAAGGGCGGTGGCAGGCTGCGACGCCAGCGCCCCGAGGATCCTGCCGATCGGGGTGCGCGCCCCGCTCAAAATGACGACATCCTGCCGTCCGTTCGTCTCCCCCCTCCCGCTCATCATGTTCCTCCCTGTGTGGTCGCTCCGGGGAACATCTCGTCCCAGAGCCGCTTCAAGTCCCTATAAGTATCGTCAATCCACTCCGGGATGACGCGCGTCTCGCCAATGGTCGTCATGAAGTTGGTATCGCCCAGCCAGCGCGGCACGATGTGCTGGTGCAGGTGCTCAGCGATGCCCGCGCCCGCCGCTCTGCCCTGGTTGATGCCGATGTTGAAGCCCTCCGGGTGATAGGCGCGGGTGAGAAGCTCGACACTGCGCTGGGTCAGGAAGATCAACTCGTCCAGTGTGGGGCGGGAGAGCGCGGTCAGGTCGCCGGTGTGCTGGTACGGCACGATCATCAGGTGGCCGTTGTTGTAGGGGTACAGGTTGAGCGTGATGAAGCACGTCTCTCCGCGATGCAGGATATGGGCGTCGGCGTCATCGTCTGCCTTGACCTTGTCGCAGAAAATGCAGTCGGGAGCGGGATCGGGGCGCGGCTCCTCGCCCCGGATGTACTTCATGCGCCAGGGGGACCAGAGTTGATCGGGCATTCGGTATTGTCTTTCGCTAGGTGGGCATTATGATAACTGTCTCGTCGCTTTGGCTGCCCCCAGATTTTAGCACATCTGAAGCGGGGAGGGGATGCAGGTTGAGGCTTCGTGACGTGGAGAGCGCCGCGCGGCCCGGCCAATAGCAGGAAATACACCCATTGCTGGCCCACGGATCCCTCCCGATAATTGGGATAACGGGGTTCGGGCTGCCGGGGTATACTGATGACGAAAGACGTCAGGCGGGGTCTTCAGCCGGATCAGTTGCAGCTTGCCTGCCGGTACCTCCTCCCGGCCTCGCGGCGACTGCGCTGCCGCTCGGTCCTTCCTCCCTCTTGCAAGGGGTAGGTGCCCGGGGATCGCGATACGAGCACCGGGCGGAGGGGGTGCGCCGGTCAAAAGGTGCGAGTTCTTAACCTGTGCTATACTCTAAGTGGGCGAGGGATATGACATGCTCGATCATCACCGTCTAGCTGCGGCCACCTCAGGCCACTGGCAGGAGCACATGGTTCAGAAGCATATCCTCGTCGTGGAAGACGATGACAGCCTGCGCTCAGGCATCGTTGACCTGCTGGAGTTTGCCAACTACCGGGTAACCGCTGCCTCGGACGGGGCCGAGGCGCTGGAGCGGCTGGAGCAGATGCCCGAGCCGCCTTCCCTCATCGTCTCCGACATCCGCATGCCACGCCTCGACGGTTACGAACTGCTTGAAGCGGTCCGTGCCCGCCCCGAGTGGGTGTCCATCCCGTTCATCTTCCTCTCGGCGAAAGGCGACAAGCAGGACGTGCGCCAGGGCAAGCTGCGTGGCGCGGATGACTATGTCTCCAAGCCGTTTGACTTTGAAGACCTGCTCGTCGCCATTGAGTCCAGCCTGAGCCGCCACCAGCAGATCAACGCGGCGCAGGAGGCGCGGCTCGATGCCATCAAGCGCAGCATCCTGCACATCATTAACCACGAGTTCCGCACGCCGCTCACGTTTATCGTTGCCTACGCCGACATGATGGCTAGCGACCCGACGTTCCGCCATTCCGAGGAGTTGAGCCAGTACATCGAGGGCATCATGGAGGGCAGCGAGCGGCTGACGCGGCTGGTTGAGAACTTCCTGGTGCTCGCGGAGCTGGAGAGCGGGCTGGGGGACAAGATTTACGAGCGGCGGCGCGAGCAGATTAACGACCTCGGGCAGGTTGTCGGGGAGGTGGTGCACGCCATGACCGAGAAGGCCGACGAGCATGGCGTCGCGCTGCACTTTGCGTCGGACGACCCGCTGCCTGCCGTTGAGGGCGATGTGACCTACCTGCAGATCGCCGTGCGCGAATTGCTGGACAACGCCATCCGTTTCTCGCCGTCGGGTGCGGAGGTCAGCCTCAGCATTGAGGTGAACGAGTCGGGAGAGTGGGTTAACCTGATCGTCTGCGATCAGGGGCCGGGCATCCCGGCGGAGGAGCAGGCGCGCCTGTTTGACGTGTTTTACCAGGTTAACCGCGAGGAACTGGAGCAGGGCGGCGCCGGTGCGGGGCTGGCCATCGCCAATCACATTGCCCGGCTGCATGGCGGATGGCTTTCTGTTGAAAGCGAGGTTGGCCGGGGGAGCTGTATTACGCTGGTGCTGCCGGCTCCCACCCCGGCGACCCGATGAATAAGAGAGCAGCATCACAGCATGGCTGAACTTGCAAACATTTACCGGACACTGGGCACTGATGTTGTGTTCGTCGTGCTGATTGCCGGCTTCTGGCTGACCCTCACCTCGATTTACGTGCCCGGCACCGGCCTGCTGGAAGTCGCTGCGGTGATCGTGCTGATAGCGGCGGGCGCAGGGCTGGTGCTGATGCCGACAAGCGTGGTGGGGCTGGCGCTGCTGCTGGTGGCGCTCATATGTCTGGTGGCACGCATCAGCTTCCGCCGCAACAACATCCTGTATGCGGTCGGGTTCGCCTGCCACGTGCTCGGCTCGATCTTCGTTTTCCAGCCCGGCTCGCGGCCCAGCGTGCTGATCATCATTGCCGCGAATCTCCTTGCGCTGGCCTTTTACCAGCTCATCCTGCAGCCGGGGTTGCTGGTTCTCAACCGCGTCAGCCCGCTCGACCCCGACGTGTTCATCGGTGC
>DGDY01000162.1 GCA_002385675.1 Anaerolineales bacterium UBA3940 | reverse complement strand
CGAGATTCACACTACCCTGTGGGTGGGAAGCGTAAGATGTGTATAAGGGACGACATATGCCCCGGTGGCGGCGCCCTCTCGATAGCAGCTTGCCATAAGTTATGGGCTAGAAGCCTAAAGCCACAAGCCACAGACCACTATATCGACCACTCACCAAGAGGCATCCTGATGCGAAAACGCAACGTTTATCTCCATGATATTCCAATGGACGAGGCCTGGGCGCACTTCACGAGCGCGCTGGAGCAGGCGGGGCTGTGGTCGCCGTTCCCCGGCGAGGAGGTACCCCTCGCCGAGGCGCGGGGCCGCGTGACTGCCGAGCCGGTATGGGCGAAGGTCAGCGCGCCGCACTACCATGCCAGCGCAATGGATGGCTACGCGGTGCGCTCGCGGGACACACAGGGCGCGTCGGAGACGAACCCGGTTGCGCTCCAGACCGTCGAGAGCGACGAGGACCTGGAGCGCGTGGAGCGCCCGGCGAAGCCCGTCAACACCGGGCACGCCATGCCGCCCTGGGCCAACGCCGTGATCATGATCGAGAACGTGCAGCCGGGTGAGCGGCCCGGCGAACTGCTCATCCGCCAGTCGGTTGCGCCCTGGCAGCACGTCCGGCAGATGGGCGAGGACATGGTAGCAACCGAACTGGTGCTCCCGGCCAACCACCTGCTGCGCCCGGTAGACCTCGGCGCGGTGGCGGGCAGCGGCTACGCCACGGTGCGCGTGCGGCGGCGGCCCCGCGTGGCGATCATCCCGACGGGCAGCGAACTGGTCAGCGCGGAGCAGGCCGCACGCGGCGAGATCCGGCGCGGGCAGATTATCGAGTACAACAGCCTCGTACTCGCCGCCCAGATCGAGTCCTGGGGCGGCGTCGCGACCCGCTGGCATATCGTGCCGGACGATTACGAGCAGCTCAGGGCGGCGGTTGCCGAGGCGGCACGCGAGCATGACCTGGTGCTGATCAACGCTGGGTCGAGCGCCGGGACGGAGGACTACACCGTCCACGTGGTGCGGGAGCTTGGCGAGGTGCTGGTACACGGCGTCGCCGTGCGGCCCGGCCACCCGGTGATCTTCGGGATGCTGGGCGCAAGCAATGATGCGGGCCGTGCCGTGCCGGTCGTGGGCGTGCCGGGCTACCCGGTGTCGGCGGCGCTGACCGGCGAGATCTTCGTCGAGCGGCTGATCAGCCGCTGGCTGGGCCTGCCGCCCGCTGAGCCGCCGACGATCAAGGCGGCGATCAGCCGTAAGGTCGTCTCGCCGCCGGGCGATGACGACTACGTCCGCGTGACGGTGGGGCAGGTGGGCGACCGGGTGATCGCCACGCCGCTCTCGCGCGGGGCGGGCGTGATCTCGTCGCTGGTGCGGGCGGATGGCATTGTGCGCATCCCCCGCTTCTCGGAGGGGCTTGACGCGGGCGCAGAGGTGACGGTCAACCTGTACCGTTCGCCCGCGCAGATCGCGCGCACGATCGTCGCTATCGGCTCTCATGACATCATTCTCGACCTGCTGGCGCAGTACCTCGCCGAGCGCGCACCCGGCATGCGCCTGTCCTCGGCGAACGTGGGCAGCCTGGGCGGGCTTGTCGCGCTGCGACGCGGCGAGGCGCACTTTGCCGGCTCGCACCTGCTCGACCCGGAGACCGGCGACTACAACTGGCGCTACATCGACCAGTACCTGCCGGGCCGTGACGTGGTGCTCGTGACGCTCGTTCGCCGTGAGCAGGGGCTGATCGTCCCGCCGGGCAACCCGCAGGGCATCACCTCGATTGACGACCTGACCCGCGAGGATGTGAGCATCGTCAACCGGCAGCGAGGCGCGGGCACGCGCATCCTGCTTGACTACGAACTGGGGCGGCGCGGCATCGACCCGGCGTCAATCCAGGGCTACGGGCGCGAGGAGTACACGCACCTCGCGGTGGCGGCGGCGGTCGCAAGCGGCACGGCGAGCACCGGGATGGGCGTCCGTGCGGCGGCGCGCGCGCTGGAACTTGACTTCGTGACGATCGGCTGGGAGCGGTACGATCTGGTCATCCCGCGCGAGCACTACGAGAGCGACCTGCTCCAGCCGCTGCTGGGCCTGCTGCACGACGAGGCGTTCCGCGCGGCGGTGGCGTCGCTGCCCGGCTACGACGTCGAGCCGATGGGGCAGGTGGTGGAGCGGGGGGCGTAGGGGCGACCCCCTCATCCCCGCCCCGGACCGCCTGCGGCGGCCCGGAGCACCCCTTCTCCCACAGAGGGGAGAAGGGGAAAATTTACCGGCTCCCGGTGAGCAAACACCCCTCGCCCCCTGTGGGAGAGGGGTCGGCGAGCCTGATGGCTCGCCGGGGGTGAGGGGGGCAGCCCTATCGATGGTAGGCAAGACCCCGGCAGTTACGAAAGTGAGCGAACAGCAAAAAGAGGGGGGAATATGCTCAACCTGTCCGACGCCAATCGCGCCCATGCCGCCGAGCGGCTGCGCAGCGAATCGGTCGTGTGGCTCACGACCGTCAGCCCGGATGGCGTCCCACAGCCGACGCCGGTCTGGTTCGTGTGGGAGGGCGGCGACGAGATCACGATCTACACGCCGCCGCAGTCGCTCAAGGTGCGCAACATCCGCAATAATGACCGGGTTGCCGTCAACTTCAACAGCGACGAGCGCGGCGCCGACGTCGTCGTGTTTCTGGGGCGGGCGACACTCGATGATTCCGCGCCCGCCGTCAAGGACAACCCGGCCTATATCGAGAAGTACCGCCGGGGCATGCAGAACATCGGGCTGACGCCTGAGAGCATGTCGCAGATATACTCGCAGCCGATCCGCGTGAAGTTTTCGCACATCCGCGTCCAGGGAGTCTGAATAACTCATCACAAGAGAGAGCCAGCCACATGAAGCCTTCCCAACCCGTCGTCCTGATCACCGGCGCGTCGTCCGGCCTGGGCCGCGCCACCGCCGAGCATCTGCATGAGCACGGCTACCGCGTCTATGGCACGAGCCGCAAGCCCGAGGCTGCGCCGGAACTGCCCTTCCCGCTGCTGCAAGTGGACGTCGCCGACGAGGCCTCGGTGCGGCAGGCCGTCGAGCACATCGTCACACAGGAGGGGCGGCTCGATGTCGTCGTGAACAATGCCGGGTACGGCATCGCCGGGGCGGTCGAGGAGACGACGCCTGAGGAGGCGATGCGCCAGCTTGACGTGAACCTGCTCGGCGTGCTGCGAGTGTGCCGGGCGGCGCTGCCCGTGATGCGGCGGCAGGGCAGCGGGTTCATCCTCAACGTCAGCTCGCTCGGCGGGCGCGTCGGCTTGCCGTTCCAGGGCTGGTACAGCGCCAGCAAGTTCGCGCTGGAAGGGCTGACCGAGGCGCTGCGCATGGAAGTCGCGCCTTTCGGGGTGCGGGTGGCCCTGCTGGAGCCGGGCGACTTCCGCACCGGGTTCACCGCACAGCGCCAGTGGACATCGGAGTCGACGGAGTCCAGCCCCTACGGCGAGCGCGCGCGGCGCTGTGTCGGGGTGATGGAAGCCGACGAGCAGTCGGGCGCGCACCCCGAGCAGGCGGCGCGGCTTATACGCCGCATCATCGAGACGCCGCGCCCGAAGGTGCGCTACACCGTCGGGCCGCTGGCCCAGCGCGCCATGATCGCGCTGCGCCCTTTCATTCCGGGTCGCCTCTTTGAGTGGGGCATCCGCAAATACTATCGCCTGGACGAGTGAGGAACGCCATGCGCCCGGATATTTCCATTGCCCTGTCGTCTACCGTGATCCTGCTGCTGTTTGTGGTCGGCGGGGTGGGGGCTGTCGCCAGTGTGTATAACTGGGATTGGTTCTTCCGCGCGGGCGGCGCGGCCTGGCTGGTGCGGCGTGTCGGGCGGGACCGTGCGCGGGTGATCTGCGGAGCGCTCGGCGTTGCGATGGTCGTCATTGCGCTCGTGCAGATGACCGGCCCGGTGCCGGTGCCGCGCGGCTAGGGGGAAGGATCGCGCGGCAGCCTGCTATAATCGAGGTCCACGCATTATTCGCAAGCAGCCACCGGAGGGACAGAATGCCTGATCATATTTACAAGAAGATCGAGCTGACCGGGTCGTCAACCGTGAGCATGGAGGACGCGATCCAGAACGCCATTGCCCGCGCCAATAAGACGATCAAGAACATGCGCTGGTTTGAGGTGGTCGACACACGCGGCTACATTGAGGGGGGCAGAGTCGCGTACTGGCAGGTGACGATCAAGATCGGCTTCACGCTGGAGGACACGATGGGCGACTCGACTGTCATCGAGGAGTCCATCGACTGACGGACCGGGGAGCTTCACCTGCGCCGCTCTCCCCGGCGGCTTGCGCCCGCCGGTTGACTCCGGGGGTATGGGCTGGTTGGATCAAGGAGAGCGGCGCAGTACAGACTGACAGGAGGGAGAGGGAAACACGAGAGCGCATGGCTAACGTTCCCATCGAACGCGAGGCGACCGAGGAGCACGCTGCCCCCCGGGTTCGCAAACGTCCCTGGCCGGTCGTCGCGGTGATGCTCCTGCTGCTGGGGCAGATGGCCGGTCACTTTGCCCTGGGCATATACCTCGTCTCCGAAACCGATAACCTGACCATCCGCGAGGTGCTGGAGGGTGGGCCGGAGGCCTTCCAGGTGCTTGAAATCCTGGGCATTATCATGATTATCGGCTCCGGGTTCTTCGCCATCCTGACGATTTTGCAGCAGTGGCGGAGCGCCTGGCATCAGGTGATGTTCTCCCAGGCGTTGAGCCTGATACTGGGGCTGGTGCTGTACTTTGTCTCCGCGCCGTTCTACAGCTATCTGATCCTGGTGTACGCCGTGTTTGTGGTGGTGTACCTGCTGCTGCCGGGCGTGCACGTGGCGTTTCTCCCCATCGAGGATAAGAACAATGGGACGCGCTGAAGACATCGCCCTGCTGAGGCGGTTCGAGCCGGTGCTGCGCTACACGCGCGGCGAGCGTTTCTTCCCGATGAGCGCCGAAGCCTACGTGCGCGAGAGCAGCCTGTGGATCCAGCGCAGCGGGTCGGCGGCCCGGTGCCTCGTGCCGGAGGGCCAGCTCACGCTGGAGAAGCTGGCCGAGCACCGCGCTGAGGGCTTCGACGCCGTCACCTATCTCCAGTTCATCGAGCCGCTGAACCTGGCCGACCTCGCCCGCTACCAGCTTGAGGAGAGCCGCCGCCGCAAGGAGCGTGACGAACTGGACGTGTTTGAGGCGGGGCGGGGCAGGCTGGCGCGCGTTGGCTACATTTCCCGTTTTGTGGAGGCCTTGCTGTCGCTCGTGCTGCTGGCGCGGGGGCGCATCCCCGGCGATACTGCCGCCGCCGCCTCAATGACCTACGAGCGCATCATGCGGGAGTCTCCGCATACCTGCTACTATGGCCGCGTCGTGCGCGACCAGGACTGGATTGTGCTCCAGTACTGGTTCTTCTACGCGTATAACAACTGGCGCTCCGGCTTCTTCGGCATCAACGACCATGAGGCCGACTGGGAGCAGGTGAGCATCTACGTGTACGAGGACGACGACCACCAGATCAAGCCGGAGTGGGTGGCGTATGCCTCGCACGATTACTTCGGCGACGATCTGCGCCGCCACTGGACGGACCCCGAACTCGACAAGGTTGGGGAGCATCCGGTTGTGTACGTCGCCGCCGGTTCGCACGCCAGCTACTTCCAGCCCGGCGAGTACCTCACCGAGATCGACCTGCCGTTTATGCGCCCGCTCGTCCAGCTGGCCGACCGCATCCAGAAGGCGCGCAACGAGGCGCTGGAGGAATACTGGGGGGTGCAGCTTACGCACCCGCCCGATCAGCCCGCGCTCAACATCTTCCGCATCCCGTTTATCGACTACGCACGCGGCGACGGGCGCGGCATCGGGCCGGGCCAGGAGCGTGAGTGGGACGAACCTATCCTGCTGGACCCCGTGCCGGACTGGGTGCGGCTGTATCGCGGCCTGTGGGGCTTCTACATGCAGGATCCGTTTGCCGGCGAGGACGCCCCCGCCGGGCCGATGTACAACCGGGACGGCTCGGTGCGCCGTGCGTGGTACGATCCGGTTGGCTGGGCCGGGCTGGAGAAAGTCCCGCCGCCGAGCCGTGCGCTGGAGCGCGCCTTCGGCAGGCGGGCGGCCATCCTGAACCGGCGCGACGAACTGAACGACCTCATCGAGCACACACATACCGAGTTGATGCGGCTGGGCGTGGAAATGGACGCGATGCGCGGCCTGCCGCACCTTAAGCCGCTGTTTGAGCAGCAGGCCCAGCAGATGGAGGCGCTCAGGACGCAGCTTGACGAGGCGCGCGCGCAGCTTGCGCGGGATGAAGCGCTGCTCGAAGCGCTGGAGCACCATATCGAACGGCTGCGCGAGGGCGATTACGGGCCGATCCGCGCGCATATCCGGCGCGGGCACCGGCCCCTTAGCGATGAGCAACTCCGGCTGGGGCTCCTCGCAGAACTGTGGGCGGCGACCAGCATCGGGCTGGTGGCGCTGGCGTTCGTCGCGCTGATCGTGTTTGAAGAACCGCTGTGGATCGGGCTGGGCATCCTGCTGGCGCTGATCCTCGTGCTGGAGGCGGCCTTCCGCCGCTGGCTGGGGCAGCTTGTCGTACTGGTGACGGTGGTGCTGGCGCTCGTCGCGGCGGTCATCATCCTGATCAACTTCTTCCAGCCGATTGTGATCGGGCTGGTTGTGCTCATGGCACTGTACATCCTGTGGGAGAACCTGCGCGAGATGTGGGCTTAGAGCAGCCGGATAGGCTTTCTTTGCCTGTATAAAGAGCAGTTTTAGGTTTGATATGTGCGATGCGCGCCACCTAAATCAGCCATAAAAAAGCGCCTGTATCATCGCGGTATGGGCCCGGATGAGGTAAAATATAAGCTCGTACGCGTTGTTGGTTGAAGAGGTATTTGTATGGCTGAGGATATTCGCAACCGTGAGCGGCTTGACCCGAACGCGATCAAATCCGTGGACGAGGAGATTGCGGAAATGGTTGCGCTCATCCGGGAGGCGCGCGAGCGCCTTTCCGAAGTGGAGGAAGAGGTAGACCCGGTTGTAGCAAGGGCCAAGCAGCGTCTCGAAATGCTGCTGGAGTATCGCGGCGAGAGCTGGTCCGATGGCACCGGCTATGCCCGGCTGGCCTCCGAGGGGACGCGAGTGGTCTATGATGCGGAGGCGCTCGACAACCTCATCATCGAGGACCCTGCGAAGTACGGCTGGTTGAAGCAGTATCGCAAGGAAATTTCGGTTACCGGTGGCGTGCGCGTCAAGTAGCATCCGGTACAGTTGAGCAAAAGGTCGCCCCACACGGGGCGACCTTTTTGATTCAGGCCGAATGCTCTCACCCCGACCCCGGTATATTCCCCTCTCCTGCTGAGGGTACGGCAGTTTTTAAGATTAAAAATATGTTTTGAGGTAGAGTGGCTTGGGGTGATTCAGTTGAAATTCATAAGTTTTCTGCTTGTATTATGTTTAGCAATGATCAACCTTGTTGGATGTGGAGAAGTAGAAGAAACACGAGAAAAAACATTACCGGATGGCAGTAAAATTATAGTAGACACTGGAGGAAAGATCTTAACTGAGGAAAAGGTTGAACCGCTTGAGGGATATACTTAT
>DGDY01000315.1 GCA_002385675.1 Anaerolineales bacterium UBA3940 | reverse complement strand
GCCGACCTCGACCGCCTCATAGCCGTTGAGCACGGTGCCAAGGTCGGTCGCAATCTCGTCGGTCTTGAACATAAACTCGCGCAGCTTTTCGGCGGAAACTCCCGAGTGTTCTGATATAAAGCGGATGATGCGCTCCTGCATTTTGTTCAGATAGTCATAGGCCTGCTGTGCGCCGAGCACAAGCCCGTTTATCCGCACCGGATGCAGCGTCATGGTCGCGGAAGGCACAATAAACGAGCGGTCGGCGGATACGGCGAGCGGAACGCCAATTGAATGTCCGCCGCCAATCACAAGCGAAGCGGTGGGTTTGCGCATGCTGGCAATAAGCTCGGACAGCGCGAGCCCGGCCTCGACGTCGCCGCCCTGCGTGTTGAGGATAATCAGCACGCCGCCGATTTTCTCGTCCTCGTCCACCGCGAAAAGCAGGGGTATGAGATGCTCGTATTTGGTGGTTTTAGTGCCGCTGCCGAGCATATAGTGGCCCTCAATTTGCCCGATTATTGTAATGCAGTGGACGGCAACCCCGCGACTTCGCACGGTTACCGAGCCGTCGCATGAGGGTGAGCCCATGGGAGGCGGGGGGCTTCCTTCATCTCGCTCGTCCGAATCGCTGTTTTTAACATTGGTAAATGATGCAAAATTCAGGAAATCCATGTAATAGCTCCTTGTTTATCGAATATTCATTATTAGCCATATAAAAATTAAAATAAAAAGCTTATAATTGTATTGTGGATAATAATAAAATAAATATGCAATCGACAAGGAGTTTTATAGGAATGGACAATAAAGTGCTGGTCGAGACATCTGCGCGCCATGTCCACTTGACCGCCGAACAGGTGGAGATTTTGTTTGGCAAAGGTGCCACGCTCACCAAAAAGAAGGATCTCAGCCAGCCCGGGCAGTATGCGTGTGAGCAGCGCGTGACGGTGGTCGGGCCGAGAAACCAGATAGCAAATGTTTCAATTTTGGGGCCGGAGCGTTCCGCGGGTCAGGTCGAGGTTTCAATGACCGACGCGCGCACTCTCGGAATCGCAGCGCCGGTGCGCGAAAGCGGGGACATTGCCGGCACTCCCGGCTGCAAGCTCGTTGGCCCGTGCGGTGAAGTGACACTCGACGAGGGCGTTATCGTCGCAAAACGGCATATACATATGACGCCCGAAGACGCGGAGCGTATCGGTGTGACGGACAGGCAGGTTGTTTCGGTGAAGGTTGACACTCCCGAACGTTCGCTTGTTTTTGGCGACGTGGTTGTGCGCGTAAGCCCCAGTTTTGCGCTCGCCATGCACATTGACACCGACGAATCGAATGCCGCAAACGCAAGCTGTGGAGAAGTTTACGGAGAGATTATCAAATAACACAACAGGTCTTTCGACGCGCGTTTGGGCATGATGGCTCAAACGGCTGTTTTTTGGATAAAGACAAGGGATAAAACCGAGCCAAATGCAATTGGCCCGGTTTTTGTTTTGTGGCTAAAGCGCGTCGTCGCGCGGTGAAAGCAGCTTTTGCGCGCGTCCCACGACGCTGTGTTCGATGGGTTTCCAGGTCACGCGGGCAAATAATGCGGCAAACGAGATTGGGATATATGTGAACATCAGAATAGGGAAGGTAAGCGTGTAAATTAGTTTTCCTGCGGTGGACGCGCGAATTTGCCTCCATTCGGTCAGGGTGATTATAAGCCCGAGCACGAAAAGTGTCAGATATGCATAAAGAGTGCTTATGCAAAGCGACGAAACGGCTATCATAATGTTGTCGCCGAGCAGCGCGCCGGCAGCCGCAAGCGTCACGTTGGCGGCTATTCCGACTATGGAGAGCACCATGGCCGGCATGGTCGACATTGTCATGTCAAAACAGGCGAAGCTCCCGCGCAGCATCCCCAAAAACAGCCTGCCCCCATAGCGACGGTACATTTGCAGATAGCCTTTTGCCCAGCGCATGCGCTGGTGCCACGACTGAATAAAATTTGTGGGCTGCTCATCGAAAAATTCGGCCTGCCGGCAAAATCCTATCTGCTCGCCGTCCAGGATTTGGTCGGCCGTAAACTCGATGTCCTCGCTGAGCATGTGATACGGCCAGCCGCCGATTTTGTTTTTTATCCTGCGGCTGAACAGAAATCCGGTGCCGGTCACAAAACAGCTTGTCCCGAGCAGGCTGCGCGCATGGTTGTGGCAGCACGCGTCGCGCAGGAAGTTGAGCCCGTATCCGGCCGAAATCCAGTTGTCGGCATAGTTTTTGGTGTTGCGATAGCTGGTTATAATTTCACATTTGCCCGCCGCAAAAGTCTCGTTCATGCGCTCTATATAGTCCGGCATAAGCAGGTTGTCGGCATCGAACACTATATAGCCGTCGAATATGTCGCCGTAATCCTCGTCGATGCGCGCAAGCAGCTCGTCCATCGCATATCCTTTGCCGACAAGCTCTGTGTTAAACCGCTCGTACACGACCGCACCATGCGCGCGGGCGACTTCAGCCGTCGAGTCGGTGCAGTTGTCTGCGATTACAAACGTCTGTACAAGCTCGGCGGGGTAGGTCTGCGCCGCAATGCTGTCCAGCAGCTCGCCTATCACCGCCTCCTCGTTGCGTGCACAGGTCAAAACCGCATATCGCAGGCGCGGGACAGATTTTTGCTCGCCGCTTTTGCGGCTTTTCGATTTTGCCAGCCACCCCGCAACAGATATGGGGATAAACAGCAGCTGGTATGAGTAAATAATAATAAAAAGCACAAGTATAGCGTTATTGATTAGTTTTAATACTTCCATTACAGATGCCCAGTAGTTGTTGTGTATTTTGACACAGCAGCCGGCCGCAAGTGCAGTTTTAGTATAGCAGGGTAAGTTTTAAGATTAAAGATACCGAATACTTATGATTTGTTTAATATTTGATTGGTTTTTTATAAACAAATCACATGATATATATTATCTGCGAAATAGAAAATCTTATTTACCCGAGAAAATTTTGCAAAATATATAAACTCCGCCGCACAGGGGCAGACGGCAGTGAGGCCGGCCGGATTTTCTGCTGCGGCAGTTGCCGCACAAGCACCCGGCGCAAAGCAAAAAGCCGCCGCACCGTGACGGATGTCAGGCGCAGCGGCACTCGATTTCTATGAAATTTATATGAAAACAGCCGGCAAACAGTTATTTGTCAAGGCCAAACTTTTTGAGTTTTTCGCGCAGGAAGTCGGCAGCCATGCGGATGTCGGCCTCCGGATTGTCGCCGACCTCGCGCTCGATGGTCAAAAATCCGTTAAAACCGGTCGAAGCGAGCGCGGGCAGATACTCGTCGAAGTTGACGTCGCCCTGTCCGAGCGGCAGCTCCTCCCAGCCTTCCATGTTGCCTATCATTATGCCGTCTTTGGCGTGGGTATGTACGATATACGGGCCAAGCACTTTGGCAGCCTCGGCGGCATTGTCGCCGACGCACATGACAAGGTTGGCAGGGTCAAAGTTGACGCGGACGCCGGTTGCGCCCAGGCTGTCCAGGAAGTCACGCAGAACAACCGCCTTCTCGGGGCCGGTTTCGACCGCGAAGTATGCGCCGATAGAATCGCCGAACTCGGCAAGCTCGCGGCATGCTTTGCGGATAATTTCTTTCGTTTCGTTTTCCTCTTCGGGCACGACGCCGATGTGAGTGGTGACGATGGAGCAGCCGAGCTTCTTTGACAGCTCAAGCACGCGCTTGGATTTGTCTATAAGCTCGGGGTTCTTGTCGGGGTCGGTGAATCCATGACCGAAGTCGCCGCACAGTGCCGAGAAAACCAGTCCGTGGGACTCGACGATATCGAGCATTTCGCGTGCCTGTGCGTCGGTCATATTGTAATCCTGAGTGGCATATTTTTGAATACCCTCTGCCCCGATTTCTGCGGCGATGCGAACGGCATCAACAAAATCGCGGCGGAAGCTTTCAACCATTACGCCGATTTTCATAGCATCATTTACCTCCGGTAAATTTGTGTCAGATACTATTATACATGTTTTTTGCGATTTGTCTATAGACAATTTGTCATAATTGCGATATAATGTAAAAAATTAAGAGAGATAACGATAATCAAGGAGATAACATATATGGCTGAAGTGATACCGGCAATTCTTGAGAAAAAAGCTTTTATATGCGACATGGACGGCGTTATCTATCACGGCAACCGGCTGCTCCCGCATGTGCCGGAATTTGTCGATTGGCTTGTGAAAAACGACAAGAAGTTTCTTTTTTTGACCAACAGCAGCGAGCGCTCGCCGCGAGAGCTCAGTCTAAAGCTCGCCCGTATGGGGCTTTCGGTCAGCGAAGAGCACTTTTACACCAGTGCGCTGGCAACAGCGTCCTTTTTGGCGTCGCAGTCCCCGGGCGCAAGCGTGTATGTAATAGGGGAGCCGGGGCTGGTCAACGCGCTTTACGATGCCGGGATGACAATGAACGACTATAACCCCGATTATGTTGTGTTCGGCGAAACGCGCTCGCTTTCGTATGAGAAAATCGAGCATGCGGTGCGGCTTGTTCAGCGCGGCGCAAAGCTGATAGGCACCAACACCGACCTGACCGCACCGTCCGAGCAAGGGATTATACCCGCCTGCCGCGCGCTTATATCGCCCATCGAGATGGCGACGGGCAAAAAGGCATACTTTGTGGGCAAGCCCAACCCGCTGATGATGCGCCATGCGATAAAGAAGCTGGGCGTCACGAGGGCGGACGAGGCCGCAATTATCGGCGACCGCATGGACACCGACATGGTCGCGGGCATCGAGAGCGGGCTGGAAACGATCCTCGTGCTGAGCGGCGTCACGACGCGCGAAGAGGTCGACCGCTACCCCTACCGCCCGCACCGCATCGTCAACTCGGTCGCAGACATCTATCCCTAACCCTGGCGGTTACTCAAAGCGGATCGCATCGGCGGCGGCCATCCGGCTGATGCGCCGCGCCGGGTACACGCCAGCCAGCAGCGCCGCCGCGACCGCCACCAGCATCGCCAGCACGAACGGACCAAGCGTAACCTGAAGCTGGAGCGTCCAGCCGAAGGCACGCCGGTTGATGATGTAGATCAGGATCAGCGCCAGCGCGAACCCTGTCGGCAGCGAGAGCAGCCCGGCAATCGCGCCCATAATGCCCGTCTCCAGCATGGTCAGGCTCCATAGCTGGCGCACCGTCATGCCGACCGCCCGCAGGATGCCCAGCTCGCGCTGCTTCTCAAGCTGCAGGGAGAGCAGCGCGCTCAACACACCGACGAAGGCCACGACCGTCGCCAGCACATTCAGCGCACCGGTGATGGCAAACGTCTGGTCAAAGACAAGCAGCGCATCGTCACGCAACGCGCGGTTCGGGCGGATGAGCAGCCGCTGCACCGGCGCAAGCCGCTCCTGCAGCGCCACGGTCACCTCGTCCGCGTCGACGCCCTCCTCCAGCAGCAGCGCCACCGCTGTGATGCTCTGGTCACCCCATATTTCGCGGTACAAGTGCTGAGACATTGTGATCTGCCCGGCGGTCGAGCTGTAGTCGTAGTAGATGCCCGCCACCGGGAAGGTCCGCTCGCCCTGCGGCGTGTAGAGCGTCACGCTGCCCCCGCGCTGAGGCAGGCCCGCACGCCGCGCGAACGGCTCGCTGACGATCACCGCGCCCTGCTCGACCCGCTCCCACATCTGCGCGGGTGGCACGTCGGCAGCTAGATACTGCCGCGCCGCGACCGAGTCGGCGCTGGAAACGGCAGCAACCTCAACCGGCCCGCCGGGCGAGTCGATCTCGACCGCGCGCACGGTGTCGATGCTCACCACGCCGGGCCAGCCCTCCAGCACCTCGACAACCGCCGGGTCAACTACGGTGATGGGGCGGCTCTGCGTGCCGCCGGGCACGGAGATGTAGATGTCGCCCCGCAGCGTCTGCTCCAGCCACACCTCGACGGTGTGCCGGAAGCTACCGACCATCAGCGTGATGCCAATCGTGACGGACACCGCGACCATCAGCGCCGCTACCGCCACAGACGTGCGGCTGAGCGCATTCGCCACGGTGCGCGGCGCCATCCGCCCCAGCGGGCCCCACACGCCCGCCATGACCGGCGTCGCGATCCGCAGCAGCAGCCGCATCACGAGCGGGGTGAGCATCGCCGCTCCGACGACCACTGCGAACGTCCCGGCGAAGCTCAGCGTGAGGCCCGGCGCGGGCACGAGCAGCAGCACGGCCCCGGCGATCTGCATGGCGACGCCGCCGAGTGCCACCCAGCGCAGCAACGCGCCCGCCCGCGCCTCGATATCCGAGCGGGAGAGCGCCGCACGCGGCGGCACGCTCGCCGCCTCCCAGGCGGGCAGCGCTGCCGTGACGACCGTCGCCATCATGCCGAGCAGCAGGCCCTTCACCAGGCTGACCGGCGGCGCCTGCACGCCCTGCACGGACACGGTGTAAAACAGGTCGTTCACCGTGCGGGTGACGAGCCGCACCGCGCCCTGCCCCATCAGGATACCCAGCCCCACGCCAAGCAGCGCGCCGAGCAGCCCAACGGCGAACGCCTCCCCGACGATCATCCAGAATACCTCGCGCCGGGTCACGCCGAGCGCCCTCAGCGTGCCGAACAGCGGGCGGCGCTGCACGACGGAGAACGTCATCGTGTTATAGATCAGAAACATGCCGACGACGAGCGCCAGCAGGCTCAGCGCGAGCAGGTTGGTGCGGAAGGCGTCGGTCATCTGCTCAACCGTGCCGGTGCGGGCCGCTACCGGCTGCAAGCGCACACCCTCCGGCAGCAGCGCCGCGAGGCGTTCGGCTGTCGCCTCGTCGCCTTCGGGCAACAGCACGTCGATGCGATCCAGCACGCCGGGGCGCGCGAGCACCTCCTGTGCGGTTGCCACGTCAGCGAGGATCAGCCCGTTGAGCGAGCGGCGGCTCAGGTCGTCGGAAGGCTCCAGCAGCCCCGCGACGAACACCTGCCGCTCGCGCCCGGTGACCTCCAGCGTGAGCGCGTCCCCCATCTCCAGCCCGAACCGCTCCGCCACGTCGGTCGAGATCAGCACCGCGCCCGGCTCGGTCATGAACGCCGTGATCTCCCCGATCGGGGTGTCGCCCTCCCCGGCGAGGTAGCGGCGGAAGGGCGCCTCGGCGAAGGGGTCCACCCCCAGCAGGCGCATTGGCTGGTCGCCAAGCTGCGGCGAGGCCACCATGTCGGTGACGATGGGCGCGATGGCCACGGCGTCCTCGGCATTCGCCAGCCCGCTCCGGCGCAGCCACGTGTAGATCGCCTCGTCAAGCCCCTGCGGGCCGCCGACGATCTCGTGCGTGGCCCGCCCGGCGACCGACTCAACGCTGAGGTCAAAGGCGCGGCTCGCACTCTCGTTCGCCAGGTCGATGGAGACGACAACCGCTACCCCCAGCATAATGCCAACCACCATCAGCACGCTCTGCCAGGGGTGCCGCAGCAGGTATCGCCAGCCGATGTTACGCAGTGTACGGGCGCTGCCGTTTGTCGATTCCGATCCCCTACCCATCACAATCTTCCAGCCGCCCCGCCTGAAGGCACAGCACACGGTCGGCGTAGCCTGCGGCCTCGTCGCTGTGCGTCACCATGATGAGGTTCTTGCCCGCCTGCCGGGTCAGCCGGTCGAGCAGTTCGAGCACGCGCACGCCGGTCGCATCGTCGAGGTTGCCGGTCGGCTCGTCGGCCAGCACGAGCAGCGGGTCGTGCACGAGCGCCCGCGCGATCGCCACGCGCTGCTGCTCGCCGCCGGAGAGCCGGTCGGGGAAGGTCTCGCGCCGGTCAAGCAGCCCGACCGCGTCGAGCAGCGACTCCGCCCGTTCGCGCGCCTCCGGCCCTACCCCGCCGCCAAGCTCCAGCGGCAGCACGACGTTCTCCCATACCGTCAGCGTCGGGATGAGGTTAAAAAACTGGAAGACAAAGCCGATGTGCCGCCGCCGGAACAGCGTGCGCTGGCGCTCGTCCAGCGCGACGAGGTTCTGTCCATCCAGCCACACCGCGCCGCTGTCCGGGCGGTCGATACCGCTGATCAGGTTGAGCAGCGTGCTCTTGCCGCTGCCGCTCTTGCCGATGATCGCGACGAACTCCCCCGGGCGGAAGACGGCGCTTGCCTCGTGCAGCACGACCCGCGTCCGGTCACCCTCACGATAGCTCTTGCTCAATCCCTCGATCCGGATGAAGGCAGCAGCCTCCGCCTCGCCTGCGCGCGCCGGGCGCAACTGCAGGCCGTTCGCCCCCTCAGACTGCCGTTTGAAGATCACTCGCCGGTTTCCCTCTGTTTTCAGTTCGTTCAACACCGACTAAAAGCCCATAGATTATAGTCGAGCGGCCAGCGTACTTCATCTTTGCCCGCCCGCAGGTGACCGGATTAGCGCACTTTTACCAGATTTCGCTGAGAATAATTGCCTGCTAACCGGTTGACTCACCTATATGCTGTGACTATACTGAATATGAGAAATTTGACATCTAAAGTCTATTTACCTCGAGTTTACCCGACGCCAGCGCCACCACCCCCATTCAAGGCCAATCCGACCAGTTACCCCGAGCAAATTCCTTGAGCCGGCTTTGCCGGCTGATGTCATATGCACCACCTTTTAGTGGGAGGGAACGTATAAGTGGATACGGTCGGCACGTTTCGAGATAGCAGCGAAGAGGAAATGCAGGACTTCGGGGCGCTGCTGGATGATTATTTAAGTTTTGACGAGCCACAACGCGGCGATATTCGGGAAGCTGAAATCATTAAGATTGAGAAGTCCGAAATCGTCGTGGACATGGGGGTGAAGCGGGATGGCATCGTTCCCCCTCAGGACCTTGAACGGATGCCGCCCGAGCTGCTGCAGTCGATCCGGGTTGGGGACGTGGTGCCGGTCTACGTGCTGAACCCGAGCGACGCAGACGGTAACCTGATCGTTTCGATCAACCTCGGCCTGCAGGGTCACGATTGGGACCGCGCCCGCGAACTGCTGGAGAGCGGCGAACTGGTCGAAGCCCCGGTGACAGGCTACAACAAAGGCGGGCTGCTCGTCCAGTTCGGGCGGCTGGAGGGCTTCGTACCCATCTCCCACTGCGTGGACATTCCGCACGGGCTGTCCGGCACGGAGCGGCGCGAGGCGATGGAGCAGATGATCGGCGCGACCATTGGGCTGAAGGTCATCGAGGTCAACCAGAGCCGCCGCCGCCTGATCCTCTCCCAGCGCGAAGCCCAGCGCGAGTGGCGGGCTTCCCAGAAAGAACGCCTGCTCTCTGAACTGCGCGTCGGCGACATCGTGCCGGGCCGGGTCACGGGCATCCGGGACTTCGGCGTATTCGTGGACATCGGTGGTGCAGATGGGCTGATCCACGTGTCGGAACTGGCGTGGCATCGCGTCCCGCATCCGGCGGATGTCGTCAGCATTGGCGACGAGGTGAACGTCTACGTGCTGGAGCTTGACCACGAGCAGCAGCGCATCGCCCTCAGCCTGTGCCGCACCCTCCCCGATCCGTGGGATACGGTTCTGGAAAACTACCACGTCGGTCAGGTGGTGCAGGGTAAAGTCAACAACGTCGTGGACTTTGGCGCGTTCGTCGTGCTGGAGGACGGCATCGAGGGGCTGCTGCATATCACGGAGATGGCCGACGGCTCCCTCACCGAGCCGTACTCGTATGTGAGGCGCGGCGACACGGTGGTGATGCACGTGGTGCGCATTGAGCCGGAGAAGAAGCGGATCGGCTTCACGCAGAAGAACCTCGGCATCACGCACCCGACGGCGATGCCCGCCCCGGATGTCTTGCTGCGCGGCGCCGCCGACGACTGATACCAGCCACCCGGGCGAACACAACAGAAGCGGGCAGATGTGGCGACGTCTGCCCGCTTTTTGCTGGAAGGCATCCGGCTAGTTATGTACGCCTGGCGGCCCGGCGGCGATGTTGTCCGTGCCCCGGTCGATCTCCCAGGGATACACGATCCAGGCGTCGGTGACCGCGGCGTAGTAGTCGGGCTGTGTCTTCTTGAACAGCGTGCGATAGGGGTTGAAGTGCAGCACGCAGGTCGAGGGCAGGCCCCCGCCCGCCTCGACACGCCCGGATACCGCCGTCGAGGTGCGCCCGCTGCCCCATACGTCGTCAACAATGAGCAACCGGCGGCCCTCGATGAGATCGTCGGCGGGGAACTGCAGGAACTCGGGCCAGGCCGCAAGCGGCTGATCCTCCAACCCCGGCGCGAAACGCACCGCCGCCGTGAGCACATGCTGGATGTCGAGCGCTTCGCAGAGCATCCCGCCGGGGATGATGCCGCCGCGCGTAATCATAATGAGTCCGTCGAATGGACCTGCCTCTCGAAGCTGCCCGAGCAGGATATCGATCAGCATATCGACATCCTCCCAGGTCAGCAGTTCTCTACGCAACGGGTCCTTGGGCATGATAACTCCGTGTGGTGTGGCTTGGTTTGTGGATAATCGTGTTTATCTGAGGAATTATACGGTGCGCCAGGTGAGCGTGTCAAAGCCGCATCAGTTGGGGCCGACAGCCGCGATGCCAATCGCAGAGGAGGCCCCAAAAGAACCGCCGCGAATAAACTTCACGGCTCCTGTCTGATCGCCGACAGCCGCGATGCTCAATCGCGGAGGAGGTCCCTCACTGCCCTCACCTCCTAACCCCCTCTCCCGGTCGCGACCTGCGATCGCTGAAGAGGAGGATTGGCTTGCAGAGCGAGCCCCCTAAACGTACGCGGCTCCCCGCTTGACATCACCCCCGAATTTTGCTAGACTGACCTCTGCTAATTGAAGATCACAACGACGGCGAACCGGAATAGTAGGCGTCGAAGCGGCGCTCAGAGAGCCGCCCCGGCTGGTCAGCCAGCCGTGCTGTGAGGGCGGTGCGTGCGCAGGCGTTGAATGGGCCGGGGAGTTGCCCGGGCGAAAGCCGCCGCAGGTGCGGCAGGCGAGTAGTCCTGGCCGGAGGCGCCACCGTTATCAGGGCGACAGGCATCTGCAGCCCACGCTGCACGTGCTTGAACGAGTGAAGCTGGCTCTCCCGCTTGCAAATGCAAGCCCCGCGTTTCATCGGGGCTTTTTGTTTTCGAGAGCGCGGCTTAATGAGGGTGGCACCGCGGGCATTTTACGCTCGTCCCTTGCGCCAGTACATCTGGCCGGGGCGGGCGTTTTTAATTTCTCGGCCCGGCGCTGCCGCCGAATGATCCGTTCGTCGTCATGTGATGAGGACACCAGCAGGAGAAACGAAAGGTTATGGCAGAGACACACGTTAGCAAGAAGCGTATCCTGACGGGCGACCGCCCGACCGGCAAGCTGCACCTCGGGCACTACGTCGGAACGCTTAAAAACCGCGTCAAGATGCAGCACGAGTATGACATGTTCCTGCTTGTCGCGGATTACCACTCGCTGACCACCCACCCCGACAAGGAGGACGTGCTCAGGACACGCCAGAACGCGATCGATGTTGTGATCGACAACTACGCCGCCGGCGTGGAGCCCGACAAGGTCACCTACTACCTTCAGTCCGACGTGCCGGAAACGGCGGAGCTGACGCTGCTCTTCACGATGCTGACGACCGTACCTCGGCTTCAGCGCGTGCCCACACTCAAGGACGTGATGCACAACCTGCACATCACCGAGCCGTCCGCCGGGCTGCTCAACTACCCGGTGCTGCAGGCCGCCGACATCCTGATCGTGAAGGGCGATGTCGTGCCGGTTGGTAAGGACCAGCTCAGCCACGTCGAGGTCACGCGGGAGATCGCCCGCCGCTTCAACACCCGCTTCGGTGAGGTCTTCCCCGAGCCGGAAGCGCTCATCCCTGAGGATGCGCCGACGCTGGTTGGCATCGACGGCAAGGCCAAGATGAGCAAGTCGCTGGGCAACGCCATCATGCTCTCCGACGACTCCAAGACCGTCCACCAGAAGGTAATGAGCATGTACACCGACCCCAACCGCATCCATGCGACCGACCCCGGCACGGTGGAGGGCAACCCGCTGTTCATCTATCACGACCTGTTTAACCCGGACAAGGAGCAGGTCGAGGAGTTCAAAGAGCGCTACCGCAAGGGCACGATTGGCGACGTGGAGTGCAAGAAGGTGCTCTCGGAGAAGCTCAACGCCTTCCTCGACCCGATCCGTGAGCGTCGCCGCTTCCTTGAGGAGCGTCCCGATGACGTGATCGACATCCTGCGGGCCGGCGCCGAGCGTGCGCGCCCCATCGCGCAGGAAACGCTCGCCCAGGCGCGTGAGGCGATGGGCCTCACCAGCCTGACCCGCGAGCGCATCATCGATCTGTACCGCTAAGAACAGCAAGCATCACGAGGAGGGGAAACGGGAGAAGTCACCGCCCGGCAGGGCCGGGCAGCGATGAGCAAATTGCCGGGGCGGCGGCAGGGGGACGCCGCCCGGCGAGCACAGCTTGAACACAATCGATCAATTCAAGGCGTGGAGTCCACGCCGAAGGAGGAGGGAACAACCATGGCTGACAACGGAACGCGCAAGTACTACCTGCCTGAGAGCGAGATGCCGAAGGTGTATTACAACATCATGGCGGACCTGCCCGAACCGCCGCCGCCCGTCCTGCATCCCGCCACAGGCCAGCCCGTCGGGCCGGACGACCTTGCGCCGCTCTTCCCAATGGCGCTGATCATGCAGGAGGTTTCGACCGAGCGCGAGATTGAGATCCCCGAGCCGGTGCGCGAGGTGTACCGCATGTACCGTCCCTCGCCGCTCATCCGCGCGCGCGGGCTGGAGAAGGCGCTCGACACCCCGGCGAAGATCTACTACAAGTACGAGGGCGTCAGCCCGGCTGGCTCGCACAAGCCCAACACGGCCATCGCGCAGGCCTTCTACAACCGCGAGGAGGGCGTTCGCAAGCTCGCCACCGAGACGGGAGCCGGGCAGTGGGGCTCGTCGCTGGCGATGGCCTGCGCCTTCTTCGGCATGGAGTGCGAGGTCTTTATGGTGCGGGTGAGCTACGACCAGAAGCCTTACCGCCGTGCCATGATGGAGGTCTACGGGGCGACGGTCCACGCCAGCCCCAGCAATCTGACGAACGCCGGGCGTGCCGTCCTGGCGGAGAACCCCGACTCGCTCGGCTCACTGGGCATCGCGATCAGCGAGGCGGTGGAGGTCGCCGCGACGAACGACGACGTGAAGTACAGCCTGGGCAGCGTGCTCAACCACGTGTTGCTGCACCAGACCATCATCGGGCAGGAGGCGCTGCTCCAGCTTGAGATGGCCGGCGACTACCCGGACATCATCATCGGTGCGACGGGTGGGGGATCGAACTTCGCCGGGCTGGCGTTCCCGTTCATCGGGCGCAAGCTGCGCGGCGAGCAGGACACGCGCGTTATCGCCGTCGAACCTGCCGCCTGCCCGACGCTGACACGCGGCCCGTACGCCTACGACTTCGGCGATACCGCGCAGATGACACCACTCATCAAGATGCATACGCTGGGGCACAAGTTTGTGCCGCCCGGCATCCACTCCGGCGGGCTGCGCTATCATGGCATGGCGCCACTCATCAGCCACCTGCTGGAGCTGGGGCAGATCGAGGCGCGGGCCGTGCAGCAGCTTGACACCTTCCGGGCGGGCGTGCAGTTCGCGCGGGCGGAGGGCATCATCCCCGCGCCGGAGTCCAACCACGCCATCGCCGCCGCCATCCAGGAGGCGCTGCGCTGCAAGGAGGAAGGCCGGAGCGAGACGATCCTGTTCAACCTCTCCGGGCACGGCCACTTCGATATGCAAGCCTATATCGACTACCAGGCCGGGGTGCTGCAGGACTTCGAGTACCCCGAGGAAGAGATCGCGATGGCGCTGGCCGGGCTGCCCCCGGTGGGCAGCACAGTCAGCTCGTAACAGCCAACCTACGCGGGCAGGGGCGCGGTGAGATGCCCCTGCCCGCACCCTCTCCCGCCCCCTGCGTCCTCACCTTGCAGCGGTGGCGGAGCCTGCCCCCACGGGCTGATGTCTGAGTCTACGCCACACACCCCGGCAAAGTGATCGGACATCAGACCTGTATCTCATGGCGTTAGCGTCCCATTGACATCTCCCACGCATGCAGTTAGAATACCGGTAACTGCACCTATGAGGTAATTGCACGTCATGTTCGGGTCTCCGTCGGTGGCCGGCCGACTGATCCCTCCCACGATCCATTTGGCTTGCGGTGCCCACTCCACCGGGAGACGGGCCAGATTTCCATGCTTTCTTAAAACCACATAGGGAGACGCACACATTATGGGTCTTAATTCGCAGTCCTCTGACGATCCGTCATTTGACTTCGCCGCACTGCTGGAGGAGTCATTTGAACAGTTAGAGGAGGTATCGCGGGGTGACTTGCTCACCGGTACTGTCCTGGCCGTAGACGATTACGGCATTATTGTCGACGTCGGGCTGAAGCGCGACGGCGTCGTCCCACGTCACGAAGCGGACTCCCTGGGCGACGAGTTCTCATACAAAGTGGGAGATACCATCACCGTTATGGTGGTGAACACAGAGGACCGTGAGGGCAACCTCATCGTGTCCATCCAGCAGGCGCGCGCCAGCCGAGACTGGGATCGCGCCCGGCGGCAGATGGAGCGTGGCGACCTGCACTGCGCCCGGGTTATTGACTCCAACCGTGGAGGGCTCATTGTGCCCTACGGCGAGCTTCGCGGATTTGTCCCCGCTTCGCACATCGTCGGCCTGCCGCGCGGGCTGGATGAGCAGGAGCGCATCGAGGCGCTCCAGACCTTCATCGGGCGCGAGCTTGAGATGAAGATTATCGAGGTGAACTCGCGGCGGCGGCGGCTCGTACTCTCACAGCGGCTGGCCCAGCGCGAGGCGCGCGAGGAGGCAAAGAAGCGCCTGCTCGACGAACTCAAGGTCGGCGATGTGGTCATGGGAACGGTCAGCAGCCTGCGGGACTTCGGCGCTTTCGTCGACCTCGGCGGCGCTGACGGTCTCATCCATGTTTCCGAGCTTGCGTGGCACCGGGTCAACCATCCAAGCGAGATCGTCAAGCCGGGCGACCAGATTCAGACGTACATCCTCCAGCTTGACCACGAGCAGCAGCGCATCGGCCTGAGCCTCAAGCGCCTGCTGCCCAACCCCTGGGAGGAGATCGCCCGCGACCACGGTCTGGGGGATCTGGTTGATGGAACGGTTTCACGTGTGGTATCATTTGGGGCGTTCGTCGAGCTAGACAACGGTATCGAAGCCCTGCTGCACATCTCCGAGATCAGCGAGCCTCCGCCGCAGCGCGTCGAGGACGTGCTCAACCCTGGCGACCATGTCGTGGCCCGGATCATCAACCTGGAGCCGCGCCGCCAGAGAATGGGCCTGAGCATCAAGGGTCTGACCGACGCCGACCGCGAGCGCTACTACCGCCGCAAGCGGGAACAGGAGTCGCGCGGCGAGGACGACGATCCGCTCGCAGAAGAGCCTGTTGCCGAAGCCGACGCAATCTAGATGTGATGATCTTTCCGCAGCCGTAGCCTGCGTGAATTTGAAGCTGTTTGTTGGAGAGGAGGTGAAACAGGTTGACTCGAGTGAGTTTGCGTCCCGGCGAATCGCAGGAGCAGCTGCTCAAGCGCTTCCGTAAGGAGGTTTCGAAGAGCGGCGTTCTTAGCACCGTTCGTCGCAAGCGCTGGCACGTGAGCAAGAGTGAGCTGCGGCGCATTCAGAAGAAGAAGGCGCTCCGGCGTATCCGCCGCCGGCAGTCCAAGGTCGAGCGCGGCTAGCGCCGCCTCGAGGGGCCGACGCTAAGTTATACACTGCCGTTTACGGAAAACCGAAAGCGCCGACGGTCTTTCGGTTTTCCTTGTCGGCTGCTTGTCGACCATTACGGCACCACTATTAAACTGAAAGGACCATATGGGTTCTAAAGACAAAATTGAGGTAGAAGGCACTGTTGTCGAGGCGCTGCCCGGCATGATGTTCCGGGTGGAACTGGACAACAACCAGGAAGTCCTGGCTTATCTTTCCGGCAAGATGCGCAAGTATTACATCCGCATCCTGCTCGGGGACCGCGTCCGCGTTGAACTCTCGCCCTATGATCTTGGGAAGGGGCGCATCACCTACCGCTATAAGAAGGGCGGGCGCCAGGAAGACGAGCTTGAGGATCGGTAGGGAGCCGGGCGGCGCTGACTATCTGCCGATGCAACCATAGAAGCTATGAGAAACTGGCGACCGGCGGGGCGTCAGTTTTTCGTATTGGTGACGCCCCTTACGCCTCAGCCGGTGGGAGCGGGCCGCGCCCGGCGAGGCTCGCCGTAACGGCTCGCAGCCTCGCGTCGAGGCGAGTGGGGATCACACCGCCATACACGATCTCCAGCGCGCCACGCAGCCATTCATCGACCGACTTCAGCGCAAAATCCCAGTCCTGTGCTGTGCGCGCGCGGGTCAGCCGTGCCGCCCAGTGGGCGGCGATCTCCATGTACCGCAGCGGAACCCATACCGCCATCCGTTCCAGAAGCGCCTCAGGGCTGGCGTGAGGGTAGTGCTGCAGCATGTCGGCGTAGCGCGGCGGGTCTACAAACCAGGTCAGGAACAGGCCAAGATCGGCGACGGGGTTGTCCAGCGCGAGGTTCTCAAAGTCGATGAGCCGCAGTTCGCCCTGCGGGTCGAGCATGAAGTTCCCGGCGTTGGGATCGTTGTGCGTCGGCACGACGCGGTTGACCGGTTCTGTGCAGCACTCAACCTCCTCCAGGCGGTTGAACAGGTCGCCGACGACCTCCGTCAGGTCGTTGATCACGCCCAGCCCTGCCGCCAGCCAGCGCTCCACCACCGCCTCGAACCAGCGCTCCCGTGCCTCGCGGAAATGGCGGCGCAGCGGTCGCTCGCGCTCCCACTCGTCGCCCGTCCTGGCGGCCTTCAACTCGCGGCGGATCGCGGCGCTGCCGTGCAGCCGGGCAAACAACTGGATAGCCTCCTCGGCGCGCGCTTCAAGCTCGTCACGCTCGATGGGGCGCAGCGCCGCCTCCACCATCACCGCCCGCCCGCCGAGCGCCCTGCTCGCCTCGCTGAGGCCCAGCACCTCGGGGCCAACCCCCTCCTCATACAGCAGCACGCTCAGCCGCAGATGACGCCAGCGCTCCGGGAAGAGGTCGGCAGGCCCGAGCAGGCTGCGCACGTAGGCCCACGGCTCGCCGCCCACATCCACCCGCCAGACGTGCTTCGCCGCCCACTCACTGACGAGTTCATACTGCACCGGCCCCGGCGGGTAGATATCCAGCTCGTGCAGCAGCGCATCAAGCTGGGCGGGGGTAGCTGGTTCTGGTAAGGCGTAAGGGGAGTGGCGAGGGAGGTTCGGCACAGGCAGACACCTATGGAATGCGCCGCTGCGTGATGAGCATCACCCAATCGTCAATATGGCGCTGCCCCAGCACCTCCAGGTCGATGCCCTCCAGCGCGGCGATCACCTCGTCAACCTGCTCCTGAATGATGCCGGAGAAGACCATCTTGCTGCCGGGCCAGACGACGTGCTGCAATCCGTTCGGGACCATTTCGAGGATGATGCGCGCGGTGAGGTTCGCCATTGCGAGGTCAAAGTGCCGGGCGGTGCGTTGCAGGCTGTCAATCGAACCGCGCATCACAGTGACGGTCTCTGCAACGCTGTTGCGCTCGACGTTCTCCTGCGCAACACGCACGGCGACCGGGTCAATATCCAGTGCAAGCACTTTATGGCAGCCAAGCTTTGCCGCCGCAATGGCGAGCACGCCGGAGCCTGTACCGATGTCTACCATCGAGATACCCGGCACGCAGAACCACTCACACGCTCGCAGGCAGAGTTGGGTCGTCGGGTGCGTGCCCGTGCCAAAAGCCATGCCGGGGTCCATCTCGATCACGACATCGCCCGGCGCAGGCTCGACCTCCACCCAGGCTGGCTTGATGAAGATCCGCTCACCGATGCGGATGGGGTGATAGCCGCGCTTCCACGCCTCCGCCCAATCTTCCTCTTTGACGATGGAAAACTCCGGCTGGGGGATGTTCTCATAGAGGCGACCCAGGTAATACACGGCTTCTTCTAGCTTGCGGCGAGTCTCGTCGGCGCGGTCGTCGTTGGGGAAGTACCCGGCCACGCGCAGCGGCCCGGTGGGCAGCGGCTCGTCGGGCCAGGCCTCGCCGGGGAAAAGCTGCTCGATAACAACGCCCTGATGCACGTACCGGTGGAACGCCTCCGCGACCGCTTCAGCCCCCTCCCCATCGACAACCACAGACACTTCTACCCATTCACTCATCGGTAAGCTCTCCTCCAGTACGGATGTGACGCTGACGTGTTTGAGATGATCCAGCCGTAAACCAGACTCAAGTTCATGCTCAAGGAGCTGAGGTTAGCACGGTATCAAACGCGCGGATCGCGACGAGCAGCCACAACCCGGCAATCGCGGCCAGCGCCTCAACCCTGTGTTTCAGTATGGCCGCCAGTGCGCCCGACCAGGCATGCAGCAGCACGTACGGCGAGAGGCATGGCGCAGCGCCCATCGCGTACTCAATGCGCCGCGAACGCACCGCCGCGGCGACCAGCGCAAGACCGATCGGGATCGACATTGGCCAGAGACTGGCGTTCCACCACAGCCCCACCTCCTGACTCGAGCGCAGCGGCCACAGGCCGTACAGGGCCAAGCTGAGAGCCAGAGCCGCACCAACAGGCCCAAAGACCCGTATGACCTCACGCAAGCCCCCCTCACGCCAGGCCTCGACCAGCCAGAACAGTGCGACCGCTAACCCCATCTGCGGCTTGATGAGGATGAAGAACAGGCCGATCTGCGGCGGGAGTACAAAGCCGACGAGCGGCAGCCAGTCGATGTTGCCGTTCAGCAGCGAGTGCATCACCGGCGGCGACAGAATGAACGCTCCCAGCACGATGGGGCTAGCGCCAAGCCGATGCGCGGCAAATGCGAAGCCCGCCAGGCCGGCCACAAACATGAGCGCTGCACCGATCTGTTCCGGCAAAAATGCGAGCGGGATCATCGGCAGAACCGTCCATGGCGGGTTGAAAAAGCCTTCCACCTGGTACGGGTCCCCGGTCAGCAACATTGCCCGGGCGGCCGGGCGAAACGCGGTTCGCCAGTCAACAGGGGCCGGTAGGTACACGGCAACGGCGGCGACGATAACGGCGATCAACACCGCCACAAGACTATACCGCCACACGTCACGTGTCTGCACACGCTCTAGGATCATGATCTACTCCTGTGCGTGAACGAGGGGCGTGCCTGACTACTCTCCACCCAGCCAGTCGAGCACGCGG
>DGDY01000234.1 GCA_002385675.1 Anaerolineales bacterium UBA3940 | reverse complement strand
GATTTTTACGTTGATCCGATGCACCGCCCTGTTTAGTGTGCGGCGCGGGCGTTTCCATCGGGCCGTCGCAATGACGAGGATTCTGCCGCGCCGGAGTCGACTTCTCGCTACAGCCGAATTTCTTAACATTCCCCACTGTTTTCCGACTCTCCTGCTTACATGCCATCACCTTAGCCCTATATATGGGGCTTAGGCAGCGAATCGGCCTACATATAGCCGCCCCTCTCCCCGCACGCCGAACACCTGTTCCGGTGCTTGCCGCTCCGCCCGGTGGCTTCGAATGTGTTAACAATCGCCATTCTTAAATAATCAAAAGAACCAGAAACTTTAACCTCCCGGCATTGTGTGAGTCGGGCGATCTCTGATAAGATGTTGGTGCAGCGCCAATCTCCACGACACGACTAACTGCACAGTTTGATACTGTCAGCATTTGCCACTGCGGGTCAGTGACCGCAAAACATGCTGTTTGTTTTCGCGGCGCTCCTGCCTACCGGGTGACTACAGGATGTCTGATCGGATACAGAGCCCTGCCGAGGTCTGGCAGACGGCTCAGGGTGAACTGCAACTCCAACTCCCACGCGAGACCTATGACACCTGGCTTCGCAATGCGCGTCTGCTTGCGCATGAGGATGGCACGTTCATCATTGGCGTCCACAACATCTACGCCCGTGAGTGGCTAGAGCACCGGCTCAAGAAGGTCATCCTGCGGACGCTGAGCCGCATCGCGCAGCGCACCGTCGAGGTACGGTTTGTCGTCGCCTCTGAGAACGGCCACCGGGCGCGCGCCAAGCGTGAGAAGGACGAGGAGGACGTTTACCAGGCGGGCCCCCTCCTTGCCGAGATCGAGAAGTCCCGGCCCGAAACCCCGCGCTTCGAGCGCCTGGCTCCCGGCGAGACGGGCCTCAACCCGCGCCAGACGTTCCACACCTTCGCGGTCGGCTCGTGCAACAATCTGGCGGTTGCCGCCGCTCAGGAGATCGTGCAGGCCCCGGCCACCCGTTTCAACCCGCTCTACATCTACTCGGATGTAGGCATGGGTAAGACCCACCTGCTGCACGCCATCGGCAACGCCTTCCGCGAGTGCGGACGCCGCGTACTGTACGTGTCGTCGGAAACCTTCATTAACGATATGGTGGGCGCGATCCGGGGGAAGAGCACCGGCGAGTTCCGCAGCAAATACCGCGAGGTCGATGTGCTGCTGGTGGACGACGTGCAGTTCCTCGCCGGGAAGGACTCCTCGCAGGAGGAGTTCTACCACACGTTCAATGCACTCCACAATGCCAACGCGCAGATCGTCGTTGCGGCGAACGCGCCGCCCGACGCCATCCCCGGGCTGGACAGCCGCCTGCGCTCGCGCTTCGAGGGCGGGCTGGTGGTTGAACTGCAGCCGCCGGACTTCCTGACGCGGGTTGATATTGTCGAACTGAAGGCCCGGCTGCGCGCGCCGAACGTGTCTCTCCCGCTCGACCTGCTGGAGAGACTTGCCGGGGAGGTCGAGGGCAGCGTGCGCGAGCTTGAGGGCGCGCTGAACCGGGTCATCGCCATGACGCTGGTCAACCACGAAGCCCCGTCGACCGGCGAGGTGGAAGCGGTGCTGGCGGAGGTACAGGCGGCGGCACGCAGCAGCGGCGAGCTTGCCATCGAGGACATCATGATGGCGGTCGCGGATTACTACGATGTTTCCGTGGACAGCCTGTGCGGGCGCGACCGCTCGCGCGAGGTTTCGACCGCGCGGCAGGTGGCGATGTACATCGCGCATAAGAAGGCCGATCTGCCGCTCCAGCAGGTCGGCGAGGCACTCGGTGGGCGCAATCACAGCACCGTGCTCTATAGCTGCGAGCGCATCGAAGACCTGCTCATGACGGACACGCAGGTGCGGCGGCAGGTGGCGGCCATCATGCGTACGCTGCGCCCGCAGATGACGGTGGGGCTGTAGCCTTGTGGGGGCAAACCCGCGAAATTCTAACGCAGAATATTTGGCACGGAATACAGCTAATGCTATAATGGTCAGCGTATCGGGCGCGTAGCTCAGCCGGTCAGAGCGCACGGTTCACATCCGTGAGGTCGGGGGTTCGAGCCCCTCCGCGCCCACCAAGATCGACCCGGTACAATGCGGCAGTGTCACACACGCACCGCATTTTTGATTCCCCGCGCCCTGTATATGCCTGATCAATGCTGGCAATACAGTATTTCCCCACCCCTGCTCACCCGATATGATATCTGCGGAACGTGCTAGACGGGTAAGGTGACGAGGTTGAAGAGAACGCCTGTATCCATACAAGACTGGGGAGTATTCGGGCTGCGCTGGGCTATCCCGGCTGCACTGGTCGTAACCGTGCTGACCGGGGGCGCAGGCGCAGAGCGTGATTTCTTTACCCCGGCGGTCCTCATGGCGATCGGGACGGCGGTGCTGAACCTCACGCTGGCGCTGCTGCTGCTCGGTGAGGCCTGGAACCGCCTGATTCTGCTGCCGCTGCTCGTCGTCGATTCGGCGGTGAGCCTGGCGGCGGCGACCTGGATCGACCCCGGGCTGGCGTGGATGGGGCTGCTGCCCGCTGCGCTCGTCGGCTACGTATTCGGCTGGGGGGCGGGCCTGCTGCACGGGCTGCTTGTCGGCGGGCTGCTCGTTGCGAGCAAGCTGTTTATCGCCGATCTATCGCCCGTGCTTGACCCTGGCGCGCTGGCGCTGTTCGCCGCCTACCCGGCGCTCGGCGTGTGTAGCGCACTGCTGAGCCAGCCGGGGACGGGCCGCCGCGCCGAGGAAGAGCATCTGGTCGCACGTGAGCGCGCGGCGGAGGCGTCCATCCGCCGCGCCAGGGAGGTCATGGCGGTCGTCTACGACATGTCCGAAGTGCTGAGCGCCTCCAAGCTCGACCCCAACCGCGTGCTCGACTCGGCGCTGAGCTTCGGGCTGGATGGGCTGTCGCGGGTCGGCGTGCAGCCGCCCCTGTTCGGTGCGGTGCTGCTCTTTGCCGAGAGCTGTCTCTTATACACATCT
>DGDY01000241.1 GCA_002385675.1 Anaerolineales bacterium UBA3940 | reverse complement strand
CGCACGATGTTCTGGCGTGACTTCACGGCCCGCTACCGCGCGTCATTCGGCGGCCTGGTCTGGTCCGTCGTCCAGCCGCTGGTGATGATGGCTGTCTACACGCTGGTGTTCTCGACGTTCCTCAAAGTCAGGTTCGCGACGGACGCCGACCCGTGGTCGTTTCCGGTCTACCTGCTGTGCGGGATGCTTGCCTGGACGAGCTTCAGCGAGAGCATGGTGGGCTCGACCCATGTCATCCGGGCGAACATCAACTTCGTCAAGCGTGTTGTGTTCCCGCTGGAAATCCTGCCGCTGAACGTTACCCTTGTGTCAACCGTGCAGCAGATCGTCGGCTTTATCCTGCTGATCCCGCTGGCGTGGGTCGTGTCCGGCCATCTGAACTGGACGCTCCTGGCCGTACCGTTCATCCTCATCCTGCAGATCATGTTTACGGTGGGGCTGTGCTGGATTGTCGCCAGCCTGGCGGTTTACCTGCCCGATCTGGGGCAGGTGATCTCGCTGATACTCACGGCCTGGCTGTTCCTGACGCCCGTGTTTTACCCTCAGGACATCGTGCCTGCATGGGGCCAGTTCATCTTCACGATCAACCCGGTCGCTCACCTTATCAACTTTTACCGGGGCGCTGTCATCACCGGAGAGCTGCCCTCGCTGCTCCACATCGCAGGGGTTGGGCTGCTGTGCCTGGTGGTGTTCCTGCTGGGATACTTCTGGTTCATGCACACCAAGAAGGGCTTTGCTGACGTCCTATGAGCAACTCCCCCATCATCTCCGTATCCGGGCTGGGCAAGAAGTACAGGCTGTACGATCGACCACAGGATCGCCTGAAGGAGATCCTGCTCAGCCCGTTCGGCAAGCAGTACGGGCGCGAGTTCTGGGCGCTGCAAAATGTCAGCTTCGAGGTGCAGCCCGGAGAAACGCTGGGCATCATCGGGCGCAACGGCAGCGGCAAGAGCACGCTGCTGCAGATCCTGACCAACATTTTGACGCCGACAGTGGGCGAGGTGCAGGTCAACGGGCGGGTGGCCGCCCTGCTGGAGCTTGGCAGCGGCTTCAACCCGGAGTTTACAGGCCGGGAGAACGTCTACCTGAACGGGGCTATTCTGGGCATCAGCCGCGACCAGATGGAAGAACGCTTCGCACAGGTAGCCGAGTTCGCCGATATCGGCGACTTCATGGACCAGCCGGTGAAGCTGTACTCAAGCGGCATGTTCGTCCGGCTGGCGTTCTCCGTCGCCGTGAATGTCGATGCCGACATCCTGGTGATTGACGAAGTGCTGGCTGTGGGCGACGTTTTCTTCCGACAGAAGTGTTACCGCAAGCTGGAGGAGATGCGCGCCAGAGGTGTCACCGTTCTGCTCGTCTCCCACGCCATGACCGAAGTCGAGCAGCTATGCGACCGGGCGCTACTGCTGGACAGGGGCGAGGTGATCTTCGAGGGCAGGGCGACCGAAGCCGTCGAGCGCTACTACCTCATCGAGCAGAATGCACGCATGGCGTCGCTCATGACGGAGCGCTCTCCGTCTGCTGCGCCCCCTCCAGTGGAGAACACGGCACAGGACGGGTTCTTCTGGCCGGATGACGAAGCGTTTATCGATATTTCGGAGGCTCCGCAGGTATCCAACGGCTGGGCGCACTGCAGGCGGGTCGCGCTGTGCAACAGCCAGGGGCAGCCCTGCCGCGTGTTTGAGCAGGGCGAAACAGCGAGCTTCTTCTACGAGATAGACGTTCTGCGGGACATCGAGGTGCCATTCGGGGGGATCGTTCTGCAGAACGACAAGGGCATTGTCGTTCACGGCAAAGGATCGCTTGAGCACGGCACGGACGTGCCCCAGTTTGTGCCGCGGGGGAGCCGTCTGCGGTTCCGCCAGGACATCGACCTTGAGCTTGCGGTCGGCGAGTACACGTTCGAGATCGGGTTCGGCATGATGTCGAGCCACGATTACAAGCACCGGGCCGTGTTCCCGCACTCCATGCT
Organism: Anaerolineales bacterium UBA3940; assembly: GCA_002385675.1. Classification (GTDB taxonomy): domain Bacteria; phylum Chloroflexota; class Anaerolineae; order Aggregatilineales; family UBA3940; genus UBA3940. Next base: position 2,219 of record DGDY01000241.1, on the reverse strand, counting down.
TGAGACAAAGATGTTCCGCCTGTGTGTCGTGCCGGATGTCGGCCAGTTTGCGGTGGTCTTTCGCACGGCAGGGAAACCCGTCCAGCTACTTCATCATGGGATTGCCAACCTGCCGGGCGAATGCCGTGTGAACATGATTACCCCTGAGCCTGTACCTGACGGGCAGCAAATGAGCCCCAATACAGAAGAACGTGGTGACTAGGTATGCAGTCTATACAGTGTTGGTGCGGCAGCACAGAGCTGGAGAGCTTTTCTCCCGACTACCAGCGGTGCCGGACGTGTGGAACGCTCGTCTTAAGCCACCCACCGGCAGGCGATATCACCCGGGTGACCGACGAGGAAGCCGACTTCTACGGCGAGCGCTACTGGTTTTCTCACCAGGAGCACCTGGGTCTGCCGGATATCACGCGCCGGGCGCGGCTCGATCTCCCGGAGCGGAACCTGCACTGGCTGAACACCCTGCTGAAGTACAAGCTCCCACCGGGCGCTGTGCTGGAACTGGGGAGCGCTCACGGCAGCTTTATCGCGCTGCTGCGCTGGGCGGGGTTTGACGCGACCGGGCTGGAGCTAAGCCCGAAGATTGTGGAGTTTGCACGGCGCACCTTTGACATCCCGGTGCTGCTGGGCCCAATCGAGGATCAGGACATTAAGCCCGGCTCGCTGGATGCCATCGTGCTGATGGATGTGCTGGAGCATCTGCCCGACCCGGTCGGCACGATGCGCCGCTGCCTGGACCTGCTCAAGCCGGATGGCGTCCTGATCGTCCAGACGCCGAAAGTCTCCGAGGATGCCGTCTTTGAGGAGATGGTCGAGCGAGACGACCCGTTCCTCAACTTGTTAGCGGAGCCGGGCCACCTGTACCTGTTCGGCGAGCAGTCGGTCCGTGAGCTTTTCGCCCGGCTGGGTGCGGAGCACCTGCTGTTTGAGCCGGCGATATTTGCACACTATGACATGTTCTTCGTCGCCAGCCGTGTGCCGGTGGAGGCCAACACCGCCGAGGCGATTGAGGCGAGCCTCGCAGCGACACCGGGCGGGCGTCTGGTGCAGGCGCTGCTGGACCTGCGCCAGCAGCTCTACGAACTGACAGAACGCTACGCCGAGTCGGAAGCCGACCGCAACGCCCGGTTCAAGATCATTCAGGCGCAGGAGAGGCAGCTCCGCGCGGCGCGGGCAGCGGCACGGGACCTGCAGCTCGCCATAGGGGCCAGTTCGATGTACCGGTTGCTGCGCAAGCTGGGCCGGTGGGAGTACCACACGCGCAAGCTGGAGCAGCTTAACCGGGCGCTCCACGGGGAGATCGAGACCTTAAAGGACGCCGAAGAGGTGCTCCGGGCGGCGCAGTCTGCGGAAGTCAAGCTCAAGCGCATCGCGGTTGACCTGACCCCCGTGCTGCCGGGGGGCGATAACGGCGGCGCCAAGCTGGTTGCGATCACGCTGGTTCAGCAACTCAGCCGCCTGCTGCCCGACTGCACCTTCACGCTGCTGACATCCGGCAAGAGCCACGACGAACTGGCCTTTCTGGACGGGCCGAATGTGCACCGTGTGTGTGTCATCCACCAGGACCAGTCGGATGACGCCCCGGAGACAGCCGCACGGGCGCGGGCTGTGCGGCGCGGCCTCAAGGAATGGCTGGGCAGGTTCATGACACCGGGTATGCGCCGCAAAGCCACGGCGCTGTATACATCCCTGTTTTACAGGTGGAGAATCCAGCGCAACGGGATGAAGGCCGTCGGCCCAGAGTTCGACGTCGATCTGATCTTCTGCCCGTTCACTGCGCCGCTGTACGTCAAACCGGGCACGCCCATCGTGTCTCTCATCCACGATCTTCAATATCTCTACTACCCGCAGTTCTTTACGCCTGAGGAGCGGCTGTCACGCGATAAGACCTTCCGCGATGCTTGCAGTCTGGCAGACAGGCTTATCTGCATCTCGGACTACGTGCGCGGCACGGTGCTTGAGCAGGGCGACGTCGCGCCGGAGAAGGTGCATACTGTTCACCACAGCCCCATGACGCAGCGCGGGCCCATCCCAGCGGAAAAGGTTGAAGAGGTTCTCACCCATCTCAAGCTGGCAAACGACCGGTTCCTGCTGTACCCGGCGAACTTCTGGCGGCACAAGAACCACACGATGCTCATCACGGCCTTTGGTATGTACCGGAAGCACCGCCCGGCGTCCGACCTCAAGCTGGTTCTCACCGGGACATCAGTCAGCCGGATGGG
>DGDY01000297.1:2400-26894 GCA_002385675.1 Anaerolineales bacterium UBA3940 | reverse complement strand
GCCGGTGCTGGCGATGTTCACAATCGCCACGCCGTCGCCCAGCTCAAGCGCCGTCTCGATGCTGTCCGTCAGCCGGGAGCGGGCAGCGTTGGCCTCCTCGCTGTCCGGGTCATCATAGTGGTGCACGACCAGCCGGTCGACAACGACCTCAATGGTGTGCATCTTGTAGCGGTCAAGCTCGATCTCCTGGTCCACGTCGCGGATCTCGCCGTTGACGCGCACCCGCACGAAGCCCGCCTTGCGCACGTCTTCAAACACGCGCTGGTGATGGCCCTTGCGATCCTTCACGATGGGGGCGAGGATCTGGATGCGCGTGCCGTCCTCCATCGCCTCAACGGCATCGACGATCTCCTGCGCGCTCTGGCGGCTGACCTCCCGCCCGCATTGCGGGCAGTGCGGCACACCGGCACGGGCATACAGCAGGCGCAAATAGTCGTACACCTCGGTCACAGTGCCGACGGTTGAGCGCGGGTTGCGGCTCACGCCCTTCTGGTCGATGGACACCGCCGGGCTCAACCCCTCGATCTGGTCGACATCCGGCTTGTCCATCCGCCCAAGGAACTGCCGCGCGTAGGCAGAGAGGGATTCAACATACCGTCGCTGGCCTTCCGCAAAGATCGTGTCAAATGCCAGCGAGGATTTCCCCGAACCAGAGAGGCCCGTAATGACTACCAGCTTGTCACGCGGGATTTCAACGTCAATATTCTTCAAGTTATGTTCGCGCGCACCGCGAACCGTAATCCTGTCCTGTGCTGCCATCTGCTCCTACCGATCTTCTTCTGAGAGGCTCGCTACTCACGCAAATCGTTCCCTGCCACTGAGGTTGCCCGGCACGGAACCGAACACTTATTCTACCCAAGAGCGGGGCGAGTATCAACTGCCGGAGGGTTAGAATGCTGCATGACCACCTCATGCGCGGATAGCTGGCATGAGCGCAGCGAGAACGGTAGCATCACTCCGGGCTTTCTTATCGCCAGGAGCAGAAACGGACTATCCATGGCACAGATCACGACAGTTCCCCCTACCCTGCCTGCCGCCGAACGGCGCGAACTTGACCGGGGGCGCTACCGGCGCGTGATGCGCTTCTTTACCAGCGTCTTCATCTCGATCATCTGGTGGGAGGTCGTGCTACGAGCCGTACTTGGCGAGCGGGTAGTCTCACGCGGGCGGACGGGGCGCATGCGCAACATCGCACGCCGCTTCCGGGCTCTCGCGGTGCGCATGGGCGGGGTGATGATCAAGCTGGGGCAGTTCATCAGCACCCGCGTGGACGTGATCCCCCATGAGATCATCGACGAGCTTGCCGGCCTGCAGGACGAGGTTCCGCCCGAGGACCTCGACGTAATGCTTGCGCTGCTGGAGTCCGAGCTGGGCCAGCCGGCAGACCAGCTTTTCGCGGAGTTTGACACGAGCGTGCAGGCTGCCGCCTCGCTGGGGCAGGTGTACCGCGCCCGCCTCAAGACCGGCGAGCGGGTCGCAGTGAAGATCCAGCGGCCCGGCATCGAGAAGCTCATTGCCACCGACCTGGAGGCACTGCGCGTCGTCGCGGGGTGGGCAATGTATTGGAAGGTCGTCCGTCGCCGCGCGGATGTCCCCGCCCTGCTGGAGGAGTTCGCCCGCACGCTGTGGGAGGAGGTCGATTACGAAGCAGAGGCCCGCAACGCCGAGCGCTTTCAGGAGCTTTTCGCGGATGACCTGCGCGTGTACATTCCCCGCGTCTACCCGCAGTACTCGACGCGGCGTGTGCTCACCATGGAGGACGTGACCAGCATCAAGATCACAGACCACGCCGCGATTGACGCGGCAGGCGTGGATCGCGCTGTTGCCGCACGCCGCCTGCTCGACCTCTACCTGCAGATGATCTTCGACTTCGGCTTCTTCCACGCCGACCCTCACCCCGGCAACCTGTTCATCTACCCGCTGCCAGACTCCGCCGTCAAGGCGATGTACGACCGCCCGCCTGACCACCCGGGCCGCCCATTCTACATCGTGTTTGTGGACTTCGGGATGGTGGGGCACATCACCGACCGTGTGATGGAAGGGCTGCGCGAGGCGCTTATCGCCCTCGGCACGCGGGACCACCGGCGCATGGTGCGCGCTTACCAGACACTGGGTATCCTGCTGCCCTCCGCTGACGTAGACCGCATCGCGGAGGCCGACGCCGAAGTCCTCGACATGGTCTGGGGGAAGTCCGTGCAGGAGGTCGCGCAGATGTCACAGGAGGATATGCGGCGGCTGGCCCTGCGCTACGCCGACCTGCTGTACGAGATGCCTTTCCAGGTGCCGCAGGACTTCATCTACCTGGGGCGGGCGCTCGGCATCCTCTCCGGCATCTGCACGCTGCTCGACCCCAACTTCAACCCCTGGGAACCTATCGGGCAGTATGCGCAGCGCATCGTTGCGCGAGAAGCCCGCACGGGTGCCGGAGAAATAGCGCGGGAGGCGCTGTCCGTGCTGGGGCGCGCCTTCAGCCTGCCCGGGCAGACGCAGGACGTGCTCACCCGGCTTGAGCGCGGCGAGTTGACCGTGCGGTTCAGCCCGGATGACGAACTCAACCGGCGGCTGGCGCGCATCGAGAGCAGCATCGTCGGGCTGACACGCACCCTGCTGGCGTCGGGCCTGCTCGTAGCGGGCGCGCTGCTCTACAGTTCAGGCAGCACCCTGCCGGGGATCGTCGCCTTCGGGCTGGCGGGGCTCTCGTGGCTGTCCGCCGTTCTGCGCCGCCGCTCGCCGCGCCGGTAGGCACACCACATACGACATTTGGCGCTCCGTAGTTGTGACATTTAGAACTGACATGCGTTGAAACATGCCATTATGCTGACTCTATGGGCGCTGTCTAACCTACAAGTGGAGTGCTGTTGATGTTTCCTGTTGAAGAGAACCCGGACATCAACCGGAAAGCGCGTGTCGTCATCCCCCCCATTGAGCGTGTGTACCGGGAGGTCAGCGAGAGAATTGACGACTTCGAGGAGTGCGCAGTCTGCCTCACGCCTGAGCAGGCCATGGAGGAGGCGTCGCGCTGCCTGCACTGCCCGCAGCCATCGCCATGCATCGGCGCCTGCCCGATGGGCAACAACATCTCCGAGGCGCTGTGGCTCATCGAGCAAGGGCGGTTCATCGAAGCGGCGGAGCTTTACCGCCGCACCAACCCTATGCCGGAGATCTGCGGGCGGGTGTGCCCCAGCCAGGCAAGCTGTGAGACAAGCTGTGTGCTGACCCGCCGCGAGCGGCCCATCAACACGCGTGCGCTGGAGGCGTTTGTTGCCGACTACCAGCGCCAGACGACCGGCGTCCCCCTGCCAGAGGTCGCGCCGAGCAGCGGCAAACGCGTGGCGGTGATTGGCGCAGGGCCGGCAGGCCTCGCTGCCGCCGAAGACCTCGCCGTCGCCGGGCACGAGGTCACCGTCTTTGAGGAGAAGCCGGCAGCGGGCGGGCTGCTGGTGTACGGCATCCCGAATTTTAAGCTCAGCAAAGACCTCGTACAGTGGAAGGTCAACTGGCTTGCCGACCTCGGCATCAAGTTTGTGTTTAACACCCGCATCGGCAGAGACATCACGCTCGATGAACTGATGGAGCGCGAGGGCTTTGACGCGGTCTTTATCGGCACCGGGGCGCAGGTCGAGGCGTCGCTGGGCATCCCCGGTGAGGACCTGGGCCGCGTCCACCGCGCGCTCGACTTCCTCGCTGGCGCCAACCTCCCCGACCACCTGCTGCCCGAAGGCAAGCAGAAGCGCAGCAAGATCGGCCACCGCGTTGCGGTCATCGGCGGGGGTGACACGGCAACCGACTGCCTGCGCACCGCCGTGCGTCTCGGCGCGCAGGATGTTGTGTGCTACTACCGCCGCACCGAAGCCGAGATGCCCGGCAATGCCGCCGAGCGCAGCAACGCCATCGAGGAGGGCGCGCGTATCGAGTACCTCACCGCCCCGGTTGAGCTTCTCGACCTCGACGGCGACGGCAACGTTGACCACATGCGGATGATCCGCATGGAGCTGGGCGATCCGGATAGCTCGGGCCGCCGCCGCCCGGTGCCCATCGAGGGCTCGGAGTTCGAGGTAGAGGTCGACGACGTGATCCTCGCGATCGGCTTCTGGCCCGACCCGGTCATCGGCGAAACGACAAAGGGCCTGGAGACACACCGCTGGGGCCTGCTGAAAGTCAACCCGGAGACGGGCGAGACGAGTCGCCCCGGTGTCTTTGCAGGTGGTGACAACGTAAGCGGCCCGGCGCTCGTTAACCTCGCAATCGCGGCGGGCAAACGTGCCGCTCGTGCTATCAACGCCTATCTCCAAGAGGCTTAAGCTGCCAAACCCAGCCCACACGCTCAGCCACGGGCCGGCATCTGCCGGTCCGTTTGCGTTGTGCCGTGCGCACCGCAGCATGTAGAATCACCCTGTGACTACGCGAAGCGATGGGGCTGAGATATGAACTCACGCACGCAGGATGTGCTCAAGGAGCTGCTCACAGGCCAGCGAGTGATGGCACTTGGCGTGCTGGTTGACGGCGCGCCGTATGTCGGGATGCTGCCGTTCGCGCTGCACCCCGGATATACCGCCTTGCTGGTGCAGGCGTCGGACCTGGCGCGCCACTCGCGCGGGCTGGCAGACGGAGCCCGCTTCAGCGCCCTGATCCAGGAGCCGGACCAGCCGGGGCTGAACCCCGCCGAACTGCAGCGCATCACGCTGGAGGGGACGGTGCGCAGGCTCGAACGCGGTAGCGTGGAATATGCCACAGCGCGGGACGTGTATGAGAAGAAGTTCCCGGAGAGCAAGCGGCTGTTCCAGATGGGAGATTTCAACCTGTACCGGCTGGAAATCGAGCGCGGGCGGCTCGTAGCGGGCTTTGGCGACGTGCATAACGTTACGCGGGACGAGCTGGCACGGATCGGCGAGCATGAGCAGCCTGAGTGAGCGCATCAAAGAGCGCGCGCGTGAACTGGGCTTCTCTGTCGCAGGCATCACGCCCGCCGAGCCCAGCCCGCGCCTGCAAGCCTACCTCGACTGGGTCAAGGCGGGGATGCACGGTGCAATGGGCTACATGGCGCGGGAGGATCGCATCGCCCGCCGCAAGGACCTTTCCGTCATCCTGCCGGGGGCGCGCTCGATGATCGTCGTCGGGCTGGATTACTTCACGCTGGTGCTGCCAGATGAGATCGCGCAAGACCCGGCACGCGGGCGCTTCTCCAACTACGCCTGGGGCATCGATTACCACGACCTGATACTGGAACGGCTGGAGGCGCTCGCCGCGTTCGTCGAGGCGGAGGCGGGCGAGGGCACGGCCACCCGCGCCTACGTCGATACCGGGGCCATCCTTGAGCGCAGCCACGCGGAGCGCGCCGGGCTTGGGTTCGTCGGCAAGAACACGCTGCTGATCAACCCGCGCCGGGGCAGCTTCTTCTTCCTCGGCGAGATCATCACCGATGCTGCGCTTGAGTACGACGAACCCAACCTCGATGAGATGCCCGGCTGCGGCTCCTGCACGCGCTGCCTCGCCGCCTGCCCGACGGACGCCTTCCCCCGCCCGCACGTGCTCGACGCGCGCCACTGTATCTCCTACCTGACCATCGAGCACAAAGGCTTCATCCCGCACGACCTGCGCCCGCTGATGGGCAACTGGGTCTACGGCTGTGACGTGTGCCAGGAGGTCTGCCCCTGGCAGCGCTTCGCACAGCCAACGCCCTTTCAGGAAGCGTTCAGCCCGGTGAACCTCGACTACGCCGCGCCGCCGCTGGCCGACCTGCTGGCGCTGACGGATGAGACGTTCGCCGAGCGCTACCGGGGCACGCCCATCTACCGCATCAAGCGACCGCGCCTCGTGCGGAACGCGTGCATTGCGGCGGGTAACAGCAGGCTGCCCTGGCTCGCCGATCACCTTGTGCCGCTGCTCTCGGACGAAAGCCCGCTGGTGCGCGGGCACGCCGCCTGGGCGCTGGGGCGGCTGGGCCGCCATACAGATGCTCTCGCCGCTGCCCTCCGCCGCGAAACCGACGCCGAGGTCCGTGCGGAGATGGCTGCGGCGTTAACCCCGGCAGAGTCGTAAGGGGCCGATATTCACCCCCTTCGACGCCGCTCGCTTCGTGAGCGCCGCCACTTCCCCCTTACAGGGGGCGTGGAGAAACGGCATAGCCGTTTCTCCCTGGGAGTTGGCTGCGCCAACCCCACGTTATGCTTCGTCGCGTGGTTTGATCGCCCCCTCATAAGGGGAGATGGGGTTGCGAAGCAACCTCAGAGGGGTTCTACGTTGACAGGCACAAATGCGCACCGCCTCACGCTTCACACGGCTCCGCCGCCTGCACCGCTTCGATCACGCGCCCGGCGTTGACAAAGCCCACCTGCCGGTCAATGGCACGCCCGCAGCCGTCAAATACAATGAGCGTCGGCACGCCGCGCACGTCGAAGCGCATGACACCCTCACGCCCCAGTTCGCTCAGGGCGTTCACACGAATCACCTTCGCCTGCCCGTCCAGCTTCCGTTCGAGCCCGTCCACGACGGGCTTTGCCAGGAGGCAGGCCGTTCAAGTATTGCTGTAGAACTCGACCACGACCGGCTGGCCGGTCTTGATGATCCCCGGCCATCCACTGCCGGCTGTCTCCGTCTGCTGCGTGCGCAGCAGCATGAACGCGACGGCGATCACCGTGAGCACGATGATCAGGGTGCGATTCTCAACGATAAACTGGACGATTGGCGGCATACTCCTCGGCTTTCTGTCTACACCTTGTGTGCTTCCATATCCTCTTCGATGCTACAATATCGGCTGACGTTTCACACCTCTCCCAGCGAACAGGAGCACCGGGTATGACCAACCGCGCCAGGCACCTCGCACAGCAGCAGTTCGGGCCGCGTGCAGTCGATTATCTGCACAGCGATGTTCACGCCAGGGGCGGCAGCCTGGCGCGGCTCGTCGCTCTGGTCGAGCCTCAGCCCGGCTGGCGCGTGCTGGACGTGGCGACCGGCGCAGGTCACGCGGCAAAGGCGTTTGCAGGCGAGGCGGCGCTCGTCGTCGCAAGCGACATCACGCACGAGATGCTTGTCGTTGCGCGTCAGCACCTCCAGGCGGAAGTCTCCGCGCCCGTAGCGGTGTGCCAGCACGACGCCGCACATCTGCCCTACCCCACCGCCAGCTTCGACCTGGTTGTGTGCCGCATCGCCGCGCACCACTTCCCCAGCCCCGGCGACTTTATACAGGAGGCCGCCCGCGTACTGAAGCCAGGCGGTTGGCTCGCCCTCGCCGACAACGTCGTCAGCGGCGAGCCGAAGGTCGCCCAGTACGTCAACACGTTCGAGAAGCTACGCGACCCATCGCACCAGTGGGCGTACTCGCTCGACGACTGGGAGACGTTCTTCTTTTCCGCTGGGCTGACGGTGACACACCGCGAGGACTTCGAGAAGGAGATGGACTTCGACGCGTGGGCGGCGCGTATGGGCGTCGAGGGGGACGACTATACGCGGCTGCGGGTGCTGCTGGAGCAGGCCCCCAGGGCGCCGCGCGAGTGGCTGCAGCCGCAGCGCATCGGGCGACGCCTGGGGTTCCGACTGCGCGAAGGTATCCTGATCGGTCGGAAGGACGGCTAGCCCGCCGCCTCTCGCACTACGGGCTTGCGCCCAACGATCCGTGCGCTGAAGATGCGCGGCATCCCCGGCTCACGGGGAATGAGCGCTTCTGCATCCGCCTTGTCCACCACGGCAACATCCACAAAGCCTGCCTCGCGCATCATCGCTATGTACGCATCCGCCGGGATGGCCCCGGTGACGCATTCCGCCCAGCGGTCGAGCTGCGCGCGCAGCTCAGGGCCGAACTCGCCATCGGTCACGATGTCGCTGATGGAGACGCGCCCGCCCGGCTTCAACACGCGGAACGCCTCGCGGAATACGGCAGGTTTGTCCGGCGAGAGGTTGATTACGCAGTTCGACATGATCACATCAATTGTGTCATCCTCCACCGGCAGCGCCTCGATGTACCCGTGGCGGAACTCGACGTTCTCCACGCCGAGCTTGGCCTTGTTCGCCTCGGCCTTTGCCAGCATCTCCGGCGTCATATCCACGCCGATGACATACCCGGTCGGGCCGACCTGCCGGGCCGCCATAAAGCAGTCGATGCCGCCGCCGCTGCCCAGATCAAGCACCGTCTCGCCCGGCGCCAGCCCGGCAATCGTAACCGGGTCGCCGCAGCCAAGCGATAGGCCGGTCACATCCTCCGGCAGACCATCGAGCAGTTCGGCATTGTACATCTGATCAACCGGGCTGCACGAGGCAGCCGCCCCCTCCCCCGAACAGCACGAGGCGGCGCTGTCCACCGGGCCGCAGCACGACGCCTGCCCCTGGCTCTGCGCAATCGCGCCGTACCGCCGGCTCACGACCTCCCGCACCTTGCTCGTCGTGTCGTCCATGGTCATTCCCCCTTATATTGATAACTGTCGATATATCATCACAAAAAAACACACCCGCTATTCGCTTTCGTCCACCCCACTTACGCCGATGTCGCTCAGCCGGACCACATGGCTCGCGTAGTCCGGCGCAAAGGCGGAGACAAGCTGCCCGCAGCACACCACGACGCGCTCCTGGTTAAGCGTGTAGAAGCGCTGCCGCCCCTCCTGCCGCACGCTGACCAGCCCGGCATCCTCCAGCTTCTTCAGGTGGTGGCTGACGGTTGGCTGGTTCACGCGCCCGCCCAGCCGGTCAACAACGTCGCTCACGCTGAGCCACACGCAGCACAGGTGCTTCATGATCTCCTGCCGCGTGTCATCGGCGAGTATTTTGGCGAATTCCACCGGGTCGAGTGTCATGCCCTGATTATATTGATACACGTCGATATGTCAAGCCCATCACCAACTCTATATCTGCCGGAGCGCGCTAGAATTTCGTAAAAAATGACAATCCCCACATGAAATCAGTCCGCTATGCTGGTTGAAGCTGGCCACCTGCGATAGAATCCTCATGGTGCCCTTGTATGGGCACCTCATATTTTTGGCAAACGCCGCATCACCGTGGCTACAGCCGGATGAGGGATAGACGATGAACAATTCATTCGAGCGTCGGCGTTGGGGCCTGGTGCTGGACATCCTTACTGAGATTAGCGACGTCGAGCGCCAGCTTGTCGTGCAGGACCGCAGCCCGGGCGTGTTCGTTCCGGATGACCTCCTCGTTCGCTGGGAGGATACGTTCCGCGGGGGCGAAGGCCTGCTGGAGAACGGCGTCTCTGAGGAGATGCTGGCCATCCTTCTCGACTTCGACTTCAACCTGGAGATGCTCATCGACATCGTGCCCACCGAGACGTACGATAAGGAAGCGTACATCCGTGAGGACGAGGTCTGGCAGACTATCCGCGAGCTTGCCGAGTGGACGCTGATGCGCATCACCGAGCAGAGCATCCCGGAGGATGTTGAGTTCAGCCTGAACTAACGGGCTGAATACGTTCACCCGAATGAACAATCCACAGTTAGCGGGAATGCATGGCGAGGGCGCTGCCCTCGCCTTTTTATTTTTCGCTCAAGATTCGTTATGATTGGGGGACGCTGGAGCTAGCGAGTGAGGGGTTTATTATTCTGATGCAGTCACTACCAAAGACTTACAATATCCGCACCTGGGGCTGCCAGATGAACGAGGCGGACTCCCAGCGGCTGGCAAGCGAGTTGGAGCGCTTCGGGCTGGTATACACCGACGACAGCGACGCCGCCGATGTGATCGTGCTGAATACCTGCGTGGTCCGCCAGAGCGCCGAAGACCGTGTGTATGGCCGCCTCGGGCAGCTTAAGGTATTGAAAGAAGCCAATCCGAACAAGATCATCGGCCTGATGGGCTGCCTCGTCGGCGTGCGCGACCCGCTACCGCTGCGGCGCAGGTTCCCGTTCGTCGACGTGTTCCTGCCGCCGAGCGAGCCTGGCCCCATGGTCGAGTTCCTGAAGAATCGCGGGCTGGAGCAGGAGGTTGTTGAGCTTCAGGCCGACGAGCTGGCGCTGCGCTATGCCATTCAGGACGGCGATGTCATCATCCCGCAGCACGAGCGCGGCCAGCTTGTAAGTGCGTACATCCCGGTGGTGTACGGCTGCTCGCACGCCTGCTCGTTCTGCATCATCCCGTTCCGCCGGGGCGTGGAGCGCAGCCGCCGGGTCGGGGAAATCGCACAGGAGGCCCGTTCGCTGGCGGCGCAGGGCGTGGTCGAGATCACGCTGCTGGGGCAGATCGTTGACCGCTACGGGATGGACATCCCCGATGGGCCAGATCTTGCCGACCTGCTGCGCGTGGTCCACGAGATCGACGGCATCCAGCGCATCCGCTTCCTGACGTCGCACCCGAACTGGATGACGGACAAGCTGCTCGATACGGTGGCGGAACTGCCGAAAGTGATGCCGCACATCGAAGTGCCCATCCAGGCGGGCGATGACGAGGTGCTCCGGCGCATGAAGCGCGGCTACACGCAGCAGCAGTACCGCGACCTCGTGGCGAAGATCCGCGACCGGATCCCCGATGTGGCAATCCACACCGACATCATCGTGGGCTTCCCCGGCGAAACCGAGGAGCAGTTCATGGAGACGTACCGGGTGCTCGAAGACCTGAAGCTGGACAAGGCGCACCTCGCCATGTACAGCCCGCGCCCCAAGACCGTCTCCGCCCGGACGATGGAGGACGACGTTCCGCCTGAGGAGAAGAAGCGCCGGCTCCACCTGCTCGACGAGCTTCAGAGCCAGGTCATGAGCGAGATCAACGCCCGCTACCTGGGCCAGACAGTCGAGGTGCTGGTGGAGGACGAGCACAAGGGCAAGTGGCGCGGGCGCACGCCGCAGAACAAGCTCGTCTTCTTTGAGGCTGACGGCGACTGGCGCGGCAAGCTGGTCGATGTCGAGATCACCTGGACCGGCCCCTACAGCATGCAGGGGCGGCTCCCCGGCAGCCAGCCAAAAGCGCTCGACAGCGAACTGATCGTCATCTCAGCGGACTAAGTGGGCCTCAAGATAGACCAGCCCCGTCCTGATCGATATATCCTGGAGCCGCGACGAAACGTCGCGGCTCCAGCGCGTCACATAACCAGACACCCCCTCCCCTTGCACAACCCCCACAACCCCATTACATTCAATTTGACACCATCCTGACCAGCGAAGGGAAAACCAGCTTGACGCTACTCGTGCTCATTCGCCACGCACAGAACGACTGGGTGAAGACGGGCCGGCTTGCCGGTTGGACGCCGGGGGTACACCTCAACGAGGAGGGCCGGCGGCAGGCCGAGGCGCTCGGTGAGCGCCTTGCAAGCGCAAAATTGCAGGCGGTATACTCTAGTCCATTGGAACGGGCGGTCGAAACGGCTGAAGCCGTGGTGAAGCACTACCCGGGCCTGACAGTACAGATCGAGGAGGGGGTCGGCGAGGTCGCGTTCGGCGGGTGGACGGGCGAGCGGCTGCGCAAGCTGCGCCGCCGACGCCTGTGGGACATCGTGCAGAACTACCCGAGCGGCGCGCGCTTCCCCGAAGGCGAGAGCTTCCGTGAGACGCAAAACCGCGTCATTGATGCGCTGGAGCGCATTGCACAGCGGCACCCCGGCGGCAAAGTCGCCGTGGTGTCACACTCGGATGTGATCAAGCTGGCCGTCGCGTACTATGCAGGGATCCACCTTGACCTGTTCCAGCGCCTGATCATCTCGCCCGCGTCCATCTCGATCATTGGCCTGAGTCGCATGGGGCCACGCATCATCCGGCTCAATGACACCGCTCACTACGAACAGGCCCGGCGCGACCGCAACTGAACGAGCGCATCCAGACCGGGCAACACGATCGCCCGGCTAGTGTTGAACGGACAGCCATGCAAGACGATATCTATCTGGACTCAGCAGATTTCATTACCATCGGCACCATCGGCCCTCCCGGGCAGCGCGTGTTCCACCTTCAGGCGGGTGCGGATGATGTGCTGCTGACGCTGACGATCGAGAAGTTCCAGGCATCCGCCATCGCCGACAGCATCATGCAGCTCATCGAGCAGCTTGAGGAAGAGTACAGCATCGTCACGCCGGAGATCGACCCGGCGAACTATGACCTCGACCTGCGCGAGCCCATCCAGCCTATCTTCCGGGTTGGGCAGATGGCGCTGGGCTACGATGCCGCGCACGACCAGATTTACCTGATCTTGAACGAACTCGCGACGGACGACATGCCGTCGGCGTCACGCACGGTGCGCATCAGCGCAAGCCGTGAGAAGATGCGCGTGCTGGTCGATCACGCGCGCCACGTCGTCGAACAGGGCCGCCCGATCTGCGGCAACTGCGGGCAGCCGATAGACCCCGATGAGCACTTCTGCCCGCAAAGCAACGGCCACCGCAAGCGAGTATCCTGGGCATAACGGCAGAGCAAAACCAGTAGGCGAAGTTGGTGAGTTAATGGTGGAATGGCAGAGATTCCGATTGATCAGCCCGACCTCAGTCCTGAACAGGCGCTGAAACTGCTCGAAGAAGGGGAAGTCGAGGAGATCATCGGCCTGCTGCCGTGGGGCTCGAACCACACGTTCCTCGTCAGAGTCACACACGGGGACGTAACCGCCTTCGCGGTGTACAAGCCGCGCCGGGGCGAGCGCCCGCTGTGGGACTTCCCGCACGGGACGCTCTGCCAGCGCGAGCGCGCCGCCTACGTGCTCAGCGAAACACTTGGCTGGGGCATCGTTCCGCCGACCGTTCTGCGGCACGGCCCGGAGGGCTTCGGCAGCGTGCAGTGGTTTGTGCCCCACGACCCGGAGCAGAACTACTTTACGTTCGGCGCCGAGTTTGCCGACCAGGTGCAGCGCATCGCCTTGTTTGACCACATGGTCAACAATGCCGACCGCAAGGCCGGGCACTGCCTGCTTGACAAACACGGTCGCATCTGGGCCATCGACCACGGCGTGTGCTTCAACACGCAGCCCAAGCTGCGCTCGGTGATCTGGGACTTTGCCGGAGACCCGATCCCCGAAGACCTGCTGTGCGATGTCGAGAAGCTGTGCAGCGCGCTGGAGCAGACAGACCCGCCCCACCCTCTGCGCGAGTTGCTCAGCCTGCGCGAGTACGAGGCGCTCCAGCGTCGTGTCGCACGGCTCCTCGAGACGAGGAGCTTCCCGTATCCGAGCACCGGGCGGCACTACCCCTGGCCGCCAATATAGACCCAGCAAAAACGCGGCTCCCGGACTGGAGCCGCGCTCGTTTTCCCCGCCACGGCGATACGCCCTACCCCGCCTCGACGTTTTCTCTCGCCACGCCCTGCCCCTGACCGGGCCGCGTGCCGTCGCGCTCGGCGAGCAGTTGGCGGTAAAGCACCTCGACGTTCGTCGCGTGGAGCTGCTGTACGATGCCGTTCAGCGCAATGCGGCTCTTGCCGCACTCCTCGATGTCAATGGTGCTGAGCGCTTCCGGCCCTTCCCCCGCCTCGACGATCTCCTCAACCCGACGGCGTATCGTATGCAGGTAGTACAGGTCCTCCTCAAGGCGAGCGTCGATCTCTCCGCGCAGAATGACCTCGCCGTGCCCCTGTACAATGCTCTCGTAATTCCCGCCGCGCAGCGACTCGAGGCTGTTTACCGTGTCCTCCCAGCTTCCATCGGCGAAGAACGGCACCGGCATCACGGTATCCGCCGCAAACAGGATGTTTTCGCCCTTGACCTTGCACACAATGGAGTCAGGGCTGTGCCCCGGCATGTGCCACATCTGGAGCGTCACACCGCCGAGGTGCAGGTTCATCACCCCCTCGTCGAACACGACTTCCGGCAGGCAGATCTCGACGGAGGCCAACTCGCGCGCGGTGCGCTGCGCCGCCTTGAGGCCCTCCCGCCCCGGCCCGTCGAGCAGTTCACGCGTGAGGCGGTGGCCGACGACCTGCGCGTTCTTGAACAGGCTCGTGCCGTACGTGTGATCGGCGTGGTAGTGGGTGTTCACCACGTACTTGACAGGCAGGCCGTGACGCCCCTCGATGAACTGGACGATCTCCTGCGTTTCAACGGGGAACGGCAGCGTGTCGATCACGATGGCGCCTTCCGGCGTCAGGATCGCGCCTGCTGTGACCTGCGCATACAGTTCACTGGTAAAGACGAATACATTGGTTGCAACAAGTTCGCGGAGCATAAGAAGACTATTCAGTCAGTGGACTTTTGGTGGTGTGTACGTGATTCCTCAGCTTCCGGCCCATCTCTGCCCGGAGATGGCCGCATCGAGAATAGCACATCCGTCAGACGGCTTGCAAAAATAAACCCTGGGAGATGGAAAAGAAAAAACCTCCGGGCGCGCTGCCCGGAGGTGACGATACTGCGAAAAAGATACCTACCATGTGGTGCGGTCTTGCGTCGTAGAGGCCCACTGTCATAGGTGGGTGTGGTGTCGCCGATACCAACGGTGGCGCAGGGCCGCGTATCGACCGACGAACACCGGTCTCCCTACAAGGTAACTGTTGGCTCTAGTCCGAAGAACCCACACTCACATGGCAGGCTGGTTAGAATCTACCATATCCCCCGAAGCGGTGCAAAAGTTGACGCCCCATTAGGGGCGTCAGAGTCACGTTACAAATATCATGCGTGGAGGGCCCGCTACTTGGCCTCAGGCTCCCTTACAATCGCGATGTGAAGCTCCTCAAGCTGCGCCGGGTCGACCTCGCTCGGCGCTCCGGCCATCAGATCAGCGGCGCGCTGCGTCTTGGGGAAGGCGATGACCTCGCGGATGTTCGGCTCGCCCGCCATGAGCATAATCAGCCGATCCACGCCGGGCGCGATACCGCCGTGCGGGGGTGCGCCGTACTCGAACGCCTCGAGCAGGTGGCCGAAGCGCTCGCGCGCGTCCTCGATCTCCAGCCCGATCAACTCGAAGATCTTCTCCTGCACCTCCCGCTCGTGGATACGGATGCTCCCACCCGCCACTTCGTAGCCGTTGCAGACGAGGTCGTACTGCTGGCTCTGAACGGCTGCCGGGTCGGTGTCGAGCAGCGCGACGTGCTCCGGCTTTGGCGCAGTAAACATATGGTGCGACGGGTCCCAGCGCTCCTCCTCGGCGTTCCACTCAAAGAGCGGGAAGTCGATAATCCAGGTAAAGGCCAACTCGTTGGGGTCCGCCAGCTTCAGCCGGCGGCCAAGCTCGGTGCGCAGTTCAGAGAGCGCCTCGTTGGCAATTGCCGGCTCGTCCGCGACGAACAGGATCAGGTCGCCGGGCTGCGCGCCGACTTTCTCAACAAGCGCGGCAAGCTGGTCCTCACTGAAGAACTTGGTAATGCTCGAACGCAGGCTGCCATCCGCCTCGACGGCGATCGTCGCCAGGCCCTTCGCGCCGGCCTCTTTCGCAATCCCCTCAAGCTCGGCGATCTGGCTGCGGCTATAGCCCGCCAGCCCCGGCGCAGCGAGCGCGCGCACCAGCCCGCCTGACTGCACCACACTCGTGAAGACGCGGAAGTCGCTCTGACTGGCGATGTCACTCACGTCGGCCAGTTCCAGCCCGAAGCGCAGGTCAGGCCGGTCCGTGCCGAAGCGCTCGATAGTCTCGGCATAGGACAGACGGGGGAAGGGCTTGGTTTTGATGCGCTTCTCCGAGACTGTCTCCACCATGCCAATGATCAGCTCCTCAACGAGCTGCAGCACGTCCTCGCGCTCGACAAAGCTCATCTCCATGTCAAGCTGAGTGAACTCGGGCTGGCGGTCGCCGCGCTGGTCCTCGTCGCGGAAGCACCGCGCGATCTGGAAGTAGCGCTCGAAGCCTGCCACCATCAGAAGCTGCTTGAGCTGCTGCGGGCTCTGCGGCAGCGCAAAGAACTTGCCGGGGTGGACGCGGCTGGGCACGAGGTAGTCACGCGCGCCCTCCGGCGTGCTCTTGAACAGGATGGGCGTCTCGATCTCGACAAAGCCCCGCTCGCTCAAGAAGTTGCGCATATACAGGATGGCGTTGTGGCGCAGCATCATGTTGCGCCGCATCCGCTCGCGGCGCAGGTCCAGATAGCGCCACCTCATGCGCACTTCCTCCGTCGGCTCAACCTCCCCGGTGATCTCGAACGGCGGGTTCTTGGCGGGGTTCAGCACCTTGATCTCGTCCGCTATCACCTCGATCTCGCCGGTGGGCATATCCGGGTTGACAGCCTGCGGCAGCCGCTCGCGAACTGTACCGTTCACCTGGATGACGTACTCAGCGCGGATTTTGCTTGCAGCCCGGTGTGCCTCGGGTGCGTGGCTGATGTCCGCGACGACCTGAGTGATCCCCCAGCGATCCCGCAGATCGATAAAGATCAGGCCGCCATGCTCACGGCGCCGGTTGACCCAACCGGCCAGCGTGACGCGCTTGCCCGCATCCTTCGCACGGAGTTCCCCAGCATTGTGACTCTTCAGCATCTTCTCCCCTCTCGTATGAGCAGAACCGGGTTCCAGTTAATAAAAAACCGCCCTGCGTGCGAGCGCGGGCGGCAGCCTGTCTGATGTTGTGCGCTTAAGACCTACCACACGTCGTCAGACCGCACCCGCCCAGGCCAAAAGGATTGCCGTTATTATCGGCACTGCAATTATTGGACGGGTTGGGCGGCGCGTGCAGCTGATCCATCTCAGCCAACCTTCCTTACAGCCTGAGTTTGCTGCGGGGATTGTAGCATACACATTTTTGCCACGTCAACAGCGAGGTTGCGCCCGGCGCGACGACCCGGCTCGCATCCCCCTACTCCTCACCCTGCGTGCGCAGCAGTTCGCGCCCGCGCTCGATGTCGGCATTGATCTGCGCGATCAGCGCCTCGACGCCGTCGAACTTCTTTTCGTCGCGCAGCCGCGCGATAAAGCTCAGCCGCACTTCCTTGCCGTACAGGTCGCCGGAGAAGTCAATCAGGTGCGCTTCGACGGTCGTGCGCTCGTCTCCCTCGAAGGTCGGGCGCAGCCCGATGTTCGTGACCGCCGGGTACGACTTGTCATCAACCTGCATCCAGCCAGCGTAGACCCCGCGCGGCGGCACAGCCAGTTCGACGGGCACGTCGAGGTTGGCGGTCGGGATGCCAATCGAGCGCCCCCGCTTTGCTCCCTCAACCACCGTACCGACGACATAATGCG
Organism: Anaerolineales bacterium UBA3940; assembly: GCA_002385675.1. Lineage (GTDB taxonomy): Bacteria > Chloroflexota > Anaerolineae > Aggregatilineales > UBA3940 > UBA3940. Next base: position 9,890 of record DGDY01000297.1, on the reverse strand, counting down.
GACGCCCCAGCAGACGGGCGGCTTCCATCACGTCGCCGCTCTGAATGTGCTGGCGGATGCGGCTGCTGCTGACAAGCTCGCCGCCCGCGTCCATCAAATCGACGACACGCAACTCAAAGCCCTTTTCGCGCCCCTGCTCCCGCAGGAAGGGCACGTTGCCCTCGCGCTGGTAGCCAAGCGCGAAGTCCTCGCCCACCCACAGCGACGCTACATGCAGGTGTTCCAGCAGGCGGTCCACAAACGTCGCCGCGCGGATATGGCGCACCTCGTCGTTAAATGGGTGCGTGATGACGAGTTCCACGCCCAGGTCGGCCAAAAGCTGCGCCCGGTCGTCGGGCAGCGTCAGGTAGAAGCCCGGCTCAAACCCGGCGATCACCATGCGCGGGTGCGGGTGGAAGGTCAGCACAACCGGGGTTTCGCCGGTGGCACGGGCGTGCTCCACAAGCTGGCCGATCAGATGCTGGTGCCCGCGATGCACGCCGTCAAACGCGCCAATTGTCACGACAGAAGGCCCGGTAAGATTCGCGTCTTCGAGAGAAGTGATGTGTCGCATGTCTGTGAGTAACCTTTCAAGGGGATGCCGAACGCGAATACGTTACACAAATACCTTTTGGGGCCGCCAGAAGCCGCGCCGCGCGTCGCCCTCCAGCACGGCGACAAATCGCCCATCCGGCGCGTAGGCACGCGCCAGTCCGTGCGCGGGGACGTCTCCGGCCCGAAGCGGCCTCCCGTGCGAGATATCCTGCAGCCCCTGCTCATCGAGATGAAGCTGCGGTGTGCCGTCCAATGCAAGGTCGGCGGGGAGCAGCAAATCACGCCATGAGCCGTCCGCAAACGCCGCTTCAAGGTCGGGCCAGCGGACTGCGTCCTCCAGCCGGAATTGCCCGCTCGCCGTGCGCGTCAGCGCAGAAAGCATCGCGCCGGTGCCAAGCGCCTCGCCAAGATCGTGCGCCAGACTGCGGATGTACGTCCCGGCGGAACACACGACGCGCAGCGTGAGCCTCGGCGGCTCGAAGGCCACCGCCTCAAGCTCAAAGATTTGCACTTCACGCGGCTTCAGTTCAAGCTCCTCGCCGGCGCGGGCGCGGGCGTAGGCCGCCTTCCCACCGACCTTCACCGCCGAGTAGACCGGCGGCACCTGCTGGATCGTCCCCCGGAACGCATCGAGCGCACGGTCTAGGTCGGCCAGGGTGAGGTCGAGCGGGACAGGCCGCTTAGCCAGCACCTCACCCTCGGCATCATACGTATCGGTCGTAACGCCGAGCGTCACTTCCGCCCGGTATGCCTTGTGCGAGGCCGAGAGATACTCCAGCAGGCGCGTAGCGCGCCCCAACGCCAGTACCAGCACACCATCCGCCATTGGGTCGAGCGTGCCGCCGTGGCCCACCCGGCGCTCGCCCGTGCCGCGTCGCACGGCGTTAACCACGTCGTGCGACGTGGGGCCGGAAGGCTTGGCGACATTCAGCAGGCCAAAAGCCACGTGGGGTTAACCCTCCTCCGCGATCCGCTCGGCGACCTGCGCCTTGAGCTGCGCGACGACCATGTTGACCATCTCGTCCAGATCGCCTTCAAGCAGGCAACCGGCGGCAAGCGGATGCCCGCCCCCGCCAAGCGCCAGCGCGACCGAGGCAACGTCAAAACCGGGCACTGCGCGGAAGCTCACGTCGATCTGCCCGTCCGTTCGCTCGGTAAACACCGCCGAGATCATCGCTTCGTCAACTGAGAGCAGCAGGTTGGACAGCCCCTGGCTCTCCGTATTCAGCAGGCCACGCTCCTTGCGATCTTTGTACGGCAGCGAGGTCCAGATCACCCCATCCTCGAGCTTCATGCGCTCAAGGCCCAGATGCCAGACCCGCAGCGAGTCGTAGGTGCGCTGGTTCAGGATGCGGTTGGTAATGTCGGAGAGGTCCGCACCCGCTTCGAGCAGCCGTGCGCCCACCTGCAGGGTGCGAGCCGTCACACTGGGGATGGAAAAACTGCGTGTATCGGAAACAAGCGCGGCAGCCAGACACGTGGCAACCGCCCCATCAAGCGGCACGCCCAGTTCCTCAACGAGCGGCACGAGCAGTTCGGCGGTTGCCGCCGCGGTTGCGTCTACGTAGTTCAGGCTGCCAAAGCTCAGGTTGGTCACGTGGTGGTCGATGTTGAGCACAGGTTGCTGGCCGCTCAGCACGAGCGCCCCATGCGCACCGAGCCGCTCAACGTCACTCGCGTCGAGCGACACCACCAGGTCCGGCGTGAAGTTGGGAGGAAGCTCGCGCTGCATCAGTTCCACGCCGGGCAGGAAGTTCACCGTCTCAGGCAGATCGTCATCGACCAGCGGCACCACCTGCTTGCCGAGCGCCAGCAACGCATGCGTCAGCCCCAACGCCGAGCCAATGGCATCGGGGTCAGGGCTGATGTGCGTCACAATGGCGATGCGGTCGGCAGCCCGCAGTGACTGCACAACCTTACTCAGTGTCGTCTGCTGCATCGCCCTCGGTTTCTTCGTCGTCACTCGGGATGTTAAGCGAGTCCAGCAGCGCCTCGATGCGCGCCGCCTGCTCCGCCGTCTCGTCCCACTCAAAACGCAGTTCCGGTACGCGGCGCAGCGCGAGATGCTCTCCAAGCTCGCGCCGCAGGAAGCCGCTGGCATTCTGCAGCCCTTCCATCACCGCGTCGCGCTCCTCCTCCCCACCGAGGGCAGAGACGTAGACCGTCGCATACATCAGTTCACGATCGATCTTAACGTCCAGCACGGTAACGTTCTGCAGCCGGGGGTCCTTCACCTCAAACTGCAGCAGTATGCTGAGGATTTCCTGGATGCGTTCTGCAATGCGCCCTTGTTTCTTGCTTGCCATACCTGTTCTCGCCGCTGGTTCTGTACGTCAGCCTGGTTAGCTCACCCGCTCGCGCACGGTGAACTGGACGATGTCACCCTCCTGGAAGTCCGTGAAGCCCTCGACGTTGAGACCGAACTCAAACCCGGTGCGGACTTCGCGTACGTCCTCCTGGAAGCGCTTGAGCGACGCCACCTTGCCCTTGTGGATAACCTTGTGCGCACGGATGATACGGGCCTGCGCGTCACGGCGGGCCTCGCCCTCACGCATGTAGCTGCCTGCCACCTTGCCCACGCGCGGAATGTTGAAGACCTGCCGCACCTCGGCGGTACCGATGACGCGGTCCTCGTAGACCGGCTCCAGCAGACCTTCAAGCGCTGCCTCGACATCCTCGATCAGCTTGTAGATGACGTCGTATGTGCGGATCTCCACGCCCTCGCTGTCGGCGCGGCGGCGGGCGGCATTATCCACGCCAACGTTGAAGCCGATAATGATGGCGTCCGACGCGGAGGCCAGCATCACGTCCGACTCGCTCACGTCGCCGATATCGCTGGCGATAATGTTGACCTTGAGTTCCTTCTCGTCTTCGGTCACCTTAAGGCGCTCAAGCGACTGGACAATGGGCTCGATGGAACCCTGCACGTCGGCCTTGATGATCAGCGTCAGTTCCTTGGTCTCGCCCGCCTTGAAGCGCGCATACAGTTCCTCCAGCGTCATCGGCTGGCGTGCCTGCACGGCGGCAGCCGCCTCCTCGGCGCGCTGCGCGGCGATAGCCCGCGCTTCCTTCTCATTCGCAACGGTCTCCCATAGTGTACCGGCGGGTGGTGCCTCGTTAAGGCCCATCACCCGCACCGGCGTCGACGGGCCGGCCTCCTTGACCTGCTTGCCAAACTCATCGAACATCGCCTTGATGCGCCCGTACGCGGTGCCAGCAAGGACCACATCACCACGCTTCAGCGTGCCGTTCTGCACCAGCAACGTCGCCATGACACCACGGGAGCGCTCAACCTCCGACTCCAGCACGGTACCGGCGGGCTTGCCCTTCGGGTTGGCCTTAATGAAGGTCTCGTCAGCAACAAGAAGAATGGCCTCAAGCAGGTCATCGATGCCCTCACCCGTGCGCGCCGACACCGGCACGACGAGTGTGCTCCCGCCCCACTCATCGGGGACGAGGCCCAGATCGGCAAGCTGCTGCTTAACCGCCTCGGGGCGTGCCTGCGCCCGGTCCATCTTGTTCAGCGCAACGACAATGGGTACGCCTGCAGCAGTCGCGTGGTTATACGCCTCGCGGGTCTGGGGCATCACGCCGTCATCGGCGGCGACGACGAGCACAGCGATATCCGCCCCCTGAGCGCCGCGCGCCCGCATTGCCGTGAACGCCTCGTGACCGGGCGTGTCCAGGAAGGTAATGATGCGACCTTCGTGCTCTACCTGATAGGCGCCGATATGCTGGGTGATACCGCCAGCCTCACCCGCCTGCACGTTCTGATGGCGAATCCGGTCCAGCAGGCTGGTCTTACCGTGGTCGACATGGCCGAGGACGGTGACAACGGGCGGGCGATCGACCATGTCTTCGAGCTTCTCGTCCTTATAAAAGCGCCGCCACGCCTGCATCTCCTCGGGCTTCGCTTCGACCGCTACTTCTACAGCCGCTTCCGGCTGCGGCTCAAACCCCATCTCCGCAGCGACAATAGCTGCTGTCTCGTAATCAACCTGCTGATTAATGCTGGCCATAATGCCATTTGCCATCAGCTCTTTGATTACGTCAATAGGGCTGGCCTCCATTAGTTCGGCCAGTTCACGCACGGTCACAAAGTCCGGGATGGTGACCTTGCGCTGCTCTGCTGCTTCTGTCATGAGCACCTCCACTCGATTCCAGTTTACCGCAGAGGGAGTGTGCCCTGAAGCATTAGGTGCCTCACTTACATTGCGGCACGCTCCCCATGATTAGTTCAACCGAGCGTTCATGATTCATTCTCGGTCAGGGACGCAACCTGCGCCCCGTGCGCGGCGATCATTGCGCGCTCTTCCTCCGTTAGTGTCGTCCTCAGCGCCCTGCCGACGGCGTCGCTGCGCGCGGCTTTCTGCCAGCAGGCAGGGTTATCGCAGAGGTAGGCGCCCCGTCCGGCGAGCTTGCCGGACGGGTCAATCTTCACGCCTTCAGGCGTGCGCACCAGCCGCGTCAGCGTGCGCTTGGCGCCAGTCGTACGGCATACCACGCAGGTTCGCTGAGGTTGGTGCTTGCGCCTCGCCATCTTTCCGCTTCCTACCTGTGTCTTTAGAGATCCTCAAACTCGTCCAGGTCGTCGAGAGCGTCGAAGTCTTCCCATTTGCCGCGCTTGCGCCCACCCTTGCGGCGGCGCTTCGCAACCATGCGGCCCGCCTCCTCGTCAAATACGAGCTGGCGGCGGCGCTGCTTGGCACGGCGACGAACGGTCTCTTCGTCCTCTTCCTCGTCCTCGAAGTAGTCGTCCTGGACGTCAAACGCCAGTTCATCAACCTCCGCTGCCGGTTCTTCGACCTTTTCCTCAGCTTTGGCTTCGGCCCTGGCCTCGGCTTCAGCGCGGGCGGCCTCGGCAGCCCTGGCCGCCTTTTCGTCGGCGGCTTTTTCTTCCGCCTCCAGCGCGGCGACCTGGGCCTCGGTGCCCTCCTGCATCTTCAACTGCTCGATCAGGCGGCGGCGGCGGGCCCGCTCGTAATCCTCTTCCGTCTGCTCGACCACGTCCGCCACCGGCTGCGGCGCGACCGTCTCAGGCTCCTCAACGACAGGCGCTTCTTCAGCTACCGGCTCGGCAGCTTCCGGAACCTCGGCTTCGGCAGCCTCGACCGGCTCGGCTTCCGCCTCAGCTTCAGCAGCCTCAGCCTCGGCCTCAGGCGCTGCCTTGACGAACTCGATCGTCTCGATCATGTTCCTGATATCTTCCAGCCCGGCCTGGCCAATCCCCGGCAGGTTGAGCAGCCGGTTCGGGTCGTAGAAGTACTGCTCCATGACCTCGCCGACATTGTTGTAGCCCGCCTCTTCAAGCACGTTGTATACGCGCAGCGGCAAGTCGGTCTCCTCAAGCGGATGCTCGTACGCCTGCGGCGGCACCTGTGCCCGCGCCTCGTGCATGCGCTCGCGGACTTCCACCCGCGACTCCTCAAGGAGTTCGGTACGGCGCGTCTCAACGAGCTTCACGAAGTCGGTGAGCATCACGTACTCCTCAGGCATGACAGGCCGGTTCTCGGCCTTCTTGCCCAGGATGTACTCGATCTTCTCAACAAGCTCGGCGTTCTTCTCGGCGAGCGGGGCCAGTTCCGCATCCTCGCGGATATGCTTGAAGGCATCCACCGCCGCTTCCGACACGCTCTTGATGTCAATGCGCCAGCCGGTCAGCTTGGCGGCGAGACGGGCGTTTTGCCCCTCGCGGCCAATTGCCAGCGAAAGCTGGTCGTCGGGCACGACAACGGTCGCCGTGCGCCCCGCCTCCGGGTCGTCATCCAGGAAAACGGCGCTCACGCGGGCCGGACTCAGCGCCTTGGAGATGAACTCCGCCTGATCCGGGCTCCACTCGATAACGTCGATCTTCTCGCCGTTCAGTTCCTTGACAATGCTCTGGATGCGCACGCCGCGCATCCCCACACACGCGCCAACCGGGTCCGCGCCCGGCTGCAGTGCGGCGACGGCTACCTTCGAGCGCGCGCCCGGCTCGCGAGCAATGCTCTTAATCTCGACCGTGCCGTTGTAAATCTCCGGCACCTCGTATTCCAGCAGCCGCCGCAGCATGTTGCGGTGCGTGCGGCTGAGCACGATCTGCGGGCCGCGGTTGGTCCGGCGGACCTCCATCACATAGGCGCGGACCTTGTCGTGCATGCGGTAGCGCTCGCCGGGCTGCTGCTGGCTACGCGGCAGGATCGCCTCGGTGCGCCCAAGGCCAACCGTCACCACGTCGCCGTTATCGCTCTGGACCGTCCCGGTAACCAGGTCGCCGACGCGGTCCTGGTACTCCTCATACTGCGCCTCGCGCTCCGCCTCACGCATGCGCTGCAGGATGACCTGCTTGGCCGTCTGCGCCGCGATGCGCCCGAAGCCCTCCGGCGTGTCTTCCACCATAATGGTATCGCCGAGCTGCACGTTCGGATCGTACTTCCGCGCCTCCTCCAGGCTGACTTCCGTCTGCCGGCTCTGGACTTCCTCGACGACCTCTTTCTCTACCCAGACACTCGGCTCACCCGTCCTCTCGTCAACGTGTGCCTCAACGCGCTGGGCCGAGCTAACATTTTCGTTACGGCGATATGCAGAAACGAGCGCTGCCTTCAGCGCTTCAATAATGACCTCTTTAGGCAGCTTGCGAGTCTCCGCAATCTCGTTAAACGCTAGTATTAATTCACTCTTCGCCATTGCAAAGCGACTCTCCACTACTCCCGACAGCTTGGACCGGGCCGGCAAAACGCCTGTATACGTGATCAAATGTGCGTTCAACAACGAAACGTGGGGAGTGCCCACGTTTCCAAGAACACGCTATTCTTCGCCCAACAGCATCCGAATTATACCATGCGCCCTATCTATTGGCAATAGCACGGGCGACGCGCGATGCCCCACCCTTATGACAACCCGCGCGGGCAGTTGGGAGTTTCCACACTGTCTCCGTCGGATTTAGCCCTCTACGATTACAGTAGGTGAGGTCTATC
>DGDY01000297.1:335-2140 GCA_002385675.1 Anaerolineales bacterium UBA3940 | reverse complement strand
CACACATGGCTGGAACGATTATCGTCGACCAGGCGCGCTGTAAGGGCTGCGGATTATGTGTGTCCGTCTGCCCGCAGCACGTCCTTGCGCTGCAGGAAGATACGCTGAACGCCAAGGGCTATCACCCCGCAGCGCTGGTTGATCCTGACCATCAGTGTACCGGCTGCACCGTTTGTGCCATCATCTGCCCCGACGCCGCCATCACCGTTTTCCGCGAACCCCGCCCGGCACGCACCCGCGCCACAGCGGCAGCCTGAGATCCCTCGGAGAGACACAACACATGGCAAAAGAAATGCTCAAGGGCAACGTGGCGATAGCCGAAGCCGCCCTCCGGGCCGGGCTTGAGGCCTACTTCGGCTATCCCATCACGCCCCAGACGGAACTGCTCGAACACCTCTCGAAGCGCATGCCCGAACTGGGCCGCGTGTTCCTGCAGGCGGAGAGCGAAGTTGCCGCCATCAACATGGTTTACGGCGCTGCGAGCGCCGGTGTTCGTGTGATGACCTCTTCGTCCAGCCCCGGCATCAGCCTGATGCAGGAGGGGCTTTCTTACATCGCCGGCTCGAACATCCCCTGCGTGATCGTGGACATCATGCGCGGCGGGCCCGGCCTCGGCAATATCCTCCCGTCCCAGGGCGACTACTTCCAGATGACCCGCTCCGCCGGGCACGGTGATTACCGCCCCATCGTGCTCGCGCCCGCCTCGGTGCAGGAGGCCATCGATTTCACCGTGCTCGCCTTTGACCTGGCCGAGCAGTACAACCACCTCGTCTACGTGCTTGCCGACGGCAACATCGGGCAGATGATGGAGCCTGCCGAGTTGCCGCCGATGCAGCCCGTGCGCAAAGAGCGGCCCGCCTGGGCGCTCACCGGCGCGAAGGGCCGCGAGAGGAACATTATCAGCTCGATCTACCTCAAGGCTGAGGAGATGGAGCAGTACAACCTCATGATCCAGGAGCGGCTGGCGGTCATCCGGGCCAACGAGCAGCGCTCCGTCGAGTACTACACCGACGATGCCGACCTGCTGGTCGTCGGCTTCGGCACGGCGGGCCGCATCGCCATGTCCGCCGTCGAGGAGGCCCGCGCGATGGGCTTCAAGGCCGGGCTGTTCCGCCCGCAAACGCTCTTCCCCTTCCCCGAGGACCGGCTCGCCGAGCTTGTCGAGCAGGTCGAGCGCGTGCTGGTCGTCGAGATGAACGCCGGGCAGATGCTCGAAGATGTGCGTCTGGTCACCGGGCACGACGTGCCGGTGGACTTCTACGGGCGGATGGGCGGCTCCGTGCCCATGCCAGAGGAGATCCTCGGCGCGATCAAGCAGGCTTACGACAAGATGCCCGCCGGGGCGCAGGCGTAACGCGGAGACAGGAGAACGCACAGCAATGACTGTACCGACGATAACATCCCCCAACGGGTACGAGGTCGTGTATCAGCGTCCTGAATCGCTGAGCGATGTGCATACGCACTACTGCCCGGGCTGCACGCACGGCATAGCCCACCGCCTGCTCGCCGAGGCGCTTGACGAGTTGGGGCTGCGCGAGCAGACCATCCTCGTCGCGCCGGTCGGGTGCGCGGTGTTTGCCTACAACTACTTCAATGTCGACGCGGCAGAGGCGGCGCACGGGCGCGCCCCCGCCATGGCAACCGGCATCAAGCGGGTTAACCCGGACAAAGTCGTCGTGACCTACCAGGGTGACGGCGACCTCGCCGCCATCGGCACCGCCGAGATCATCCACGCGGCGGCGCGCGGCGAAAACATCACGACCGTGTTCATCAACAACGCGATCTACGGCATGACCGGCGGCCAG
>DGDY01000297.1:0-242 GCA_002385675.1 Anaerolineales bacterium UBA3940 | reverse complement strand
GACCGGCGGCCAGATGGCCCCCACATCGCTGCCCGGCCAGCGCACCACATCCTCACCCACCGGGCGCGATGTCGAGATGGTTGGCTACCCGATCCGCATGAGCGAGGTGCTCGCGCAGCTCCCCGGCGCGGCGTACATCGTGCGCCGCTCGCTGCATGATGTAGCCAACATCCGCAAGGCGAAGAAGGCCATTGTGACCGCGCTGCGCGTCCAGCTTGAGGGGCTGGGCTTCAGCATGGTCG
>DGDY01000305.1 GCA_002385675.1 Anaerolineales bacterium UBA3940 | reverse complement strand
GGCGGTCAGGTAGCCGCCGAGCGCGAAGACCGCGCCGGTCAGTGTCGCGGCGAGCACGCTCTGATGCAGCGCCCGCCGTGCGAAGATATAGGCTCCTATCGCTGCCCAGATCACGTGGGTGACCGCCGCCGCTTTGACGGCAGCCGGGGCATCAAGCGCGATCAGCGCCCAGTTAGGCGGGTAGAGCACCCCGGCCTGGCTGTTGGCGAGGAAAGGCACGCCCATAAACAGGTCGGGGTTCCACAGTGGCAGCCGCCCGGCACTGAGCGCCGCGTTGCGTGCCGCCCAGTACGGGTAGAAGTAGGCGAAGGCGTCGCCGCGCGGCAGGATCAGGTCGGTGAAGGCCATCTTCCAGAAGAAGGCCAGCGCAAGCAGGACCAGCGCGGCGACGGCGGCGGCGTCCGGCCAGCCGGGCGCGGGGGCGGGGCGCTGAGTGGAGTGGCTCGTCATGCCTGCTCGGCGAAGGCGCGGATCGCCGGCGCCCACAACTCGTCGAACTCGCCGGGCACATACGGATGGTACAGCATCACCCGGTCAACCAGGCCCTGGTAGCGGCCCAGCACGGCGCGTCCGACCTCCTCGGGGGGCGCGACCACGGCAAACGTCTCGATCATTTCGTCGCTGACAAGCCGGGGCATCTCGCCCCACTGTTTGCGGGCGGCGAGCCGCGACAACTGCTCGCCGACATCCGCCCAGCCGTGCGTTTCGAGGATCACGCGGTAGGAGGGCGTGCTCGCGTAGAAGCTGATCTGCTGGCGCACCGACTCGCGACTGCGCGCCATCTCGGCGTCGTCGTGCCCGGTCACGACGAAAACCGACGCGAACAGCGACACATCATCGGGGCTGCGGCCTGCTTCCGTCGCGCCCTCGGCAATGGCGGGCCGCACGACCTCCCGCAGGTAGGCAGGCGAGTTGAGCGGGTGGACGTGGAAGCCGTCGGCGATCTCGCCGGCCAGCCGGCACAGGCCGGTGTTGACCCCTGCGATGGCGATGGGGATGTCGTAATCGTGGCGCGGCGGGGTGAAAAAGGGCGTCATCAGCGTGAACGTGTAGTGCTCGCCCCGGTAGTTAAGCCGCTCCCCGGTGCGCCATGAATGCCAGATGGCGCGCAGGCTCTCGACGACCTCGCGCAGCCGGGGAATGGGCGCGGACCAGGGCACGCTGAAGCGTCGCTCGTTGTGTGCGCGTACCTGCGTGCCCAGCCCCAGGATGAAGCGCCCGCCGGTCAGCGCAGCGAGGTCCCAGGCAGAGTAGGCCAGCGCCATCGGGCTGCGGGTAAAGCTCAGAGCGATAGCCGTGCCGACCTCCAGATCGCCGCTGCGGGTGGCAGCCAGCCCAAGCTGGATGAACGGGTCGTGGTTTACCTCGGAGGCCCACAGCCCGTCGAATCCGGCAGCGCACACCTCGGCGGTGAGGTCCGGGATGCGGGCGAGGTCATCGACCGACATGAGCGACGCATCGAGCTTGATACGGGCAGTCATCGTTTACCTCGTCTGGTACGTCGGGAGTAAATCGGCGGGGACGCTGCGCCCGGCGTCGATCACGTACCGGCGCTGCCCCTTCTGCCAGATGGTGACCGTGCCCAGCCCGGTGACGTGCCACTCGCCGCCCGCCGCGATGAGCGCAGCCTGATCGTCCAGCCCGGCGAGCGTCACACCTGTGGGGCAGAGCGCTTCGACCTGCCGCACGAGTGGTTCCTGCAGCCAGCTAAAGTACGGCAGAACCACGACACCGGGCAGGAGGCCCAGCCCGCTGAACGTTTCGTAGCTCAGAGCGTCAAGGGTGGGCGGGGCGGGCTGTCGTGGCGCAAAGGCCATCTCACCAAGCGCGACCGCCGCACCGCTTGCCGCTACGAGCGTCGTGCCCGCCCGGTGCACCTGCCGGATGAGCCGCCAGGCGGCGCTGCCTGCCAGCACTTCGACTGTGGCGCGTGCGTCCCCACCCGGCAGGTACACAGCGGACGCCTGCCGCAGCGGCTCAATAAGCTCGTCGTCGTTGGCGTCCTCCGGTGAGACGATCAGCGCTACCTCGGTCGGGATGCCCCAGCGCTGAAGCGTCTCCCCGGCAAGCCCGGCATGACGCTCCGGCGTGCCGACCTTCTCGCCTGCCAGCGCCGCAGGCACAATAACCACGCGGCGCTCCGGGGCAGGGCGCGGCATGCCCAGCCCTTCCCACAGCGCGCGCATGTCCGCGCGCAGCCCTTCACCACCAAGAAGGACTAGCTGACCCTGATTTGTGGAGTTTGCTGCTGTCATGATGCCCCATTATAGCGCCGGGTTCACGGCAGGTAAATGCAGCGAAAGCAAAACCCGCCCGGTCGCTGAGGGGCGCCGGACGGGTTATAATCGCGAATGAAGGTTGGTGCTAGGGGTTGATGGTGCCGTTTACCGTCAGCTGCCCGTCAGAGACGGCGACGTCCGTAAGCGAGATGTTCGCAGGCGACGCGTGGATAGGCTGGTTGATGCTGCGCTCCACGCTGTCAAGGACGCTGTTAATCACCGCCTGATCGACTTCGAACATGCCAAACGCGGCCCGCGTGATCTCCAACTCGACGTTGCCGCTGCTGCCGATGTACGGCACAACGTTGACTTCGGCGTTGGCCGTCAGCGGGTCGACCTTGACCTGCCCGTACACGTCGACGGAGCCGTTGCGCAGCGCGACCTGTACATTCTCAACCGGGAAGGACTGGCCGGTATCCGCCTGTGCCTCGGCGAGCGCCGCCTGTACCGCCGACGTCAGCTCCGCCTCGGTGAAGGTCACAGAGAACGGACCGCCGGGCGTGGCGAGGTTCAGCTCACGCCACTTCTCGTTGAAGGAGTTCAACGCATCGGCGGAACCTTCAACTCCAGGGGAGGGTGGGCCGGGCGGGGAGAGACGGGAGAGCGCTGCGGCGTTGCAGGCGATGCTGCTCGCCGCGAGGGCCAGGAGTACAAGTACGATGAGCGATCTCAATCTGGGTTTTTGCATAGGTTTCCCTAGAGATTTCACGTTGTGGCGTGGTATTATAGCGTGCGCCAGGCGGGCTGCCACCCTCGTAAACTGACGACTTCCCGACGATTCGTCGTCATTTTCAACTCTACCACACTTTGATTGCTTCCCGCCGGCTACAGAACACGTGGGGGTAATGTGCCAGAAGAACGACTTCAGAAGTTAATGTCACGTGCCGGATATGGCTCGCGCCGGCACTGTGAAACGATCATCGAGCAGGGCCGCGTCTTCGTGAATGGCCAGGTGGCAGAACTCGGCATGAAGGCCGACCCGGAGCGAGACGACATCCGGGTGGACGGGCAGCGCCTCAAACTGCCTGATGCGTACGATTATATCATGTTTAACAAGCCCCGAAATGTCATCTCTGATGAGGATGTAGGCGGGAACTGGCCCGCTGCTCGTGAGATGATCCCTATCGAGGGGCACCTGTACCCGGTCGGGCGGCTGGACGTGCCGAGCGAGGGCCTCATGCTTTTCACCAACGACGGCGACCTCGCGCACCGGCTCACTCACCCCAGCTTTGAGCACCCCAAGACATACCGCGTCCTTGTCCTCGGCAGCCCGAGCGACGACACGCTGGACGAGTGGCGGCGTGGGGTGTACATCGAGGGGCAGCGCACACTGCCCGCCCAGGTTGAGCGCAAAGGCAAGGCGAAAGACGGGACCTGGCTTGAGGTCACGATGCGTGAGGGGCGCAAGCGGCAGATCCGCAAGGTGGCCGCCCGTCTGGGCCACCCCGTCATGAAGCTGGAGCGCATCAAGCTCGGCCCGCTCGAGCTTGGCAGCCTGCCGCCGGGCTCGTGGCGGCGGCTCACCGATGAGGAAGTGCGCGCGCTGAAGAAGATCCGCAAGCAGCCCAAATCCCCGCGCAGCGGGCGCGGGCGCGGACCCCGCCCCGGAAGCGCGCGGCGGCGGGGGCAGGGTGGCCCGCAGGGGCGCGGCCAGTCGTCGAAACGGGGGCGAGGCCGGTCATGAGCATGCTGCCATCGACAATCGCCATTGACGGAACTGCCGCCTCCGGCAAGACGACGCTGGCGCTCGCGCTTGCCCGGCGGCTTGGCTACCTCTACTTCGACACCGGTATGATGTACCGCGCGGTGACCTACGCGGCTCTCCAGCGGCGCATCTCGCTTGATGACGAACAGGCGGTGGGCCGCGTTGCCGCCGAGATCCGCATTGACGTCAAGCCGCCCACCGTACCCGACAGCCGCCCGGCGACCGTGTGTGTGGATGGCGTAGACGTGACCTGGGAACTGCGTGGGGCGGAGATCGACGCGAACGTGTCCATTGTCTCGGCGTACCCGCGCGTGCGCGAGGAAATGACGCGCCAGCAGCGGCGCATCGCCGAGCGCGGGCAGGTAGTCATGGTCGGGCGGGACATTGGCACGGTGGTGCTGCCCGAAGCCGACCTGAAGGTGTACCTCGACGCTTCGGTCGAAGCTCGCGCTCACCGGCGCTGGCAGGAATTTCAGAAGAACGGACGCGACAACAGCTATGAGGAGGTTCTCCGCCTGATGCGTGAGCGCGACCGGATCGACAGCCAGCGAGCCGTCGCCCCCATGCGCCCTGCTGATGACGCGATCGTCATCGACACGACCGAGCGCAGCGCCGAGGAGGTCTTTGAAGAGGTCATGCGGCTGGTCGAAGAACGCCGGGGGGTGGGCTGATATGAATGGTATGAAGAGTGGCAGGGGGAGGAGGAACGCACGATGCTGACGATGCTTGGGAGCACCGGTCCGCTCGTCCACGAGCGGATCTACTACTGGCGGCGGCGGCTGTTCCGCTGGGGTATCTGGAACCTGCTGTACCGTTTCTGGATCAAGATCCACGTCGACGGCTGGGAAAACATACCTGCCGACGGGCCGGTCCTGATGATGGGCAATCACATCTCCTTCCTCGACCCCGTGATCATGATCTCCTTTTACCCGGATCGCGACATCGTGCCGCTGGCGAAGATCGAGGCGTTCGATGAGCCCATCATGCGCTATTTTGTGAACCACTGGGGCGCGATCCCCGTCCAGCGCGGGGAGGCCGATCTCAAGGCGTTAAAGTCGGCACTGGAGCATATCCGGCAGGGCTACGTGGTGATGCTCTACGCCGAGGGCACGCGCAGCAAGACCGGGCTGATCCAGGGGCAGGAAGGCAGCGCCTATATTGCGCTCAAAACCAATGCGCTCGTCGTGCCGGTTGCCATCTGGGGTACGCTGGAGTTTCCGTTCTCGTGGTGGCGCAAGTTCCGCCGGTCGCATGTCTATGTGCGCTTTGGCGAGCCGTTCCGCTTCAAGCACGACGGCGGCAAGCTGCCGCGCGAGCACTTCCGCCAGATGACGGACGAGGCCATGTACCGCATTGCGCGGCTGTTGCCCCCGGAATGGCGCGGCGTGTACAGCGATCTGTCGAAGGCGACAACGGAGTTCCTCGACTTCGATGTGGAGTGGGAGCCGGTCAAGCAGCGCATTCCCAACCGCGTCAGGCAGACACTGGAGGTCACGACAACGGTGTGAGAACCCTCAGTGAGTGTGCAGGACGCCGCGAGTAAACTTCGCGAGACGTTCATCCCCTCTCCCGGCAACCACAGATTGTGCCCGGGATGAGGGCGTGCTGTAAAGCAGCCTGGGGTGAGGGCCGCGACGGAACGTCGCGGCTCCCACAATACCCTTATGAGCGCCGCCGTTGACCGCTCCACCCGGTTGACTCAGAGAAAGACTACCACTATACTCACATTCACCCTTATCCTGGCGGAATCGGGAGGTTGCCTATCGGATAAATGCAGCATAGAGCAGTGGGAAGGCCAGCGCATGGGCCTGTGCCGCGCACCAGATGCGAGGGCGCAGGTTGACGAGGAGGCGGTTCCCCGCCGCACGGCGGGGGAAAATCGAGCGATCAGCGGATGCCGCCCGGGCGAGCCACCGCCCGTAGCCTTTCCCCCACAATCAAGATCGGGCCGACGTGCCAAAAGCGGGGGGTAACCCCCGTGACAAAGCACCAGGTCGTGGCAGCCAACCCCAACATAAATATGCCATCGCGATAGTCTACCCACTCGCGGTTGGGCGATCCTTGCCTGCTGCCGCGTGGTGGATAGATGCTGAGGAAAGGACACAGCCATGTGCGGTATTGTTGGTTATACCGGCCCGCGTGACGCCAGCCCGATCATCCTCAACGGCCTCCGTCGTCTTGAGTATCGAGGCTATGATTCGGCGGGCCTTGCTGTTTTGACGAACAATCACATCGAGATCCGCCGCAAGGTCGGCAAGCTCGACGAGCTGGCGCGGCTGCTCGCCGAGCAGCCGGTGAGCGGGCACGTCGGCATCGGCCA
>DGDY01000119.1:7765-9275 GCA_002385675.1 Anaerolineales bacterium UBA3940 | reverse complement strand
GTAGGGGCAGGTCGTGATGCACGATGCTCCGCATCGACTGCATCATTAGACCTGCCCCTACTGTCAAATTTTAGAAGGGTTTCGCGACACTCTTACCCCTGGATTTTGTATACCGTCCCGTCGGGGCGGTCCTCCAGGATGATGCCGATCTCCGCCAGCCGGTCGCGGATCTGGTCGGCGCGAGCCCACTCGCGGTTGGCGCGCGCCTCGGCCCGCAACTCGATCAGCAGGTTGATAAGCTGGTCCTGCCGCTCGGCGTCCGCGCCGCCCGCGATCTCGTCGGGGATGAGGCCCAGCACGGTCCCGCCCAGCTCGCGGTAGACCGCGTCGATGGCCTCCAGCATGTCGCGGCCCACATCCTCGCCGCTGTTCAGCAGCGTGTTGACCTCCCGCGTGAACTCCTGCAGCACGCCGATAGCCACCGGCGCGTTGAAGTCGTCATCCATCGCCTCGATGAAGCGGCTGCGGTGATCGGCGATCACCTTCTGGAAGCCCTCCGGCGCGCCGCCCTCCGGTGCGCTCTTGAGGCGGTGCCGCACAAGCTGTACCGCGCTCACGAGACGCTCCCAGCCCTTCTGGGCGGAGTCGAGCGCCGCCTGGCTGTAGTCCACCGGGTTCGTGTAGTGGCTGGACAGGATGAACATGCGGATGGCCCCCGCCGGGTAGCGTGCCAGCGCATCCTTGACCGTGACAAAGTTGCCGAGCGACTTGCTCATCTTCACGCCGTCGATGGTCAGCGAGCCAGTGAGCAGCCAATAGCGGGCAAACGGCTTGCCGGTCAGCGCCTCGGCCTGCGCGATCTCGCACTCGTTGTGCGGGAAGCGGTTCTCAAGCCCGCCGCCGTGAATGTCGAACGTCTCGCCGAGGTACTTCATCGCCATCGCCGAGCACTCGATATGCCAGCCGGGGAAGCCTTCGCCCCAGGGGCTGTCCCAGCGCATGAGGTGCTCCGGCTCGGCATGCCGCCACAGCGCGAAGTCCGCCGGGTGGCGCTTCTCCTCGCCGACCTCGACACGCGCCCCGCTGACCAGGTCTTCAAGCCGCTGGCCGGAGAGCTTGCCATACTCCGGGAAGCTCGTCACGTCGAAGTACACATCGCCCTTCTTAGTGACGTAGGCATGCCCCTTGTCGATCAGCGCCTGGACCATCTTGATCTGCTCCGGCACGTGCCCGGTCGCACGCGGGGAGATGTCAGGGCGAAGCACGCCGAGCGCGTCCATGTCCTCAAAGTACGAGCGGGTGTACGTCTCGACGACCTCCATCGGCTCAAGCGCGAGCGCGCCTGCCCGCTTCAGGATGCGGTCCTCGCCGCTCTCCAGCAGGTGGCCCACATCCGTAATGTTCTGCACGTAGCGGACCTTGTAGCCGCTGTAGCGCAGGTAGCGGTTGATCACGTCGAAGGACACATACGTCTTGGCATGGCCGATATGCGCGTGATCGTAGACCGTCGGCCCGCAGACATACATCCGCACCTGGCCTTCCACCAGGGGGATGAACTCTTCTTTCTTCC
>DGDY01000119.1:0-7426 GCA_002385675.1 Anaerolineales bacterium UBA3940 | reverse complement strand
CATTGTCAAGACTGTAACTCTCTATTCGAGACCGTGCGTACCCATTCAGAGATACGCACTTTTAATTATTATCGTTCGCGGGCCGGGCAAAGATCATGCGCCCGGCGGACGTTTGCAGCACCTTCGTCACCGTCGCAGTGATGGTATCGTTGATGTAGCGCCGCCCACCCTCGACGACGACCATCGTGCCATCGTCCAGGTAGCCGACGCCCTGCCCCAGCTCACGCCCTTCCTGAATGATGCGGATCTCCATGTCCTCGCCCGGCAGGAACACCGTCTTGACGGCGTTCGCCAGCTCGTTGATGTTCAGCACGACGACGCCCTGAAGCTCCGCGATGCGGTTGAGGTTGTAGTCGTTGGTCAGGATGGCGCAGCCCATCTCTTTAGCCAGCGCGATGAGCTTCTCGTCCACCGCATCGACATCATCCGCGTCCATGTCCGTGATGTGCACGGGCACGCGCGACTCCTTCTGCAGGCGGTTGAGAATCTCGATGCCGCGCCGGCCCCGGTTGCGCCGCAGCGTGTCGGCGGAGTCGGCGATGTGCTGAAGCTCCTGCAGGACGAAACGCGGCACGACCATCGGCCCGGTGATGAAGCCCACCTGGCTGATATCCGCAATACGCCCGTCGATGATCACGCTTGTGTCGAGCAGCACCTTGCGGCTGGGGGTTAAGCCCTCCTCGTCGGCGGCGGGGCCTACACCCGCAATCCGCCCCTGGAACAGCTCGAATATGTCGCGCCGCCGCATGGCGAACACTGCCGCGCCGAAATAGCCGAACACCACCGCCGCCACGACAGGCAGGATGTTGCTGTACGGCGAAGGCAGGAAGGAGAGCGGCCAGGCCACCAGCGCGGCCACCACCAGCCCCAGGATCAGGCCGATGACGCCCGCGACAAGCTGCTGCGCGGGCACCTTGCTCAGGTAGTCGCGCAGCGTCCTGGCCGGGCGCGTTGTCAGGTAAGGCGTCAGGATGAGGCCAAACAGCGCGCCGACCAGCGCCGACACGAGTGACCACATCTCCGGCGGCTCACCCGTGATCTCTGATAGGCGGAACCCAAACCGCAGCCCGGCGAAGGCCAGGAGAATCATCCCGACCAATCGCATAAAGAATTCGAAGCTCATTGTTAGTCCACTTCGTAATCAATTTTGTGTGTTGGGAATCCGGCAGAACAGTCCCCACCCCATTGCAGTAGCCTGCGTTGTGCCGTCCCCACCTTGGTTTGGGTCTGCGCGCTAGAGATCGGATGTATAAACGAGGGATTAGTGCACGTGCCTGTAGCGATGCCAAACGCGCAAACCCGCTTTCTTTGCGCCATTTTAACATAAAACAGGGAGGGGTAACAGTCTCGTGACAGCGGGGCGGGCAGCGGGCGGGCTTTGCAATATCACCTCGCCCCGGCGAACCGGGGCGAGGTGGCACATTTTCCGGGTTTACAGCACAGGCCCGCCCGCCTGTGAAGCGGCCTCGGCCTCCGGCGGGGTAGCGATGGGCTCCTCCGCCGGGCGCTTCAGCTTCCACAGCGCCAGCGGCGCGCTCAGCAGGATCACGACCACCGCCACCCAGAAGGGCGACTGCGGGCCGACGTTGTCGTACAGCAGCCCGCCGATGTACGGCATCGGCACGGCGACAATGCCCAGCGCCGACCAGAAAATACCGTACATAATACCCAGCGACTCTTTCGGCACGGACTTGCTCAGCAGCGAGGAGAAGGCCGGCGAGCCAAACGCGATAGCAATGCCAAAAATGCCGAAAGCGGCAATGAAGCCCACCTGCGTCGGGAACAGCACCATGATCGCCAGCGAGGCGGCGACCAGCACACCGCTCAGGCTGATGCCCCAGTGCTCGCCGTAGCGGTCGGCGAGCATACCGCCGGGCACCATCGCCAGCGCAGTGATAACGGACATCCCCGCAAAGAGCGCGCCGTACATCGTCTCGCCCAGCCCGCCGATCTCGGTCGCGTACTTGGGCAGGAAGGGCAACATCACCTGGAAGCTCGCATCGCGCAGGCCGTCCACGATGAACAGCCACGTCACCACGCCGCCCGCCAGCACGATGCTCACCAGCGCCACCAGATCGCGCTTGAGGCGGCCTGCGTTGAGGTCGGAGAGGCGGGCGTTGAGCGGCTTGCCCCGCGCAATCAGGAGGCGCAGCACCGTCGCAACGGCGAAGATGCCCGTCGCCGTCCACATCATCACCTTGAAGCCGTGATTCTCCACGAGGAAGCCGCCGAGCAGCGGCCCGACGATCTGGCAGGTGAGGAACAATCCCTCGACCAGCCCGAAGGTGCTGGCCGTCTTGCCTTCCGGCGCGGACTCTGCCGTGTACGCCTGGAAGCTCGGGGCGACGAGCGAGCTGCCCGCCGCGCCCATCAGCGCGCCGAACATCGCCCAGGCCCACGTCGGTGCGAGCGTGTAGCCAAGGTACGCTAGCAGCCCGAACACACTGCCGAGCGCAATTGTCGGCAGGCGGCCCAGGTTATCCGAAATCCAGCCACCGAGCACACGAAAGGCGATCGACATGATCGTCTGCGCGGTGAAGAAGAAGCCCACCTGGCGCACGCCGGCCCCCAGCGACTCCAGGTAGAGCGGCTCGTAGGGAGCGTACATGTTGCTCGTGATATTGGCGACGATCATGGCGAAGGTGACGACTGCGAGCTCGCGCGGCATGTCGCGTAGTTTCATATCTGTCTCCGTCGGCGAAACGTCGATGTAGATGGTGTACGGTGTATGGCATGCGGCGTATGGCTAATGGCTCGCCCAACCGCGAGATTATGCTGTATCCTAAAGTCACGCGCCATAAGCTTATAGGCTATAAGCCCCATACGCTGTGTACTCTGATCCGGTTCCCAGGAGGACCTGTGCCTTGAGCCTGCTGACAGCCCTGCAACTGGAAGCTCTGTTTATTGTCGCGCTGCTGCTGCCACTGCTGCTTCAGCTCGTGGCGTTGTACCTTACCAGCCGCGCGCTATGGACGTTCACCGGGCGCTACTTCGGGCGGACGGTGTGGGCGCTGTTCGCGCTCGTCGGCGTGCCGCTCCACGAGTTGAGCCACGCCATCGCCTTCATGCTGACCGGCGCGGGCGTGCGCCGGATGGTGCTCTTCGCGCCTCGCGGGCTGCCGGAGTACAACGGGGCGACCGGCGTTGTCGTCCCCCGGCGGAAGCCCTCCGGGCTGTCGCGGCTCGTCTCGTCGATCGCGCCGTTCTTCGGCTGCTCGCTCGCCGCATGGCTGGCGCTGCGTCTGCTGCTGCCTGGCTTCGAGGTCGCACATGACATCCCCGCGCTAGACCTCGCCGCGCTGCAAAACGGCGGGCTGGGGCGGGCGGCGGTCCAGGTGGCGACGGAGTATGTCCGGGGGCTGGTCGAGGCGTTCACCCGGCTGGAATGGCTGAACTGGCGCACATGGCTCGCCATCTACCTCGGGGCCTCGCTGGGCATGGGAGCAGCCCCCAGCGCGGAAGACTTCAAGCTGTTCTTCCCGGCGCTGCTCGCGCTGCTGGTGCTGCTCCTGCCGGTGTTCGCGCTCATCCAGGCGCTCAGCGACCCGCAGGCGGCGTTCGCGCTGGTGCGGGATGCCGCCGGGAGCGTGATGGTGCCGATCGGCGCGGCGCTGAGCTACGCGACAATCTTCGCGCTGCTGGTGCTCGCGGTGCTGGTGTTGCTCCTGCCGCTCCGGCGTTTGCGGCGTTAGCTATTCGACGAAGATTTCGACGCGCTCGCCGTCCTCCTCATCCTCTACGTCGATGATCTTGCCGCGCTGCCCGTGACGGATGGCCTCCATCACTTCCTCAAAGTCCAGCCCTTCGAGGTCGGGGGCGAAGCGTGCGCCCATCCGCAGACCGACGTTGATCAGGCTCATGGGGATGTTGATGTTGGCCTTTACCTGCCCGGTGCCGATGCTTGTCACCCGCACGCGCAGGTAGCGCGGCTCGTCGGCGGCGCGCGCTGTCGCCTGAGCCTTGGAGGAGGCGTTCTGCAGCGCCTTGAGAAGCTGCGCGCCCTCCTCCGCGGAGATTTTGCCCTCGGCAATCATGTTCAGAATCTTGATACGTTCCTCTGTTGTCGACATTGCGTTTCGTCCCCTGTTCGGGTGGCCGGTATTAGTTAGCCGAATGAGTCATCATTCCCTGCCAGTTGAGCCGGCAAAATCGGTCTTACTTTGTTAACCCTCATCCCGGACGCGACTGCGGTCGCCGGGAGAGGGGGCAACTCAGCACATAGCGTTAGCCGCCGCACCTAGTCCAGCATCTTGCGCATCTGGACGAGCGAGCGCACCCGGTGGAAGCCGGATTGTGTCAGCAAATCCTCGACGGCGGGGTCCCCGGCGAGCGTTTCCACCCGCACCAGCCGCCCGCGCAGATCGGGCAGGTTCAGCGCGTGGCGCAGCAGCGCCTGCCGCGCCGCCCAGTCCTCGATGTCCGGGTCAAGGAAGAGCGTGAGCCTCGGCCTGTCGAGCGCGGCGTACTGCACCCACAACACACCGGCAAGCTGGCGCGGCGCGTAGCTGGGTGTCATGACCCAGTGCTCGATGCTGCTCGTGTTGAGCAGCCCACCGAACACCTGCAGCCCGTTCATGTCCCGCCGCTCGATCACGCGCGTCCAGGCCATCGCGCCGGGCCGTGCCCGGTCGAAGATAAAGGCGGCCTCGGCGGCAGTCTCGCCGGGGCGGCGCAGCCGGATGACCCAGCCCGGCATCTTGCCGGCAGGCAGGGGCGTCTCGATGTGCGACGTCTCCCAGTGCTCCAGCGTGCCGAAGCGCTCAAAGCCCAGCGTCTCGTACAGGTGGATCGCGCCGTCGTTGTCCGCCTCAACCTGAAGCGCCGCCCAGCGCCCGCCCTTGCGCCGGACCAGGCCCAGGCTCGCCTCCATGAGCATCCGCGCAATACCCCGCCGCCGGTAGTCCGGGTGAACCGCGACATTGGCGATCAGCCAGCCGCGCCCCAGCCGGGGATGAACGCCGCCGGGATACAGGCTGACGTTGCCGACCACGCGCCCCTGGTCTCGCCAGACGTAGCCGATGCCGAACCCCAGCCCGAGCAACTCGTCAAGCAGGCCGAGCAGCCACAGCAGCGGGCCGAGCCGCCCCACCAGCCTCATCTCGCGGACGGCAGCCCGCCCGCTTGCGTCGAGCCGCCGCGCAAAGCAGATCTCAACCAGATCAGCGATCTGGCTCATGTCACGCGCGAGGCGGGTGCGGACCATCTGCCCCGTCTGCGCGGCAGAATTGCCGGTGGTATCCCGGCCCTTAAGCAGTGCGGCGGTCATTGCCGTGTTCCCTAACCTTCACCCTCGACGGCTGCAAGCAGTTTCTCCGCCTCTTCTACCGTGATCTTACCGTCTTCCAGCATCTGAAGGATCATCAGTCGTTCCTGCTCGGCGGTGGCCCTGCCGGGGCTGCCGCCCGAAGCCCTCGCCTCAGCATGCGCGCCGTAGCGCTGCGCGCGTCTGAACTCCTGCTCAACGCGGCGCTGCGCGGCATCCACCTGGCGGCGGGCGTTGTGCAGCCGCCGCTCGACCTGCCGTCGGACCCGCTCGGAGATCGTACTCGCGAGATCGGCTTCGAGCGAGGCGAACTGCGACTCCAGCTCGGCGGAAATATCGGCCAGGTGCTTGCTGATCTGGCTGCCAATGGCAAACGTGTAGGCGAACGTCGTCTCCTCGTCCAGCTCGCTGCGCTGCTTGATCAACACCACCGGCGCCTGGTCTATAATGATCGTTGCCGAGCCGCCGCCGATGGTCACGATGCGGCGGTCGCCCTCACGCACCGGCTCCGGCCCGCATTCGCACACCAGCTCGCTCTCAAGCGGCAGCACGAAGCGCGCGCTGACATCGGGGGGCAGGCGGAACACCGCATCGCCATGGATATGCGTAAAGTGCGAGACAGTCTCGGGCGAGAGGCTGCTGCGCAGCGCGAGCATACCCCTCACCTCAGCGATCTCGATGTTGCCCTGCAGGTCACGCCCGAGGAAGTCGCCCATAACCTCGCCTACCCGCACGTCCTCACGCACGTCGCGCAGCGAGAGCGAGCCGTGCACTGCGCGTAGCTGCACGTCCTCGGCGACATCGCGGACGCGCACATCGCCGATCACCTCGTCGAGGTGCAGCATGCCTACCCGCCGGACGCTGCACGTCCCGTTGACAGAGTGGCCCACCAGCCCGCCGGTCAGGTCCTTGACGCGGCAATCGCCAAGCACTTCACGGATCTCGACCGTGCTGCCTTCCGGCACGCGCAGCGAGCAGTCCCCCACGCTGTCGATGAACGCCCCGTCTTCCGTGCGCTCGATGGAAAGCGGTTCCTCGCCCTCAATGCGCGTCTCGTCGGTTGGCGTGCCGCGCACGTCAAGGTCTCCGTTGCAGCGTACTGTGATGTGTGGCGTTAAGCCAAGTTCAAGCCGTTCCGTTACCATGGTTCAGGCCTCCTGTAGATCTTCGCCCCGCAGCCGGGCAAGGGCTTCCTCGGTGGTAATCTCACCGCGGTAAAGCTGGTCCAGAATCAGCGAGCGCTCTTCCGGTGGGATATGCCCTTCATCCGCATCGGCATAGTCGCTCGGAACTTCAAACCCAAGGGTGCGGATTACGTCCTTTAGACGTGCGCGGACCGTCGGGTAGGAGATGTCAAGCTCCTTCTCGACACGCTTGATGGTGCCCTCACAGCGGAGGAATGTCTCAACGAATTGAATCTGCTCGGCGTTTAGCCGGGAGAGCCGCCCCAGGGTAAAATGACCTTCGATGCTCGTGCCGCACTGGCGGCAGTGCAGCTTGGTTACCTGGAGGCTTTCACCGCAGACAGGGCAGTGGCCGGGTGTGGGATACATGGTGCACCTCTCGCAACTCTGAGACGGTGGTCACAATCTCAGTTTTTTGCAATTATAGACTCGTATATTGACATTGTCAATTTTCGTCTTAATTTTTTTAAACTAGCGTTTAATGCGGCGCCGGGCCGGTGTGCAGTGAGTGTACCACCTTTCGCCCCCGGTGTTGACAGCGCCAGCCCTCTTGCGACGATCCCACCCCCTCCCCTGCCAGCCACAAAGTTCATCCGTGGAGCGTCTGCAACAAGCCGGGCTGAGGGCCTGATATCCGGTTGACAAGTGCCCACAGTTGCGACACAATGGTGACCACTGACCTGACGGTGATTCGTTAACAAGCCATCGCAGGCTGCAACCGGTCTGTTACTATTAACAACCTCTGGAGTCTGAAGATGATACAGGACGCTCTACGCGACGCAGAAGTGCGCATGAGAGGCGCAATCAACGCCCTGGAAGAGGATCTCACCTCCATTCGGACGGGCCGGGCCTCACCCAAGCTTGTCGAGAAGCTGCCTGTGGAATACTACGGGACGACCACCCCGCTCCAGCAGCTTGCGGCGATCGCGGCGCCTGAGCCGCAGTTGCTTACCATCCGCCCTGTCTCTTATACACATCT
>DGDY01000036.1:2034-6663 GCA_002385675.1 Anaerolineales bacterium UBA3940 | reverse complement strand
ATGCCGTCGTACCCGGCGAACTTCAGCGCGCTGGGGGTGTCGCCGCTCACCGACGAGGCGAACATTGCGCCGTTCTGGGGCGACTTGAAGCAGGCATTCATCTTGCTGCCGCCAAAACCAGCATATGGGCCGGTCATCAGGGCGAGGATGGCCTCTTCCCCGAGGGGGTCGATATCGGCGTAGTTCTCGCCGTATTCCTCCATGATCAGGCGGATACCCAGCGCACGCCCGCCGATGTAGTCGCGGACGAGCTGCGGGTCAAGCGGGACCGCCTGTGTTTTGCCCGTCGTCAGGTCGACGTCCAGCAGTTGCCCGGCATAACCTTTAAGCTCTGACATGTTTCGATTTCCTCTCGAAAAGATGTTGGTGTAGTCTGACGTAAATGAGCTGGTTTAGCCGAAGCTCTCGTCCGTCCCCTCGAGGTCGGAGAAGCCCGGAACGATGTATGCGTTGCGCATAGTCTTGGCGATCTCGTCGGGGGAGCCTGCGCCGAGCTTGATACCATTGACGGTGAGCACCTTCTCGCGGCAGGCTTGCACGCACTGCGGGTCGCCGTCGCACAGGTCGCACGAGATCGGGATGCGCGTCTCGGGGTGGAAGGTGATCGCGTTGCCGGGGCAGGCGTCGTGGCACTCGGTGCAATCGGCGCCTTCGGTTGTGCGCAGGCACTTGGTCTCGTCAAACACGATCGTGCTGGTCTCCGGATTAATGGAGATAGCGTTCTCGGGGCAGGCCGGCAGGCAGGGGGTGTTGCCGCACTGGTAGCACAGCACCGGGAACTCAATGCCGGGGTAGTACTCGTGGACGCGGACGCGAGAAGCAGCCGGCCAGATCTTGCCACCCTCATGGAACTGCGAGCAGGCGACCTCGCACAGGCGGCAGCCGGAGCATTTGTCGAGGTCACGCCCGACGTACCGCACCGGTACGGTGTTGACCTCGGACGCGGGTGCGGGCGGTGCCTCGTTGGTCGGCACGGCGGCGGCAGGAGCCCTGACAGGTTCGTCGGTTGCGGGCTGCTGAGCCGGGGCCTGAGTCGGCTCCGCTGCTTCTGGACGGCACCCGGCGAGCAGCAGACTCGTCAGGCTGCCACCGCCCAGGATGAGCACGTCACGCCGCGAGAGCTGCTTCTTCTCATTATTTTGTTCAGCCATGCTTTTCTCCTCGAAGAAGGGTGCTTGGTGGGCGTTATGGATACGAGAACGGTGTGAAAGCCAACCCCTCTGCTTTAGAGGGCTAGTAACTGTATTATCCCGTACCGGGGCAGCGCACCCCATCGGGTTGCAGCCGTAATCTACAGCAAATAGGTCCCTAATCTATCCTGGGTAAAGATCCTATACTTACAGTTTAAATACCTAAGCCAAACACCCTAACCACGCACGAAACCGGCAAATGCACAGCAACGCATTGCTCCGCACGATAACGGCGATCAGGCGGTGATGGGTGCCCGGCCCTAAATGAACTTAGGGCCTGATACCTAATGTCTGGGGCTCGAAACTCTGGAGTTGGCAGCGGTTCAATTCGGCGCGGGCGCGCCGCCGCTCAAGTGTGATACGACCGGGGCGCTAGGGTTCGGCTTCCAGGTCGATCAGGTTGAGCTTGATGGCAATGCGGATCACGTCGGCCAGGTTGGACGTACCCAGCCGCTGGTACATGTTCGCGCGGTGGCTCATGACCGTCTTGGTGCTGAGGTGCAAAATCTCCGCAATCTCGGTATTGGTGTGCCCCTCTGCGACGAGCTTGAGCACCTGGCGCTGGCGGTCGGTCAGCTTGTACTCGTCCACGTCGTCATAATTGCCAGTAGCGCGGTTGCGATAATCGTTCAGTATCATCCGCTCGACCGCCGGCTCCAGATACGGCTCGCCGTGATATACAGAGCGGATGGCGTTGACCAACTCCTGTGCAACCGACCGCTTGGCGACGTAGCCCATTGCACCCGCCTGCAGCATCGGCAGAACGTAGTGCTCGCCATCATGCTGGCTCAAGATCAGGATGCGGCAGTCAGGCTGTAGCTCCATCAGGGCCTTCGTCGTCTCGATGCCGCTCATTCCGGGCATCGCAATGTCCATGATAACCACGTCCGGCTGGCATTTGGTGAAGCAGTTGATGGCCTCGTTGCCCTCACCCGCTTCACCGACCACTTCAATATCCGGATTCACGTCGAGCATGGCTTTGAGACCCGCTCGCAGGATGGCGTGGTCGTCAACCAGCATTACGCGGATCTTGTCGTCGTCAGCCATTGGAAACATCTCCGTTGTAGGGAACTGTGAGCTTAATGCAGGCACTCTGGCCCGGTGCTGCGCAGATTTCGAGGTCACCGCCAATCAGTGCTGCTCGCTCCTGCATCCCCAGCAGGCCAAAGTGATTCGTGAGCGCACCGTTTGCGGTCACGACCTCCGGGTCGAAACCACAGCCATCATCCTCGATGGTGATCACAGCGCAGTCTTCCTTGTAATTCACGCAAATGCTCGCCTGTGACGCGTTCGCGTGCTTGTGGATGTTGTTGATCGCCTCCTGAGCGATGCGGAATACCATCACCTCGACCTCGGAGGGCGCCCGTCGCTCATTGCCAATTGTCCACACGTCGACCTGGACACCGGCCTCGCCGAGACGCTTCTTGGCGTACCAGTCGATGGCCTGCACCAGCCCCAGGTCGTCGAGGATGGCGGGCCGCAGGTCAAGGATAATGCGGTTGATCTCGTCGAGGATGCCAGTCGCCGCTTCCTGAATAGGGACCAGCTTCTCTTTCACGTCATCAGGCGTCTCGGCTGGCGTGAGCAGCACGGTGTTCAGCATGACGGCGAGCGCGGTCAGGCTCTGGCTCGTCTCGTCATGCAGTTCACGGGCGATGCGCGCCCGCTCCGCCTCCTGTGCCACGACAATCTGGTGCAGCAGCCGCTTGACGGTCTGCTCCGCCTCCCGAAGCTCCCGCGTGCGGAGTTCGACTTTGTGCTCCAGCTCGGCGTTCATGCACTCGATCTCTGCTACCGACGCCTTGAGCTGCTGTCTCAGCGACTCAAAGCAGCAGATGCAGTCGTCAAGCTCCTTGTAGGCGGTACGCGGCAGGGGGTGGTCCAGCTCACCCGTAACGATCTCCTCGAAGGCAGAGGTCAGCGTGCGCATCGGCCTGATGTAGCCTTTGTCGACAAGCACCATCAGCAGGAGCGAGATGCCAACCGCCGCCGCGCTCACACCGAGCGAACGGGTCTGCACCGAGTGGGCGTAGGCGAGTGCCTCGTCTTTAGGCTGGCGGATGACGACGCCCCAGGTGGCTTCTTGCAGTGGGACAAACGCGATCAGGTCGTCCTGACCCCCCTCCTCGCAGGCGGCATACTCGCCGACGTACTGGTCGCCGGAGCGGATCAGCGGGGTGAACAGGCCGTGGCAGTCGGTGGCGGTGAGGGTACGCTCAGGCCGGCCAGATGTCAGCACCAGCCCATGCTCGTCAACCAGCTCGCCGAACCCCGACTCACCCAGCCCGACCGGCTGCATGAGAGCAGTGATCTGCGACGAGTTCAGATCCAGCCTGCCAAAGATCACGCCGGTGACCACGCCGTGCGGGTTCTTGATGCTCAGCTTGATCCACGCACACGGCGTAACGCTGCGGGGCGTCGGGTAGAGATTGGTAAACAGGCATTCCTCGCCAGAAAGCGCGCGCCGGATGTACTCGTCGTCGCTGAGGTCCCGGCCAAGCCCGTCTTTTTCGTACGGATAGTTGCCGGTGACGATTCCGCGCGCATCGGTCAGGATAATGAAATCGATCAAACCCTCGAAGCTGTTATAAATCTCGCCGAGCGCGGCCTGGTTCTTGTTAGAGAAGCGGGCAGGGTCGAGGTTCGCCCGTGCGACCTGCTGACGGAAGAAGTCTTCCGTGTTGCGCAGCATCGTGTCGACGCGCTCGGCAACGACACCAGCCAGGACGAGCCGCTCATTCTCGACCTGGTGCCTGACCTCCTTCATCGCCATCACTTCGACGATGATAAAACCTGCGACCATGAGCGACAGGCCGACCGTCAGCGGGATGAAGAAGCGAGCGTTGAGCGTGGCAGGGAGTTTGAAACGCATGGGACCTATCTACGCCAGGGTTAGTCGATACCGGAACAACCTATTTACCTCATTGGTTACTATACCCCCCGGTACTACCTACCAGTAGTGACATTGGTCAGCATCTGCACCAACACTCTTCAATATTCGCCGGGGTGATGCATTGCCAGCTATGGGGGAGGGGCCGTAGAAACGGATCAGCCGTTTCTGGGGGCAAAGCCACCCGGAGCGCGCCGGATGTGCCAAGCCCGCCAACTCCGAGTAGACTTAGAAGCAACCGCTTAAGAAGACACATCACCACAGGGCAGACCCATGCGCAAAATCCCATCTACAGCGATCGTGTTCCTCGGTATTCTGTTTTTTGCCGCCGGCGTGCTGACCCTGGCAGCCGGTGTGGTCAACATGCTCTCGACAGCCGGGAACGTAGCCGTCGATCCCCGTCTGTTCGTGGTGCTGCCCGTTTCGGACATCTGCTCCGGGCTGGCCTTCCTGGCCGTGCCGGTGACGCTCTACTACCTGCTGCCATCAGGCGACGAGACGGACTGACCCGGCGCTCAGTCCTGTTCGAGCGGCGTGTCGTCGTCCGCC
>DGDY01000036.1:0-1915 GCA_002385675.1 Anaerolineales bacterium UBA3940 | reverse complement strand
GCCCAGCCGTGCGATCCGGCCTACACCGAACAGGACGATGACGATCACCAGGATGATGATAAGCTCTGTCGGGCCGAGTGAGTGGAACATGATATCTCCTCTTGCCTGCCCGGAGCGGGCAGATATGGCAGGGGCGAGGTTGCCTCGCCCCTGCATGTTTTCTTACGATGTCACCGTTGGCGGTACTAGCCGCGCAGCTTGGCGAGTGCGGGCTCAAGGAACTCCAGCCCGTACTTCCGGAGCGTTTCGGTGGTGGGGATGCCGTTCTCGTCCCAGCCGCGGAAGGCGTAGGCTTCTCTCAGCATCGCCTTCTCCTCGGCGGGGTCGACAGCCTTACCCGCCTCCGGCCCATCGGGCAGTGGCTCGTACCAGCGATCCGGGTTGCAGTCGTCTTCCGCCGTCCAGCCGCCGAGCAGCGTCGAGGCGCGCTGCAGCGTCACCCACCGGGGCACAAGCTCCTCGTTCAGCTCGTCCTCGGTGATGCCGAAGCCGGTGATGGCGTTCAGCCAGCCCAGTGTAGACTGGTCTGCCGTTTCATCAGGGATTGGGACCGACCAGAACTGGCAGGCCCCGACCACGTCCTGTACGGTGGTCCGCTCGCGGAAATTGTCCACCGCCATGACGGTCGTGCCATGGTCACCGCCCTGCGTCTCAAGCGCGTAGGCAATCGGGCCGATGCCATTTGCCGCGCGACCACCACGACCGCTGCGGACGCCGTGCGCGCCGAGGCCAATGCCCTTGACGTGGACGGCGTACTTCGTCACGTCCTCGCCAAGCTGCTCGCTGAGCGCCAGCGCTGCCTGCCACACACCGTCGGCCAGCACGTCGCCAATGCCCTGGCGGTTGGTGATCTTGTAGGTCAGCAGCTCGAAGGCCTTGGCGTTGCCCCACTCCGGCACGATGGGGTTGCCCTCCTCATCGGTGCCCAGGTCGAAGTCCTCCGCCGTCAGCAGGCCGCGCTCGTACAGTTCTCCGGCGAAGCCGAGCACCGTGCCGCCCTCGATGACATCGGCGCCGACCTTGTCGTACAGGTCAGCCAAAAACGACATCGAGTTGATGTCGAAGATGCCGAGGTTGGTCCCGACCATCGCGCCGGCCTCATAGTCGGGCAGCTCGGTGATGGCGCCGGCGTACTGCCCCGACTTGATGCGGCCCAGCTTGGAGCAGGCCGCGGTGCAGCCGTAGTCGGCCCAGTAGCGGCGTACCCACTGTTCGGCGGCGAAGAACTGCCACTGCACCTGCTTCTCGTCGTGCCACTCCGCCTGCCAGTTGCGGATGGGCTCGGCACTTGAGCCATTCGCGTTGGTATAGATCAGGTAGACGGTTCCACGCGGGCGGTAGGCGTTCTCCAAACCATGATCAGCCGTCACGTTGATGTAGTTCATCAGCGTGTCCATATCGGCGACGTCCGGTGCCGGGCCCGTGCCCTGGATGGCGATGGCCTTCAGGTTCTTGGAGCCCATCACCGCGCCGCTGCCGCCGCGTCCGCAGGCCCGGTACCAGTTTGTCATGATCGCGCCAAACTTGACCAGATTCTCGCCCGCCTGGCTGATATACAGGTACTCGGTGCCGTTGGGCGTCTCTTTGTCGAGGAAGTTGTGCGTATCCGCAACGTCCAGACCCCACAGGTGCTGGGCCTCGCGGATCTCCACCTTGTCATTCTCGATGTACAGGTAGACCGGCTTGCTCGCCTTGCCACGAATGATGATGCCGTCGTACCCGGCGAACTTCAGCGCGCTGGGGGTGTCGCCGCTGATTGCCGAGCCGAACATACCGTAGTTCATCGGCGACTTGAAGCAGGCGATCATCTTGCTTGCACCGTACGCCGCGTAGGGGCCGGTCATTATTGCGAGGATGGCCTCTTCCCCAAGCGGGTCGATATCGACGTAGTTCTCGCCGTATTCCTCCATGATCA
>DGDY01000208.1 GCA_002385675.1 Anaerolineales bacterium UBA3940 | reverse complement strand
AGAAATACCGAGACCTCCAATATCCTCTTTGTCGGCAGCGTCAGTTGTGTATAAGAGACAGGGGAGTAAATGGTCAGCAGGTACAACGTGTCGATCCCCAGGTCCTGCAGGCGGGGCAGCGCCCCCCGCAGCCCCTGAAAGCCCCCGAACTGTCCCGGATGGACCTCATACACGCCCGCCCAGTCGGCGGCATGGTCAGGCTCCGGGTAGAGCGTCGGCAGCAGGTCGCTGTGGTGATAGTAAGCGCGGTAGGCGTCGAGCGCGTCCTCGTAAGGGCCGTTGAACAGGAAGATGTACTGCGTGCCCGCCGTGAGCGCGTCACCGGGCGCGAGCCACCCTGCAAGCCCCACGTCAAAGCCGAGCGCCGCATGCGCGCCATCCCCACTGACCCACGGATGGGCGGCCTGCACGTCGCTGACATACCACGTCAGCAGGTGCCAGTGTGTTAGCGGGTTATGGACGATCAGCAGGCCGGGGCCGACATCGGGCGCATCGGCAATCGCCCGCCCCCAGCGGTGCTCCTTCCCCGGCGCGAAGTCGTAGTCATAGGACGGCGGGCCGAAGCCCGTCCCCGGCGGCTGGCTCGCGGCGACGCTCAGCGGCACGCGCGGGCGCACGACGTTGCCCGGCGCATCGAACAGGCACTGGTCCGGCTCCCCGGCAGAAACGCCCCCCAGCACCAGTCGCACGCCCGTAAGCTGAACCTCCTCCTCGGCGGCGTTCTCGACCGTCACGCGCCGCTCGATCAGGCCGGAGGTCAGCGCGTAGTGGACGTGAATGAGGAGCGGGCCGAGCATGCACGTCACGGTGAGGTTGTGATTATCCGCGTGGTGGCTGTGGTAGCGCGGCGCGCCCTCGATTGGCTCGTAGGCGAGTGCCGCGCCGAGGTGCGGCATGGGGCGCCCGTGCCCAACCATGTCCGGCCCGTTGCCGAGGCGAAGCCCGGCAAGGCTGCCCGTCCCGGTGTCAACACGAAGCTGGTACTCGGCCAGCCGGATGTCTTCGGTTGCCATGTGGTTATACCCTGTGTGGTCAGCAGCGGATCATGACGATTCCCTAAGAGGGTACCGCATCCCGCCGCGATTTGTGAAGGCAGCGCCCTTAAGCAGCCGCCGGGGCGGGCCCGCTCCTCACGCCCTCGTCGGATGCGTACTGCCAGCAGTCGTGCTCGCAGCGCGGGCAGACGGGCAGGACTTCACCGGCGGCAAACGCCTCTGTAAAGCCGCAGTAATCGCAGGCGAACACGTGCGACTCCGGCGCGGGCTCACCTGCCGGGTGCTTGACCGACGCCTCGACATCGTCGGGCGGGATGAACGGCAGACCGGGCCGGACGTCGCCCGCCTCATAGGGCACGATGCTGAACTTGCCATCCGGCTCGGCCCACAGGCGCCGGATCTGGCCGAGGTGCCTGAACCGCTCCTGCCGCAGTCCGGTAAAGATCTCCTCGCGCGAGATCTGGGACTCGCCCATGCCTTTGAGGTCCAGGCGGCCATCCGCTACAAGCTGCCTCGGCCTGCCGATCACGAAATCGTGAGCGCGAGGCCAGCGGTTCGTGAACATGACCGTCGCGTGGTGCAGTAGCACGACAAGCGCGATAGCCGCCATGCCGTGCAGGATCGGAACGTCGGGGTAAAACATCGGGTCGCCAACCGCCGAGCCCAGCCCGATCACGATCAGCAGTTCGAGCGCGGTCAGCTCGCCCATCCCGCGCTTGCCGGTCACCCGCAGCATGAAGAGCGTCCACATGTACAGGATCGTGGTACGCATCACGACTTCCACGAAAAAGAGGAGCGGCAGGTTGCCGATGAATATACGCTCCAGATCGAACGTGTACGTTCCATCCATCATGTTGCATCTCCCCATGCCGCCGTTGCTCGGAGTGCAAGCGGCGAACGCATCCTCATACGACAAGCGGCTGCCCGGTTGCTCCTGGCAGCCGCCCCCGTCTCGCGCTTATCGCATTGGGGAGCTCATCGCGCCCCGCGCCAGCCTATGAACGCCCGTTGTTGCCAGGCCGTCCGCCCGGTTGCCCGGCGGGCAGCCGGGTTATCCCGCCGTGGCCCATCACGATCAGGTCCACGCCCTCGCTTCTCGCCAGCCGCTGACCAACCGCCAGCGCATCCGCCTGCGTGCGCACCCGGCGCAGCATCGAGGGCTCGTCCGCACGCCGCACCGCCCACGACCCGTCGTCGCAGCGGATCACCCATACGTTCGCGCCTGCTGCTGCCATCTACGGCCCTTGATGTTTCAGTTCCTACCCAATACAAATAGAATAGTTTGTGACGCTTCTTTACTAACGGCTAGGATAATGGCGAACCGCTAAAAAAGTCCTAAAGTGGGCTAAACTTTTTCTAAACACGAGCCAACAGCGGCGGGCCGTGTTGACCTGTCCCCTGTGCCCGCGCCGGGCACGCCGAGCGAAAAGGAACGGATCTGCATGGACCTTAATGGGAAAGTCGCGCTGGTGACCGGCGGCGCACGCCGCGTCGGGAAGGCGATTGCGCTGGGGCTTGCGGCACGCGGCATGAACGTGCTCATCCACTACAACCGCAGCGAGGCGGAGGCCCGGCAAACGCTCGACGAGATACGGGCGATGGGCGTACAGGCCGAAGCGGTACAGGGCAACCTCGGCAACCCGCTCGACATCGAGCACATCTTCGTCACGCTGGAGAGCACCTTCCGCCAGCTCGACCTGCTGGTCAACAGCGCCTCGACGTTCCTCGCGGGGCACATCCTTGAGGCAACCGTCAGCGACTGGAACTACGTGATGGCCGTCAACCTGCGCGCGCCGTTCCTGTGCAGCCAGCGCGCCGCCCACCTGATGCTCGCCCGCCAGTCGCCGGGGGTGATCATCAACATCGCGGATGTCGCCGGGCAGGTGCCCTGGACCCGCTTCCCCATCCACAGCGTGAGCAAGGCCGGGCTGATCATGCTGACGCAGGTGCTCGCCAAGTCGCTGGGGCCGGATATCCGCGTCAACGCGGTCGTGCCCGGCCCGGTCCTCAAGCCCGACGCCATGCCGGACGCACGCTGGGAGGCGCTCAGCGCCGCGCTGCCGCTTGAGCGCGCGGGCACGCCTGAGAACGTCGTGCAGGCCGTGCTTGCGCTCGCCGAGAACGACTTTATCACCGGGGCGGTGCTCAACGTGGACGGCGGCGACTCGCTGCTGGGCTCCATCGACCTTGCCGGGCTGCCCTGAGCGCTTGCATCAGATCCCTGTAAGATTTCTCCGGCGCCTGCAACGTGCTCCTTACCCAGGCATCCAATATACCGGAGCAGGCCGGGATGACCACCCACCTCACGGCGGGGCGTGTCGCCGGCACAGCTTGCCAACATCGACACGAGAACCGGCAGCGGCTGGAGGAACAACACATGGGATTTGATCTGAACCTGGGTTTGACGGGGCTTGGTTCTGAGCCTTACGATGTCATCATTATCGGCGGCGGCCCGGCGGGGGCGTCTGCTGCGATTTATACCGCCCGCGCCGACCTGAAAACGCTCGTTATCGACAAAGGGCTGACGGCGGGGGCGCTCGGCGTCACGTCGAAGATCAGCAACTACCCGGGCGTGCCCGGCCCGATCAGTGGTGCGGAGCTTGTCGAGACGATGCGCAAGCAGGCGGAGAGCTTCGGTGCGGAATTCCTGACGGACAAGGTCGTCGGCGTGGACCTGAAGTCCGACCCGAAGATGGTGCAGGCAGGCACAGGCACGTTCTTCGCCCGCGCGGTGATCCTCGCAACCGGCTCAATGGGTCGCACGAACAGCGTCCCCGGCGAGGAAGAGTTATTAGGCCGGGGCGTGAGCTACTGCGCCACGTGCGACGGCGCGTTCTTCCGCGGGAAGGACGTGGCAGTCGTCGGCAACAACGACGAGGCGCTGGAAGAAGCGCTGTTCCTGACCAAGTTTGCCAGGCGCATCACGCTGATATCCCCCACGCCGGCGCTCAAGGCGCGCCCTGAGCTTGAGGCCCGGTTGCGGGCGAGCGACAAGGTCGAGGTGCGGCTCGGCACGCGGCTGAAGGAGATCATCGGCGAGAGCCGCGTCGAGGGCGTGCGCATCCACCCGCGCGGCGGCGAGGAGGAGGTGCTGCCCGTCGAAGGAGCGTTTGTGTACCTGCAGGGCGGCCTGCCGATCACCGATTTCGTCGACGGCCAGCTGAAGCGCGAGGATGGCGGCTGCCTCGTCGTGGACCGCGAGCGACAGACGACGATCCCCGGCGTGTTTGCCGTCGGTGACCTCCTGTGCGAGCACATCAAGCAGGCTGTAATCGCAGCGGCAGACGGCGTAATCGCCGCCATCGCCGTCGAGCGCCACCTTAACGAGCGCAGCCGCGTCCGCGTGGATTGGAACTAGCGAGGCCAGAAGAAAAGGCCAACGCCGCAAAGAAAAGCCAATGCCGCGAATGGACTTCGCGGCTATTGGTTTAGATACTCAGCGTAAAGGTCGCCCCGCCCGCTACTCGCGCCTTGACACCAGCTCGCCGTTCAGCCAGTCGAGATAGCTCTGGCTGGAGCCGGACACCGGCACGGCGAGGATCTCCGGCACGTCATACGGGTGGATGGCCTTGATCGCGCCCTCGACAGGGGTAAAGAGGTCGCGGCGCGTCTTTATCAGGCACATGTATTCTTCCGTTTCAACGATCTCGTCGTCCCACCAGTAGGTGCTGCTAATCGGCCCGAGGATCTGCACACAGCCCGCCAGCCGCTTCTCGACCAGCGCGCGGGCGATCTTCTGGGCTTCGGCCCGGCTGTCCACAGTCGTAATGACTTGAATGTACTCGCTCATAGCGCAGATGTGCCTTTCGTGCCTTTCTATGTCGAGGTCCAATCGCAGTATAGCGGCTGCCGAAAAACGTGTCGACCGGAGGGAGAGCCGGGCCAGTTTAACACTGATCCTGTGCAGAAGGCGTGGACAATCACCCGCGATGTGGTATAATCGGGCGCGGTATGGAGCGGTAGCATAGTCCGGCCTAATGCGCGCGCCTGGAGAGCGCGTGGGCGGTTCCCGCCCCGTGGGTTCAAATCCCACCCGCTCCGCCTTGCTTCTCCACATCGACCCCGCCCACACGGCGGGGTTTTTTGTCAGAGGGTGCCAGCCCTCAGAATGGAGCGCCTCATGGCAGCCAGACGCATCTATTCTGCGCGTGAGATCATTGAGAGCATTGGCGGGGCGCTGCAGATCGCCGCGCTGATTCCCCTGTCGCCGCTGCTCAAGCGTTGGATGCGAAGCTGGGGGGCGACGCCGGAGGAGGTCGCTCGCCGCTTGCCCGGCGATGAACTGACGCCATCCAGATCCGCTTCACCCGCGCAATCACGGTGAATGCTCCGCCCGCCGCCGTCTGGCCCTGGATCGTACAGCAGGGTCAGGGGCGAGGTGGCCTGTACAGCTACGATGCGCTTGAGAACCTTGTCGGGTGCGATATCCACAGCACGGACCGCGTCCTGCCGGAGTTTCAGGACGTGGCCCCCGGCGACGCCATCCGGCTCGGCCCGGAGGGCTACCCGTGCTTCTACGTGAACGAGGTCGTGCCGGGCCGCACCCTCGTCCTGTTCAGCGCGCCCACCGCCACGCCCGACGACGCAACCGCCGAAGCCCCGGTTCTCAGTTCGTGGGTCTTTCACCTTGAGGGGCAGGCGGGCGACTCGACACGGCTGATCATCCGTGGTGCGACACAGTGGGAACCATCCTTCGGGGCCAACCTGATGTGGCAGCTTTCGGATATACTTGGCTTTGTGATGGGCCGCAAGCAGATGCGTGGCATCAAGGCCCGTGCGGAAGCCACGCAAGCGCCGGTTCGCGCCATCACCTGATCACGCATCCCGGCACGGGGCGTCTCGTCTTGACCAACAGGAGGGAAACGGCATCTCGTGGCACGTAAGCGCACCAACATCCGTACCGACCTCATCAGCTTCGCCCTCATCCTGATCATGCTCGCCGAGCTTGTCGCGATCGCCGTGTTTGCCTTCGTGCTGTTACGCGCCACCTCCCGCAAGCAGGAGCGCGAGGCGCAGGCCATCCCCGCGCTGGAGGAGCCTGCCGCGCCGCCGGAAGGCACGCCGCCCATCACCGCCGCACCCGCCGCCGAGCCTACCGGGCTGATCGTCTACACCTGCTTCGACGGCAGCTACGACGACCTGTGCATTATGCGCGCCGACGGCTCCGAGCAGCGGCAGCTTACCGACACCGCCGCAACAGACTGGTACCCCTCGCTCGGGCCGGATGGCGATACGGTTGTCTTCTCCTCGCGGCGCACGGGCGTGTTCGAGATCTACCGGCTGAGCCTCTCCACCGGAGAGGTCGTGCAGCTGACCGATGGCATGGGCGGCAGCTACGCGCCCGAACTCTCGCCGGACGGTTCGCGCATCGTGTTTGCGAGCAGCCTCAATGGCAAGCTGGATGTGTATGTCATGGACGCCGATGGCGGGAACATCACCCGGCTGACCGACCACCCCGCCGACGACCTCGACCCGACCTGGTCGCCGGACGGCACGCGGGTCGCTTTCGCCTCGAACCGCACCGGCACGAACGAGTTGTACATCATGGACGTGCCCGCCGCGCCGGGCGAGTTGGGGCAGAACGTTCGCCAGGTGACGAACGGCTCGAACATGCAGGAGGGTGGGCGCAGCGACTGGTCGCCGGATGGCAGCACGCTGGCCTTCTACGCGGGCGACCCCGGCGACAAGGACATCTTCCTCGTGCCGGTCGAGTGCGCCGAGCAGGTCGAGGGGTGCGGGCCGGACGCCCTCACACGGCTGACGGAGGGCGGCAACAACAAAGCCCCGAGCTTCTCGCCCGATGGGCAGTGGATTGCGTTCGCCTCAAACCTGCGTGGGGATAACAACGTGTTCATCATGCGGGTGGACGGCAGCGACTGGCGGCAGCTCACCACGCAGCCGAGCGCAGACTGGCAGCCACGCTGGGGGCCCTAGCGCCGCCCCAACACGGCAAGAGCCCTCCGCCGGCACGGAGGGCTCTGCTGCAAGGGAGTGGATAATATGCGTAGCCGCCCCGCTACGGCTACTGCCCCGGAAATTGCTCGTTTCCGTTGCTCGTAAAGAGCGCAAGGTGGTTGCCCGTCAGGTCCTCAAATACGGCAAACCAGCCAATGCCGGGGATCTCGGTCTTGGGCAAAACGGTCTTGCCCCCGCGCTCCTCGATACGCGCGAGGTCGGCTTCAATGTCCTCGCTCTCGATGTGAAGCAAAACATCGCCCGGCTTGGTGGAGAGGTTCATCTCAGGGAAATCCCCGACCGGGCTGAAGCCGCCGCCTACCGACCCGCTGGCGAAGGTCGCGTACAGCATCTCGGGGAATTCCTGCGTTTCCCAGCCAAATAGCTCGCCGTAGAACTTCATCGCCTCCTGCCGATCCTTGGCAGGAATCTCGATGTGCACGATGGCACGCTTGCTCATGCTTGTCTCCTTCAGATAGCCTCACGATAAAGCGCATCTTCCCATCATAGAACAATTGTTCCAATCTGTCAACCCTTACCCTCCGCAATAAGTGCGTTAGAACGCCGCGCCGGTGCGCCCTGCCGGTTGACAACCCCGGGCCTGTTCGCTAAACTCTCCCACGTCGAGAGGCCGTTGACGACGGGCCGCTCGGTGGTAGTGGAGAGGACTGGGTCCTGCGCGGCGGGCGCCGGCGAACCTGGTCAGGTCCGAGAGGAAGCAGCCATAAGACGTGCCGCCCGGGTGCCGCAGGGGCGCCTGGTCCTCTCCAGTGCCCCCGAGGGCCCGTTTTGATTCCGGGGGCGGTGACACCCACCCCTTCCCCGGCGCGTGTTGCAGCGGCGGCTCCCACCCAATCCCGCTGCGCCCCTGCCAACCATCGCAATACGCCCGCCTTCTGTAGGGGCAGGTCTGAGACCTGCCCCTACCAACCATTGCGATAGCGCCCGCCCCTACCCAGCCAATACATAGGGAGCCGCGAAGTTTATTCGCGGCGGCTCTCACCCAATCCCGCCGCGCCTCTGCCAACCATCGCAATACGCCCGTTTCCTGTAGGGG
>DGDY01000124.1:3359-3482 GCA_002385675.1 Anaerolineales bacterium UBA3940 | reverse complement strand
CTGGTCGACGGCGTTCCTGTTCGGCGTGCCGGTCGCGGGGTGGCTGATTGCGCGGGCGGGCTGGGCTGCCCCTTTCCCCTTGCTGGCACTGCTGGGCGCGGTTATGTTCCTGCTGCTGTGGCG
>DGDY01000124.1:0-3122 GCA_002385675.1 Anaerolineales bacterium UBA3940 | reverse complement strand
CCGACGCGCCGCACGCAGACAGCCGCCCATCGCTGGCGGCGGGGGTGCGCCTCGTGCTGGCCCACCGCCCGGCGCTGGCCGGGCTGATCGTGGCGCTGCTTGTCGGCGGCGCGAACGAGCTAGTCAACATCGTGTTCGGCGCATGGCTGGAGGTCTCGTTCGGCCTGCAGGTGGCGGCGCTCGGGCTGGCATCGGCGGTGATCGGCGTGGCGGAGCTGGCCGGTGAAGGCACAGTAGCGGCCTTTACAGACCGCATCGGGCTGCGGCGGGCGGTTGCGCTGGGGATCGTGCTCAGCGCATTGTCGGCGCTCGCGCTGCCGCTTCTGGATGATACGCTGCCCGGCGCGCTCGCAGGGCTGTTCTTCTTTTACCTCACGTTCGAGTTCACGTATGTCAGCTTCCTCCCGCTGATGACGGAACTCGTGCCCGGAGCACGGGCTACGTTGATGGCAGGCAACTACGCGGCGGTATCGGTCGGGCGCATGGTCGGCGCGCTGGCGGGGCCGCTGCTGTTTGAGATCGGCCTGCTGGCGAACGGCATCACCGCAGTGGTGGCCGAGGTGGTGGCGCTCGCCGTGCTGCTGGCGTTCGTGCGCACGGGGGAGAGGTAGGGGCAGGTCTCAGACCTGCCCCTACAGAACCCCCTCCTGGTCCGCCGCCCAGGCTGCGGACCGTCCTCCCCCTTGCAAAGGGGAGGTAGCGACCCAGAGGGTTGCTGGTGGAGGTTCGGCTGGTGGCCTGCGGGCACATATATGATTGCATTGTCGAGAAAACACGGGTTGTAGGGGCAGGTCTCAGACCTGCCCCTGCACATACCGGATCGATTTGTAGATAACACGCCGCGAACAAACTTCGCGTTTAAAACCCCGCTCCACACATGACAGATTACCCACCGAGCGCGGACAACTCTCTATGCTCGCCCGGCGAAAAATGCAGTATAATGAGCGTGTTGAGAGACCTATTCACGCTCTGAATAATCACTGGCTGATATGGGATGGCAGCAACTTCGCCCTACAGCCCAACCGATGACCTGCTGGCGTACATCGCGCTTGGCCTGCTGATGCCGGGGCCCGGGCACGGCTATGCGCTGTATCGGGACTTTGTCGAGATGTTTGGGCCGGTGTGGCAGGCGGGCCGCAGCAAATTCTACGCCACGCTCGCCGACCTGCACGAGAAGGCCGGGCTGCTCGACGCCGAGATGGAGCCGCAGGAGAACCGCCCGCCGCGCAAGGTCTACCACATCACGGAAGCCGGGCGGGCTGCCTTCGAGCGTTGGCTGCTGGAGCCGGTTGCGCAGCCGCGAGAGGTGCGCACCGCCATCCCGGTGAAGCTGCGCTTCTTCGAGATGCTCGGCCTGCCGGGTGCGGAAGAACTGCTCGACGCGCAGATCGCCGTGTGCCAGACCCGGCTTGACCGCGAGGCGCGGCAGGCCGGCAGCCGGGCCGGTGAAGACGATTTTTTCTACGAACTCCTGTACGAGTTCAGACGCAGCCAGCTTTCCGGCATGATCGACTGGCTGCACACGTGCCGCGCCCGCTTTGCCGGGCGGCGCGGGCAGATTGAGCCTCATTCGCTGGAGAACAGGGACTGACCCATGAGACACGCCCTTCACCCTTCTCTGCGAGCGGTTGTGCTCGCCATGCTTCTAACCGGGCTGCTGCTCGCGGCATGCGGCGGCCCCTCCGCCCCACCCGCTGCCGAAGCTCCGGCAGGAGAACCGGCACCGTCATCACCTGAGCCGGTTGGCGACGCGCCAGCCGCGCCGGAGGGTGACCCGGTTGAGCCGCCGGGCGAGGAGGCCGGCAGCGAGGTCGTTGTCTTTGCCGCCGCCTCGCTGACCAACGCCTTCGATGCGCTGGCGGCTGAGTTTGAGGCCCAGAACCCCGGCGTGCGGGTGGTGCTGAACTATGCCAGCTCGCTCCAGCTTGCCACGCAGCTTGCCGAGGGCGCGCAGGCGGATGTGTTCGCCTCGGCGAACGAGCAGCAGATGGCGAGCGCGGTCAGCGCCGGGCGCATCGAGCTGCCGACGGCCACCTTCGCCACCAACCGGCTGACGATCATCGTGCCGGAGGGCAACCCCGGCAATGTGACATCGGTCGCAGCGCTGGCGCAGGAG
Source organism: Anaerolineales bacterium UBA3940 (assembly GCA_002385675.1). GTDB lineage: Bacteria > Chloroflexota > Anaerolineae > Aggregatilineales > UBA3940 > UBA3940. Next base: position 1,006 of record DGDY01000124.1, on the reverse strand, counting down.
GGCGTGAGGTTCGTGACGGCGGTGCCCGGCGTGCCGATCCGCGATTACACAAACCAGATGCTCGAACAGATGGCCGCCGACCCGACCTTTGGCCCGGTGTTTGTGGACGCGGTGTACAACAACCTGGTATCCGAGGAAAGCTCGGTGCGGCAGGTTGTCGCCAAGATCGAGCTTGGCGAGGCAGATGCAGCCGTTGTGTACGTCTCGGACGTGGCAGCCAGCCCGCCCGATGCTATCGACCAGATAGAGATACCGGAAGAGTACAATGTCATTGCGTCGTACCCTGTTGGACTCACTACCGACGCTCCGAATCGCGACCTGGGAGCGGCCTTCATCGAGTTCGTTCTCAGCGAGCAAGGCCAGGCCATCCTCGCCGAGTGGGGCTTCGAGCCCGCCGCTGGCGGCTGATCGATTGCGTCTGGGGCAGGTGGCAAACCGCGCCACACGGCTGACCGTCGGCGTGCTGGCGGCGGTGATGCTCGCGCTGCTGGTCGTGCCCATTGCCGCGCTGGTGCTGCGGGCGCTGGCCGGGCGCGGCAGCCTGCCCGCGCTGCTCAGCCAGCCGCTTGCAGATGCGGTGCTGCTGAGCCTCATCACGACTTCGCTGAGCGCGCTGCTGATCGTCGCGCTCGGCATGCCCCTGGCCTATGTCTTCGCCCGCTACCGCTTCCCGTTGAAGCGGGTGCTCAACGTGCTGATCGAGGTGCCGGTGGTGATGCCGCCCGTCGTCGCGGGGCTGGCGCTGCTCATGACGTTCGGGCGGCGCGGCGTGCTCGGCGGGGTGCTGGCCGGGGCCGGTGTCTCGCTGCCGTTCTCGGCAGCGGCGGTCGTGATCGCGCAGGTGTTTGTGGCGTCGCCCTTTTTCATCCGCGCGGCTCAGGTGGAGTTCCAGAACATCCCGCGCGAGCTTGAGGAAGCGGCCAGCATCGACGGGGCGACCGGCGTGCAGACCTTCCTGCATGTGATCCTGCCGCTCAGCGCGCGGGGCCTGCTGGTGGGGCTGGTG
>DGDY01000047.1:1406-22921 GCA_002385675.1 Anaerolineales bacterium UBA3940 | reverse complement strand
TCGGTGAGTTCCGGCTCCTCGTCAACCTCGCCCGCGTCGACCGGCACAGCAGCCTCTGCTTCCGGTTCGGCTTCTAATGGGGCGGCAACCTCATCAGCCTCGGGTGCGTCATCGGGGGGAGTGTCTGGGGCTTCCTGAGCTACGGCAGGCTCTCCTGCAGATGAAGCTTCCACTTCGGGCTGACCGTTCTCGCCTGCCGGCTGTACGTCCTGAACTGTCTGCTGCTCCTCGGCGGCTTCGCCCTCCGCCATGGCTTCGGGCTCACCGAGGACCTTCTCGTCGTTATCCATGCGGACTCCTATAAACTTTTGCGGGGTCGTGAGTATTATACACGTCCTCAAGTCAAATGACCATAGGCTAAGAAGGCCATTAGCGTGCGAATCACTCGCCGGGGCGTGAAAGCGCACGCAGCGTGCCGCCGTGCCCCGGCAGCAGCAGCGGTGAGAGCAGCCACAGCAGCCAGCCGCCGCGCACATGCCGGTAGGCACGCAGCAGTATCTCCACGTAGCGGCGGCGTCGCAGCCCGAGCAAGCTCCGCACACGGGCAGGCACGAGGCTGGCCTGCAGGTCGCGGAGCAAGGCCATCCGTACCGGGCCGAGCGCTTCCTCATACTTGCCATATAGCCGGTCGGTGAGGTCGGAGTGCGCGAGGTGATGGCGCAGGTGTTGCTCGCGCGCGCTATGATACGCCGCGTAGCTCGGCGGCACGCCCCGGATGCCAAGCTGCTCGCCGATCAGCCGCGACGCCTCAAACGAGCACCGCCGCTCTGCATCCGTCATCGGCTTGAACACGATGCGGTGCGCACGCTCTCCGTAGTCGATTAGCATGAACAGTGTGTCGCGGTACGCCCACTGCGGAATGCGCCGCTCACGCTGCTCCTCGACATGGCGATGCGCCGCGTTGACCGCCCGCACCGCCGCCGCAGCGGTCTGCGGGTCGCCAAACACCATCGCCTGTGCGAAGCGCACCGTCTCGAAGAAGCGCTCGACCGGCGCGCCCGGCAGCGCCCCGGTGTAGAACAGCCAGTCCACTGCCTTGTTGAGCGCAAACTCCGCCGCCGACCCCGCGAAGATCAGCAGAATGGTGTCCAGCGTGCCCCAAATGCGCCGCGCCACGGCGGGCGCCGCCTGCTCCCCGATTGTCAATGCCGCCCCCTCTCGTCGTCGGCCTGTGTGTGGAGTCTGACATACCGGGCGAGGCAGCACAACCCCACCCTCCCCCAGATCATCGTCGGTAGGGGCGGCTCTCAGAGCCGCCCCCGCACCGCAGAGAGAGGATGATGGATTATCGACGGGGAGCCGCGAAGTTCATTCGCGGCGGATTCTATAACCACCCCTCGGCGGGAGCCGCGACGTTTAGCCGCTGCTGTTTTTACCTCCCCCCGTCCCCCACCCCGCATCCTTGCGGGGCGATCACGTCTCAAGTACAATGCGCAGCATGACAGACACCACTCCGATCATCACACTGCTCACCGACTTCGGCCAGAGGGGCAGCTATGTGGGCGCGATGAAGGGCGTGATCTTGAGCATCACGCCGTCTGCCCAGCTTGTCGACATTACCCACGAGGTCAACCCTCAGGATATCCAGCAGGCCAGCCTGATCCTGTCGAACGTGTACCCGTACTTTCCTGCACACACGGTGCATCTAGTCGTCGTCGACCCCGGAGTGGGCTCGCAGCGCAGGCCCATTGCCGTCGAGACACCGCGCGGGCGCTTCGTCGCGCCGGATAACGGCGTGCTGACGCGCATCCTGCTGCAGGAGCCGGAGTGGAAAGCGGTCGCGCTCGACAACCCGGACTACTGGCGGGCCGCGCCGAGCCACACCTTTCACGGGCGGGACATCTTCAGCCCGGTTGCCGCTCATCTCGCCGGCGGCGTGCCGCTTGCGCAGCTCGGCAGTCCGGTCGACGACCTCGTCCGCTTCCCCCTGCCGCCGCTGGAGCTGACCTCCCGGTCGGTGCGGGGGCGCGTCGTGCGAGTCGATCACTTCGGCAACGTGCAGACGGATATCATGCGGCTGCGCTGGCGCGATGAGGACACCGTTGAGCTGGACCCGCTCGACCCGGCATTGAAGGATCGGGCGCCGGTCCTGTTCAGCGCACAGAACGCGTGTGTGTCGTTCGGCTGGCACGAGCTGGAAGGGTTGTACCACACTTACAGCGAAGTGCCCGTCGGCTCACCGCTGGCGCTGATCAGCAGCAGCGGCGAGCTGGAAATTTCCGTCAACCAGGGCAGCGCGCAGGACAAGCTTGGCATCAAAGTCGGCGACCCCGTCACGCTGTTCTTTGAGCGGCGGAACCGCCGGAGGTAGTCTGCACGCAGCCCATATCCGAGTACACTTGTCCTACCAACCCGAACAAGGAACCGCCAACAATCACCATCTGAACCGGCACAAGGAAAAAGGGATAAGCTATGGATCGCTTCATTATACAGGGCGGCGTCCCGCTCAACGGCACGATTACCGCGAGCGGCAACAAGAACGCCGCACTCAAGCTCCTCCCCGCCTGCCTTCTGACCGACGAACCCGTCACGCTGCACAACGTCCCCGACATTGCCGACGTCCGCACCATGATCCGGCTCGTCCAGAGCCTGGGTGCCGAGGTCGTCAACGAGGGCGGCGGCACGCTGCGCGTCCATGCCAAAAACATCGACAGCAGCATAATCGACCGGGAGCTTGCCACGCAGATCCGCGCAAGCATTGTGCTGGCCGGGCCGCTGCTGGCCCGCGTCGGCTACCTGGAGCTTCCCCCGCCCGGCGGCGACGTGATCGGGCGGCGGCGCGTGGACACCCACGTGCTCGCGATGAAGCAACTCGGCGCGAGCTGTGAGTTCAACTCGCACTTCATCTTCAAGACCGACGGCCTGCGCGGGACCGACATCCTGCTTGACGAGGCGAGCGTCACCGCAACCGAGAACACCATCATGGCCGCGGTGCTGGCGAAGGGCACGACCATCATCCGCAATGCCGCCTGCGAGCCGCACGTGCAGGACCTGTGCCACTTTCTCAACACGCTCGGCGCGCAGATCGAGGGCATCGGCTCGAACGTGCTGACCATCCACGGCGTGGACCGGCTGCACGGCGGTGAGTTCCGCATTGGCGCGGACTACATCGAGGTTGGCAGCTTCATCGGCGCGGCAGCCGTCACGCGGGGCCGTGTGCGCATCCAGAATGCCGACCCGCATCACCTGCACATGATCCACATGGTCTTTAACCGCCTCGGCGTCCACTGGGAGACAGACGGCAACGACGTGATCGTGCCCGAATACCAGCCGCTGAAGATCGTGCCCGACATCGGCGACCAGATCCCGGAGATCAAGGCGCAGCCCTGGCCCGCCTTCCCCAGCGACCTGCTCAGCATTGCGCTCGTTGTCGCTACACAGGCCGAGGGCACGGTGCTGTTCCACGAGTGGATGTACGAGAACCGCTTCTTCTTCGTGGACAAGCTGATCTACATGGGTGCGCGCGCGGTGCTGTGCGACCCGCACCGCTGCATCATCCAGGGACGGAGCCGGCTCCACGGCGAGAGGGACCGTATCACCAGCCCGGACATCCGCGCGGGCATGTCGCTGCTGCTCGCGGCACTGTGCGCGGAGGGCACGACCATCATCCGCAACGTGGCGCAGATCGACCGCGGCTACGAGAACGTCGAGGGCAAGCTGCGCGCGCTGGGCGCCAAGATCGAGCGCAGCTCTGACGACTAGGCGCGACGCACACACAACAAAGGGCGCACCCCGGTAGTGCGCCCTTTTTCATAGCAAACCCTGCCGAACGGGGGTCAGCCTTCCTCCTCGCTCCCCTCAGCCGCCTCGTCGCCCTCTGTCACGGCGATCACCTCGGCTTCGCTCGAGTCAGGCTCGCTGCCGTTCTCAACAGGCAGGCCCGGCCCATCCGACACCTCAAGCCCGCCGACCGACTCAGCGAGCACGCTGGCCTCAAGCTCCGCGAGGTGCTCCACCGCCTCCTCGAAGGTCGGCGAAACCGGCTCGACCGGCATCTCCTCCTGCGGCGGCTCATATTGCTGGCGGGCGATGTCCGCTAACTCGACAAGCTGCGCGTCGGTGAAGTCCTGGCCGTTATACTCGGCGGCGAGCGCCGGGTTGGCATGCGGATCCATCGTGTAGCGCCAGCGGTTCGGGCGCACCTGCCGCAGCACCGAGCGGCACGTATCGCAGCGCACGGTGCGCTTCACGACGAGCACACCGAATACACGCTGCACGCGTTCGTCAAGCTGGAGCGCCCCTCTCTGGCAGACCGGGCACTCCTGAAGAACGAAGCCGTGCCGGTAGCGCATCAGCTCCCGCTTGCGCCGCCCGCGCCGCGCCAGGTAGATCGTCAGCACGAGGAGCAGGACGGCGGCAGCCACCGTTGCCCAGCCCAGCGTCTCGCGGGGCAAGTCCAGTGCGCGCAGCGGCCCGCCGCCCGGCGTGATGGGCGTGGGCGTGGTCGAAATATCCTGCCCGCCCGTGCCGGGCGCAGGCGCGACGGCAGCGACTTCGGTGACTGTGGGAGTGGCAGTGGCCGTAGGCTCCTCAGTCTCGGTTGGCTCCGGAGTTGGCGACGGCCTGTCCGTCGGGGTGGCGGTTGGCTCGGGAGTGTCGGTCGGCTCGGGCGTCTCAGTCGGCGTGGGAGAGGGCGTCACCGGCTGCGCCGTGGGCGGCGGGGCAACGGGAAGCTGTGCCTCAGGGTCCACCGCAACGTAGTCGGCGGAGACCCAGCCCTGTCTGCCGTTATAGTCGATGAGCAGCCACCGCCCATCCGGGCTGACACCGAGGATGCGCACCGGCTCACCCTCGTCCAGCCCGCCGATGGGCCGCCAGTCGGTGGATGCGCCCGCCCGCACGATCAGCCGCTCCGCCTCGACGACCTGCCCGTTCGCCCCATCAGGCGTGGGCGTGACAGCCTCGTCAGGCGGGGCGTCCTGCTCGGCGGGCGCGGCCAGCACGCCGGGCACTGCCACTAGCAGCGCCAGCGCCGCGAGCCATGCTCCCCATAGTGCCCGTCTGCTCATATCACTTCACCAACCGGGCGCATGCCCCTTTTCAATCTTGCGATGGTTCGGAAACGACCGCCCGCTCGGCGGGCGATGACTCCTCTGCTGGCGGGATAATCGCCTTGATCACCCGGTCGATAAGCGCCCAGAGCACGTTCTGGTTGAAGCCAACAACAATCGCCAGGAAGTACAACCCGAACTGTTCGCTGGGGTCGCCCAGCGAGACCGGGCTCGTGCCAAGTATGAGCGCCGAAGCGCGTAACAGAAAATAGGTAATCGCTCCCAGCGCGACGCCCATAAACGGGTTCAGGATATACCACGGCGTATGGATCGGGTCAAAGTCCCGCTCTTTGACAATGTGCTTGATCAGCACCCACAGCGCGCCGACGACGCCTCCCAGCCCGCCGTAGAGCGCCGGGAGGAAGGTCGCCGCCATCCACTGGGGCACGAGCTGCGTCGCAGCCTCGAATACGCGGCTGGACATGAGCGTCGCGCCCGCCAGCACCATCAGCCAGGTGATCAGGTAGATCGCCAACCACGTACCGCGCGTCCGCGACCACTGGCGCACCTTCTCCTCCAGGCGCAGCCGCGCCTTCACACTCTTGACAAGCTGCTCGGCGTTGTCGAAGTGCGCCTCTCCGGCCAGCAGTAGTTCACGCGCACGCTTAAGGTCGGCAATCGCGGCTTCCGTCGTCCGGTAATAGCCGCGCACGTCCATAATAACGACGTTGTACGTGTCGTTAATCTCTTCCCACAGCGCGTCGATGCGCTCCTGCGTGATGAGCAGCCGCTCCAGCTCCGGGTCGGGCTCAAGCTCCTCCGGCCCGGAAACCGTCGTCCCCGCCGCCGTGTCGCGCTCGAACGGGTCGTGGGGCCGGGTGAGTACCGCAACCCCGTGTGCCATCACCGGGGACGCACTGGCGGGCGTGCCGCCATCAAAGGGGATCTTATCGCCCAGCGCAAAGGGGATAGCATCCGTACTGTCAAAGGGGCGCTCGCCCGGAGGCGCACTATCCTCCTCGGCTGTCCGTTCATCTGCCGCTTGATCCGCCGGGGGCGCGGGGTACGGCTCGCCGCTCAGCGTGTGCGGCAGATCACTTTCCTCGCCGGGGCTACGCGGCAGCGCCGTTTCGTTCGCGTCCACCGGCGACCCGGTATCGGCATACGCCTGCGGAGGCTCGGGCGTGGACTCGTAGCCGCCTGCCGGGAAGGGCTCGCCGGATAGCGTGCACGGGAGGCCCGGATCGCCAGCCGGGTCGGGGTGGAGCGCCGTTTCATCCGCATTGGGCGTCCCCATGAGAGCCAGTTCTTCCGGGCTGAGGTCGCGCGGCGGGTTGACCTTCCTCGGCTCGACACGGACGCGCGTCAGGTCTTCCGCCTCGACCTCGAATTCCTGTCCGGGTCTGGGTTCATCATGCGGCATGTGCTGTCCCTCTGATGGCTCCGTCCCACCGTGGCACAAGCTGGTTACAAACGGTTGTCCGCATTATAGCACAGCTTCTGATCGCTCAATAGCAGGGGCGTGCGGGCTGAGGGTCACGGCACTTGCGCCGAACCCCGCCACCTCCCCCTTGGCGGTTCCCACCCTATCTTGACGATCCCCCCTCGTCCGGCTATTATTCAGTGCGATGAGCACCAGAGAGGACGTCTTACGAGAATTACGGGAGGCCCGCGCCGCGCTGCTCAGCGCCATCGACGGGCTGTCCCCCGACCAGATGCGCCGGCCCGGAGTGGTCGGCGTCTGGTCCGTTAAAGACGTTCTCGCGCACATCACCGCCTGGGAGTCTGAGCTGATCGCCGCGCTGAACGACTTGAAGACACAGCGCGCGCCGCGCATCGTCGAAATCGAGGATATCGACGAGTGGAACGAGGAGCAGTACCACGCAACGGCGCGACGCCCGCTTGAAGACGTTCTTGCCGACTTTGAGGCCGTTCACCGGGCGCTGCTCGCCGTCGTCGAGGGCCTCGACAACCGGCAGTTGGGCGATAATCGCGTCTATCCCTGGATGGAAGGCGAACCGCTGGCCTATCTCATCGCCGAGAACGCCACCCTGCACGAGCAGGAGCACGCCGACGACATCCGCGCGTGGCGCGAGCAGGAAGGGTTGTGACGCCGCGTGTGGTTTCAGCACCCCATCATCACACCGCCTTAATACGCACTTGGGAGAGGCAATGAGCCGAGTTATCAACCCGGACAGTCCGGGAAAGCTGCGCAGGCAGCTCATGCGAACGTCAGCCGAGATCATCCGGCGCTTGAGCCTGAAACACAAGGTGGACGACGAGGCCCGCGACATGGCCGCCCTGCTCGTCTATTGCTTCCGCGAGATTGACGCCGGTATCGATGAGTCGGTGCGCGCCTGGGAGAAGCGAGATTACTGGGTCAAGGCCGAGCAGTTCCGGCTGCGCTGGGCGTGGGTCGGGAAGGCCGCCGACGACCTGCACCAGATCATCATGACCGATGAGTGGGACCGGCTGCCGCCGACGCTCATCAAGCTGCTCCCCGAATTCCGGGACATCAAGATCTCCAAGTTCACCCGCAAGCCCACGCTCTGGCAGGGCTCTTACAAGCGCCTGATGCGCGAGAATTCGAATCACCGGGAAGCCTGACCTCATTATGAAACGCTCTCTGCTCGTGCCTGCGCTGTTCCTGATCTCACTTCTGCTCGCTGCCTGCGGCGGCTTTGCCGGATCGCCGCCGACCTTCGCCCCTGCTACCGAACCCGCCGCCAGTGCGGGCGAGACGTCCGCGCCGACCGAAGCCCCCGAAGCGGCTGGCCCCGAGGCGCAGGCCGCCGCCCCGACCACGCCCCCGCCAACCGCCACGCCTGAAGAGCCCTTCCCCGGCGAAGGCCCCTGGGAGGTGACCTTTGATACGGCGGACGGCGTGACGCTCGCCGGGGTGGTCAGCGGGGAGGGGCCGGGCGCGTTCGTACTCGTGCCGATGTACCCCGGCGGCCCGGAGGGCTGGGCGCCATTCGCGCAGCAGGCCGTTGAGCAGGGCTTCCGCGTGCTGACGTTCGACCTGCGCGGGCGCGGCGCATCGGGCGGTGAGGCAGACATGACATCGGCGCTGGTGGACGTTCAGGCAGCGGTCGCCTTCCTTGCCGGGCATGAGGCCGACCCCATCGTGCTGGTCGGTGCGGGGCAGAGTACCATCCCGGCGATCCAGGCCGCCGCACAGGATGCCGGGAACGGCGTGATCGACGGCCTCGCGCTGCTCTCCCCGCTGCCCGAGGATGGCGTGCTGCAACTCGGTGAATCGGACCTGCAGGCACTGACACTGCCGACGCTGTGGCTCGGCGCGCGGACGGACATGACGCAGCAGGCCGAGTCAATGTTCGAGCAGGCCGGCGGCGACAATAAGGAACTGTGGATTTACGAGGGGACCAGCCTGCGCGGAACCTACCTGCTTGAAGGCGCGGACGGCCCGGACGTGACGCGCCGCCTGCTGGAGTTTGCGGCCCGCGTCTCGGAGGGCTGACCCGCCCTGATCGGCTAGCTGCAGAGAGGAGCACACATGCCAGCCATCGATCCCCGAATCGTAGAGTTTCTCACGCTGCTGGCTCAGGGGCTCCTCGTTATTGCGCTGCCGATCCTCATTGCGGCGGGCGTGCAAGCCATCCGTGTGCAGGCGCGCCGGCTTGGTCAGGAGCGGATCGATACGATCCTTGCCGCCGTGCGCATGGCGGTCGCTGTCGCTGAGCGTGCCGGGCTGGTCGACAAGCTGACCGGCCCGGAGAAGCGCGCCGAGGCGCTGCGCATTGCTGACTCCTTCCTGCAGAAGCGGGGCATCCGGCTCGACCTCGAAGAGCTGGTCAACCTCATCGAAGCGGAGGTCATGCTCCAGTTCCGCAACCCGCAGCCGCCAGAGGACACCGTCGAGAACCGGCAGGCGCTTATCCAGAAGGCGATTGAAACTGCCGTCCTCGCCGCCGAGCAGGCCGGGCTGGCCGGGCTGATTGAGAACATCGGCCAGCGAAAGAAGGCACATGCCATGTCGGTCGTCGCCCAATACCTCGACGATGCAGGGGTGTCCATCCCCGCTGAACTGGCCAGCAACCTGATCGAGGCCCAACTGCTGCGCTTCAAGCTGGCCGCAAGTGGCCGCCTGCCCGCCACCCACGATCCCACCCGCCCATCTCGCTGATGTTATGCCGCTCTTGATTTTCAATTTAGTTTTTATTTAGACTCGTAACCGCATTCTCATGTCGAGCCATGATACAATGATAAATGTCGTGGCGATTAGTGGAGAGATTGGTTATGTCTGACGGGTCCCGTCCGGTTTACCCACAGCAGTTCGAGTCCAAAGCTGAACCCATTGTCGATGCCAGGTATAAGCGGCAGGCATGGTGGCGGGTGACCTTCCCGGTCGTCCTAGCTGCCGTGCTGGCTGTCGTCTTTCTCGTCCTGCTGATCGTGCTCGGGGGCCCGACGGCTATCTCAGTTGTCGCGCGCTACGCCACGATCCTGCTCGTCGTGCTGCTGGGGTTTCCCCTTCTGCTGGTCACGCTCGGGCTGTTCGGCGGGCTGGTGTGGATGATGTCGAAGGCGCTGGAGAAAACGCCCCCGTACACGCGCAAGGCCCATGACTTCGTCGGGAACGTGTACCGCTTTACGGATGACGCAACCGACCGTGTCGTGGATGTGGTCATCAACGCGAGAAGCACGATGAGCGGTGTCAATACCGCGCTGAGAGAGCTAGGGATCAAAACCGACCTACCGGACGAGGCCGAAGAGCCTCACCGGCAGATTTGACCAGCGGATCAAGAAGGAGACCAATATGGTGGATACAAGCAAGGTGAGGAACAAGGTGAGTCAGACGCTGGACAGCGCCCTCCAGCCCGTGCAGGAAATGGGCTGGCAGCCGAAGGTCTACGCCCTCGGCGGCCTGATAGGGCTGGCGCTGGGCCTGCTGACGGCGTACTTCTATGTCCGCTCGGTCGAAGAGCAGCAGGGGGCATTCGCCCGCCCGCAGGCCCCCACCGCCGGCGACACCGTCAAGCTGGGACTCTCGCTGATGGGCGTGATCCGCAGCATTACGGAGTGGGCTGCCCGCTAGCCGCCCCGCCACGCCGGGCGCACTCTGCATCCTCGTACGGGCAGCATCAGGCTGCCCGTTTTTCGTCCCGCCGTCACCCGCCGATAGCAGCACTGGCTGCCCGGCGTTACAATCCCCTGCATGTTCAGCCGCACCATCCGCTTCATCCGCGAGCTAGGGCCGCGCCGGGCTGCCGCCTGGCTGCTGCGAGCCGCCGTCGCCATCGCCGCACTGAGGCTTATCGCCCCGCGCTCCGCCTACGTCGTCATCGGCGCTCCGCAGACGGTCGACACCGCACACCCCATCACCTGCGTACACACGCGCCTCACCGACGAGGTCGAGGAGTGGAAGATCCAGCGCACGCTTCAGATGGTGCGCGAGATGGGCGCGCCGACCATCGTCGAGTTCTTCCCCTGGCCCTACATCGAGACAGCGCCCGGCCAGTACAACTGGGCCCGGTTCGACCGCATCGTCGAGCACGCCCGCGCGCAGGGCCTGACCGTTATCGCCCGGCTGGGGATGGTCCCTGCCTGGGCGCAGCCCGACCCCGACGAGGTGGAACGAGACATCACGTACAACACGCTCCCGCCTGAGAGCGTCGATGATTTCGCCCGGTTTGTCGAGGCCTTCACCGCGCACTACCGGGGCCAGATCGACATGATTATCATCTGGAACGAGCCAAACCTGGCCTTTGAGTGGGGCTACGAGCAGCCCGACCCGCAGCGCTACATCGACCTGCTGCGCGCCGCCTACCCCGCCGCCCACCGGGGCAACCCGGACGTGACAGTGCTGGCCGGGGCGCTCGCGCCGACGCTGGAGCCGCCGGGCAGCCCGCACGGCCTGAACGAGATCGACTACCTGACCGCGCTCTACGAGGCGGGCTTTAAGGACCTGTACGACGCCCTCGCCGTGCACACCTACGGCTTTAAGTTCCCGCCTGAGGACCCACCCGCGCCCGACGTGCTGAACTTCCGCCGGGCCGAGTTGCTGCGCGAGATCATGGTGGCCTACGGCGACGAGAACAAGCCGGTCGTGATCACCGAGTCGGGATGGAACGACCACCCGCGCTGGACGAAGGCCGTGCGGCCCGGCCAGCGCATCGCCTACACGCTCGGCGCCCTCGAATACGCCGAGGAGAACTGGCCGTGGGCCGAGGCGCTGTGCCTGTGGGCTTTCCGCTACCCCGCGCCCGTGCAGAGCTACCCGGACTATTTCACGCTGGTCGGGCCGGACTTCACGCCGAAGCCCATCTACGACGCGGTTCAGGCCTGGGCACGCGGAATGGAGGTCGGCGAGCAATGAGCGGAGCTTGCCAGTCGGGAGGGAGGTTCCCCATCAGCCGCATTCAACTGGTGGCGCTGATCACCCTTCTGACCCTGCTGCTGGCGCTCGCCGGGTGCGGGCCGAAGGACCCGGCCTGGGCGCGGATGCAGGAGACAGGCGTGCTGCGCGTCGGCATGGATGCGGCTTACCCGCCCTTTGAGTCGCTTGACGAGAACGGGCAGGTCGTCGGCTTCGACGTGGACATGGCGCGGGAGATCGGGCGGCGGCTCGGGCTGGAGGTGCAGTTCGTCAACATCGCCTACGACGGGCTGTACGATGCGCTCGTTACCGGGCAGGTGGACGTGCTGATTTCGGCGCTCGTGCCTGCCTACGGCACGGAGCGAGCCCGCTTCAGCGAGCCGTACTTCAACGCCGGGGATGTGCTTGTCGTGCCACCCGGCTCGTCTATCGAGGAGATGCGCGACCTAGGCGGGCGCACGCTCGCCGTCGAGTACGGCTCCGGCGGCGATGTCGAGGCGCGGAAGTGGGAGCGGCGCGTCGCCGCGCTGACCATCGAGCGCTACGATACCCCGGCCAGCGCGATCGACGCGGTGCTGGCAGGCGAGGCAGATGCCGCGCTGGTCGACGGGATTTCGGCGCGGCTGGCCGTCGGCCAGCATCCCGACGACCTCATGCTGGCGGAGGGCGTCACAGAGACGCTGTTCGCTATTGCCGTCCACGAGGACAGCAATATCTTGCTGCGGGAGATAAACACGCTCGTCGAGGAGATGATCGAGGACGGCACGCGCGACGCCCTGACGCAGAAGTGGTTTGGCGCGCCGTACTAAGCGAGGGAGGAAAGCTCAGTCCTCGTGCCAGTCGTCTATTTGCAGCCCCTGTACCCGGCTGAATTCTCTGGTGTTGTTCGTGATCAGAATCAGATCGTTGGCTACAGCAATTGCCGCGATCATGAGGTCGTTTGGGCCGATATAATCGATTATTTCATTCAATGGGTTCGCGAATTTCGTAACTGCCCTGCGGCGGGCGGTCAATCGGATCATCTGAGAGGATACCAGCAGTCTGCTAGATAAAGGCCAACCACGCGTCTTGATCGGCGAGCTCCTCTCGAACGGGCTGAACGACGAGCACAACCTCCAACTCGGTGTCCGTGACACTCGTTGGAACTTCCAGCCTGAGAATACCATCCTCGCCGACATAAGCCCTTGTCTTGAACGTTTCCATCGTTCGCCCCTCTCATGGTTGGCCACCACTGCGATCATTATACAGCAGTAAATGATCCACGAATAACACGAATGGCACGAATGAATGAAACGCAAGCCGCGACGTTCAGTCGCGGCGTTTTTCTACCTGTCGGCTCCGGGAACTATCGCCCCTACTCCTCGAACTGGATCTCCAGCCAGCTTGTGCGCCCCGCCTCGATGTACACCCGCTCCCGGTAGATCTTCCGCCCGGAGTTCACCGAGACGTCATACCAGCCCTGCGGCAGATCGCCGTAGGTGAAGTTCTCGCCAAGCTCGTCGTCCGGGTGGACCTCCCCCTCGGCGTATGTCGAGCCGTAACGTGGCATGTCCTCACCCGCAATGTGGATCGCCACGTCGGGCAGCGGCACGCCATCCGGCCCGGTGATCCGCCCGGCGAGCGTACCGTAGCCGGGGTACGGCATGATCCACAGGTCGGGGTTGCGGGTGCTGCCCGCGTAGTCCATCGGGTCGCCCACGCGGACCTCGAAGTGCAGGTGCGCGCCGCCGTTCGCGATACCCGTGCCGCCGACCGCGCCGATGGCCTGCCCCGCCTCGACCGTCTCGCCGGGCTGCACGTCTACCGCCGAGAGATGGCCATACAGCGCATAGACCGGCTGCCCGGCGTAGCTCACGCCGTCCAACTGCAGGATGATCACGTTGCCGTAGAACCCTGCATCCGGGCCGATCACCGTCGCCTCATCCGAACCCGCGAAAAACACCGTCGAATCAGCCACGGCAAGAACGGGCGTGCCCTCCGGGTTCTGGAACTCAACACCGCTGTGGACGCGCAGACGCCCGCCGGACGTGCTGCCGTACGGATAGGTGCGGTCCAGGTAGTTACGGTACTCCGGGCCGATGGGCCGCTGCATCCAGTAGTGGTCGTTGGGAACCACCGCGCCGTTCTCCACCGGCGCATCACTCGGCAGGCTCACCTCGACGCTGCCGCCGCTCTCGTTCGGGTCGAGCGTCGGCGTTTCCGTCGCCGCCGGGACCGCCACAACGAGCGTTTCCTCGGCGGCAGGCGCGGCGGCCATCACTCCGGCCTCAGCCTCGGCCTGAGCAGGCGGCTCGGTTGCCACCGCCTCGCGCTCGATGACCGGCGCGGACGGCGTCTTGGTGGGCGTCGGCGCGAAGCTTTCCTGCGGTGCGCATCTGCCCACTATCAGCCCAACAAGAAGGAGTAGTAAGGATAAAGTTCCAGCTCGGCGCTGCATAGGCGCTATCTGAGACCCGTTCGCTCCTCAACTATGGAGAGCACTTCGTCTGCCAGGTTGCGACCCTGCTCGCGCAGGGCAGCGATGTCGTCGCGCAGCCGGTTCGCGACCGCCTCGTCACGCAGGCTGCCCACGTTGATCAGCACGTTCAGGGCGGCGGCTTCGAGCGCCGCGCGTGCCATGTGCGCGCCCGCCGCCGCATCGCTCGCCGCGTTGATATTGCCATACCGCGCGGCAATCTTAAGCTGTCCCAGCGCATCGATCACCCGCCGCGCCGTCTCCAGCGGAACTTCCGCCGCGTGGATCGTGGCCTCCTCGATGGCGTCGGCGCGGGCCGGGTCGTTCCGGTCTATGCGGAAGGCTTCGATCACTTCCCCGTATGCGGCGGCATCCGCATCGACAAGGTTAGCCAGTTCGCCGCGCAGTACATCCGTCTCCGAGGCGACAGCCTTCATTTCGGCTTCAACCTCGGCGTACCGCTTCTTGCCAATGGTTGTACGGGCGACCATGCCCGCAAGCGCCGCCGAGAGCGCCCCGACGAGCGCCGCCACCGCACCCCCCCCCGGCGCGGGTTCGCCGCTTGCCACCGCCGAGATGAAGTCCTCAGGCGCAAGCTGCTTCTGCTCCTGCTGCTGAATTTGCCATTCGAGGATCTGCCCCGCCGGGTCGAACAGGTCAAGCTGCAGGTACCAGCGCGCCGCATCGACAAGCGCCTGCTCCGGGATCATGCCAACCAGTTCCGCCCGCGTGATCGTGCAGCCATAGCGGGCCGCCTCCCGGCGGATCATCTCCTGCACGCGGTGGATGGGCGTGCGGGTGTAGTCGGTGAGGTTCATCGACACCTGCGCCTGCCCTTCAACGAGCAGGCCGAGCGCCTTCACGAAGCGCAGCCCGCCGCTGGAGTGGCGGATCGCCTTGGCGATCTCCTTCGCTATCTCGACGTTATCCGTATTGAGGTAGACGTTATAGGCGATCAGCGGAGCGCGCGCGCCGATGACCGTCGCCCCCGCCGTGCCAAGCTCACGCGGGCCGAAGTCCGGCGCGCGGTCATCGTCGGTGGCGATCACTTCTTTAAGCCCCTCGTACTCGCCCTGCCGCAGCACCGCGAGGTTTTCGCGCTCTGGCCGCGTCGCCGCGCGCTCGTACAGGTACACCGGGATGCCCAACTCCTCGCCCACGCGCTGCCCGAGCCGCCGCGCCATCTCGACGCAGGTTTCCATCGTCACGCCCCGGATGGGCACAAACGGCACCACGTCCGTCGCGCCGATGCGCGGGTGCTCGCCTTGATGCTGGGTCATATCGATCAACTCGGCAGCCGTGCGGATCGCCTCAAACGCTGCCTGCTCAACGGCTTCCGGCACGCCAACGAACGTCAGCACGGAGCGGTTGTGATCGGGGTCAGAACTGTAGTCCAGCACGGAGACGCCCGGCACGCTGCGGACGGCATCGACAATCTGCTCGACCACTTCGAGCCGGCGGCCCTCGCTAAAATTCGGAATGCACTCGACCAGGGGTTTCACGTCGTCGACTCCTCGCTAATTCGGGGCATATAACAAACGGGCAGCGGGGCGGATTATAGCGTCTACCCTCAGACGGTCACAACCCGCCGCACTGCCCCAAATGTACCATATTGAAGCAAATCTTGACGTTGTGATGGCTTCTTTGCCGTATCCCGCCTCAGCTTGTCGGCTGGAAGTGCACCACCGTCACACCCTCGCCGCCCTCGTTGCCGGGCGCGCTCTGATAGTCCTTGATCAGCGGGTGGCCCCTCAGTATATCGTGGATGGCCCGGCGCAGCGTGCCGGAGCCTTTGCCGTGCACGATGCGCACCCAGGGCAGCCCGGCAAGGTACGCCTGATCGATGTACTCCTCGACGCGCGGCAGCGCCTCGTCACGCGTCATGCCGATGAGGTGCAGTTCCAGGCCGGGGCTCTCCGCCTGCGGGCGCTTCACGCCGCTCATGCCGCGCTCGGCTTCGGGCTTGCGCTTCTTCTTGCGCCCGATGAACTCCACCGAGTCCGCCGCGACCTTCACGCGGAAGGTGCCGACCTGCACCTCGACCTCACCGTTGCCCACACTGAGCACCTCACCCTCGGCGTTCAGCGAGGGCACAAACACCCGGTCGCCGGGCCGCAGTTCGCCCGCCTCGCGCGGCTCCTCACGCGGCTCGGACTTCGGCACCTGCTTTGCGGCACGCCGGACGGGCTCCTGCACCACGTCCTCAAGGGCAGCGATATCCCGCTCGATCTCGGCCAGCTTTTCGCGGGCGGCGGCACTCTCGCGCTGGAGGCTCGGCGGGATGGCGCGGATGAGCCGTCTCAACTCGCGGACCTCCTCGCGCACCATCTCAAGTTCCTGCTCCGCCTGGCGACGGGCCTCCTCGACGATCTGCTGGCGCTCCTCCTCGATCTGGTCGAGGCGCTCCTGCAGCCGGTCGCGCAGGATCTGCGCCTCGTGCTCGGCGCGGTTCATGCGCCGCTCGGACTCGAGGGCTTCCTCACGCGCCCGGTGGATCTCGTCGAGCAGGTCGTCGGCGGTGAGGTCTTCCGCGCCGACGTAGCTCCGTGCCATGTCGAGGATGTGCTCCGGCAGGCCGAGCCGCTGCGAGATCAGGATGGCGTTCGAGCGTCCCGGCAGCCCGATGATCAGCCGGTAGGTCGGCCTGAGCGTCTTCACATCGAACTCGACGCTGGCGTTCGTCACGCCCCTGGTGCTGTGCGCATACAGCTTCAGTTCCGGGTAGTGCGTGGCGACGAAGGTCGTCACGCCCCGGTCGAGCAGGTCGTTCAGGATGGCACGGGCGATAGCCGCGCCCTCGGTGGGGTCGGTGCCCGCACCCAGCTCATCGAGCAGCACCAGCGAGCGGTCGTTTGCCGCCTCGAGGATCTGGATAATGTGTGTCATGTGCGCGGAGAACGTGCTCAGCGACTGCTCGATGCTCTGCTCGTCGCCGATGTCGGCATAGACTGCCTCGAACACGCTCAACTCCGACTCAGGCGCCGCCGGGATGTGCAGGCCACACTGCGCCATTAGCGCCAGCAGCCCGACCGTCTTCAGCGTGACGGTCTTGCCGCCGGTGTTCGGCCCGGTGATGACCAGCACGTAGGTATCGTCGTCCAGCACCGCGTCGATGGGCACGACCTGCTGCGGGTCGATGAGCGGGTGCCGGGCGTTGTACAGCTTGATCGTGCTGCCGGGGAAGCGCTCCTCGTCCCACTCGACGAGCGTGGGCGGGTGCGCCCGCAGCGTGCTTGCGTACTTGGCCTTCGCAAACGCCGCGTCAAGCTGCGCCAGCGCCTCGACCGACCACGTGATCGGCTCGGCGTGCTCACCGACGAGCAGGCTCAACTCGCGCAGAATGCGCTCGATCTCCGTCTGTTCCGCGACCTCAAGCTCGCGGATGCGGTTGTTGATCTCAACCGTCACCTCCGGCTCGATGAACACCGTCGCCCCGGAAGAAGACTGGTCGTGCACGATGCCCTTGATGCGCCCTTTGGCCTCCGCCCGCAGCGGGATCACGTAGCGCCCGTTGCGCTGCGTGATGATGGCCTCCTGCAGATAGGGCGCGTAGCGGCTGCTCTGGATGATGCTTTGCAGGCGGCTGTGCAGCCGGTCATGCTGGACGCGCAGCTCGTGCCGGATAGACGCCAGCGCCGGGCTGGCGGAGTCCAACACCTCACCCTGCTCGCTGATCGCGCGGTCGATGGCGGCGACCACCGGCTTGCCCTCGTACAGCGCCCCGGCGATCTCCGCAAGCAACGGAAAGCGCTCGGCGACCTTCTCGATGGTAGCCTTCAGCGCGCCGCCCGCCTGCAGCGTCGCCTTGATCTCAAGGAAGTGCTCCGGCAGCAGCGGTATGCCACGGGCCGCCCGCCCGACGTGCCCGCGCACGTCCCGCGCCCCGCCGACCGTCACCTGGCTGTTCTCCTCGAGCAGTTGGCGCGCCTCGCTCGTCTCCTGCAGGCGGCGGCGCGCCTCGTCCAGCCGGTTGGTCGGCTCAAGCCGCTCCAGCAACTCGCGGCTGGCCGAGAAAGCGGCATATTCCGCGAGACGGGCAAGCACCTTATCCAGTTCGAGCTTGTTTAGCGTTTTACGATCCATTTCCGGTCGATTCTAAGCCGGCCCGTCGTGGCCGGCTTGTCGTGATTGTTATGAGCCGCCGCGCGGCTAGTCTTTTCGCGCTCTTCTAGCTTCGTTCGCCTCTGCCTGTGCCTTCAGGACTGTCTGTATCGCTGCGGTCGGCACTTCCTCATCGTACCTGATCTGTACGGTTCTCTTCCCGGTCTTGTAACCTTGATCTTCAAACATCTGGCGGTGTTCGCTTTGAAGCTCATCCGCCCAGATTTCAAGGGTGACGTGGTTCTTGTACGCGGTAACCCCGGCAACCATACCGTGATACCTGTACCAGGGCACGCCCCATCTGATAGCTTCCTCTGCTTCCGGCAGGGTCGCCTTGACGATTTGCCGGATTTCTCTGAGGTGCGGCTGTGCCTTTTCGTCTGAGCTGGCAATGTACGAATCAACGTCGTTCGGCTTATCCATTACGCCTCTTTTCTTTACATCCCGAACTCCGTGATTCTAACACACTGCCGCTCATTCATCTTCATCCCGGTCAAGCTCCTCAAGCGGCACCGTCATGCCGAGGATACTCCAGCCGGCATCGACGTAGATCACCTGCCCCGTCACCCGCGCGCCGAGGTCCGAGCACAGGTAGAGCGCCGCGTTGCCCACGTCCTCCTGCGTGACGGTCTGGCGGAGCGGCGCGCACTCATCGTGATAGCTCAGCATCTTGCGGAAGCCCGCCACGCCCGACGCCGAGAGCGTCTTGATCGGCCCCGCCGAGATGGCGTTGACGCGGATGCCCTTCGGCCCGAGGTCGTGTGCCAGGTAGCGCACGCTCGACTCAAGCGCGGCCTTGGCGACGCCCATCACGTTGTAGTGCGGCATCACGGCGACGCTACCGTAATACGTCAGCGTGACAATCGAGCCGCCGTTCGGCATGAGCGGTTCGGCGCGCTGCGTGAGCGCCACGAGCGAGTAGGCGCTGACCTCCAGCGCGGTCTTAAAGCCGCTGCGGCTGGTGTCCACAAAGCGCCCGTCGAGGTCCTCGCGCTCGGCAAAGGCAATCGCATGCACGAGGATGTCGATCGTACCGTAGGTCTCCGCGACCTTCTCAAACACCCGGTCGATGGCGGCGTCGTCGGTCACGTCACATTCTTCGATCAGCTTCGCGCCGACGCTCTCAGCAAGCGGCCTGACGCGCCGCTCCAGCTTTGGCCCGGCATAGCTGAAGGCCAGCTCCGCGCCCTCCCGGTGCATCACCTGCGAGATCCCCCAGGCGATGGAGTACTTGTTCGCCACGCCGAAGATTAATGCGGTCTTCCCCTCAAGCAAACCCATCGTTCACTCCTCGCTGTGTGGTAGCCGTATCAAAGAACGTTTCAATCCACAGATAGCCCAGACATTTGGGAGCCGCGACTAAACGTCACGGCAGATCGTCAGCGCATCCACGAATAACCCAACCTCTTCCATTCGTGCCATTCGTGGATCACCGTCCGTGCTATCTGCGTCATCTGTGGACGCATTACCCCCGCGATACATACGGGCTGCCCTCGACCCACAGGCGCCAGGGCTTGCTCTGCCAGGGCTCCGGCACGTTGATGCCCACTCTCGGGCCGGTCCGCACCTGCTCGTCGGGCACAGGCTCGCCCGCCTCAAAGCGGAGCGGGCTGCCTTCAGCGGCCATATCGATCCCGTTGTGCGTGCCGTTCACGCCGAACGCCAGCGCCAGCCGGGCCGGGCCGTTCGTCCACTCGCGCTGACGGCGACCGGGGCGGCGCACCGCCATGATCTCTAACCCCTCAACCGGCTCAACGGCACGCAGCAGGACCGCCGCCGGGTACTCTGCGCCGGGCGGCTTGGCGACAACGTTGAGCATCCAGTATATGCCGTAGATGAGGTACACGTAGCTCACCCCGGCAGGCCCGAACATGATCGCCGTGCGCGGGGTAAGCCCGCGATGCCCGTGGTTGGCCTGATCCTCCAGCCCGATATATGCCTCGACCTCAACGACGCGCCCGGCAACCCGGCAGCCAGCATCCTCGTGTACGAGGATCTGCCCGAGCAGGTTGCGGGCGACGGTCAGCGTGTCACGCTCGAAGAAGTCACGTCGTAGCTGGTGCATGCAGAAAGTTTAGCACAGGGGGAGGGGCTTAACGAGGAATTGCGGAGGGCACATGCGGAATGAATAAATGCGCAGGTAGGGGCGGCTCTGAGAGCCGCCCCTACACGATGTCTCTAGTTTTTCCGATCCTGATCGTCAGGCGCAGCCATCTGCTTCTTGCTCTCACGCGGGACCGCATCCTCGCCCAGCAGTTTGCGGACCACCTCCACGTCTGCGACAACGATCACGATGCTGTCGCGGATCAGGTACGTCGTGCCGTCGTCGGTGGTGATCGCATCACGCCCCACCGAGTCGCCCTGGATGATCTTGTCACGCACGACCTGATCGCCATGCGTGAACACCTGCACCTTCGGCGGCTTGTCCGGCTGGGTCTTATCCTGCGCCTTCTCCAGCGTGGCGACAAGGGCTTCGACCTTCTCGCGATTGGGGTCGCTTGGCTGCCCGACCTCGCGCTCCCAGCGGGAGACTGAACTGCGAGACACCCGCAGCATGTTTGCGACGTAAGCCTGCGACCAGCCCCACAGCCGCCGCAGTTGCTTCAACCGTTCGATCATGTTACCTGCCTGTTCGCTTCGGGGTGGAGATGACAGTTTCACTATACCATGTGGGCGTGACAGCGAGCGTCACGCCGGGGACTTGAATCGGGCGTCCTGCTCGACCGTGCAGCGCAGCCCCTCGTGCAGATCCGTGCGCGGCACAAAGCCGAGCAGACGCTCCGCGCGGGTGATGTCCGCGCACATGCGCTGCACGCCGCCCTCACGGTCGCGGTTGTAGAGCGGCTCCAGCTCCATGCCGAGCACCTCCCCAATCGCCGCTACAAGCTCGTTGATGCTCGTCTCGCGCCCGCTACCGACGTTAATCACCTGCCGGTCCACGTCCGGCGCGGTCGCCGCCGCCACCAGCGCATCGACCACGTCCTCGATGTACACGAAGTCGCGGGTCTGCTCGCCGTTGTTGAACACGACGAGCGAAGCGCCCGTCTGCGCGGCGCGGATGAAGCGCGGGATCACCGGGGCGTGCGACGCCGGAAGCTGCTGCCCCGGCCCATAGGCGTTGAAAATGCGGAGCGCAACGGTTTCGATGCCCCACAGCGCGCCGATGGTCCGCACATACGTCTCGGCGGCGAGCTTGCTCACCGCATAGGGCGAGTCCGGGTTGGGTATGAGGTCTTCATGAAGCGGCTGTTCGCTCTGGCTACCGTACACCGCGCCGGAGGAGGCCAGCACCACGCGCTGCACGCCTGCGTCGCGCATCGCCTCCATCACGCTGACGGTTCCGCCCACGTTCACGTGGTTGTAGTCTCGCGGGTACTTGATCGACTCGGGGACGGACACCCGTGCGGCGAGGTGGTAGACGCAGCTTACATCCTGCAGAAGCGTCCACAGCTTCGGGATGTCCGCGACATCCCCCCGTGTGAACAGCACACGCGGGTCGAGGCGATCCGGATCGCCGGAGGTCAGGTTGTCAATCACGCGTACTTCGTGCCCGAGCGCGACGAGCCGGTTGGCAAGCGCCGAACCGATGAAACCTGCGCCCCCCGTCACGAGAAAACGCATGGGGATT
>DGDY01000047.1:0-1150 GCA_002385675.1 Anaerolineales bacterium UBA3940 | reverse complement strand
GCTCCTGTACGCTTCGAAGGTGGCCTGAGTTAGTAACAGCGCCCCTTTACCCGGTCATGGAGGGGCACTGCACCCATTATAGACGATTGTGACGATACCGCGCGAACGCATCAGGGGCGAGATTTTCAACCCACCCCCGTGCAGAAACCCATCACATCAAGGCAACCACCGAAGCGGGATACAAAAACAGAGCCGAGCTTTTCAGCCCGGCCCTGAATATGCCTCACCTATAGCCTGTCTACCGCACGAACTGGAACCCCTGACGGTACGGCACGACGTGAAGCTGGAAGTTGCGAACGTACATCCGGAACTGGTCCTCCAGCTCGTGCCAGCGCTCGCTCTCCAGCAGCTCGTGGATCGTCTCAATATCCTCCGTCACGAAGGCCGCCATCCGCAGCGGATAATCCCCGTACGCCGTGTGCCACGCCTCCGTCATGTAGACGCCCATCTCCTGCAGTGTGGGCACCAGCTCGCTCATGATGAACCGGAAATACGCCTCATGGTTGGAGGGTATCACGTCGTACGAGATGATCAGTTTGTACTGTGGGATGATGATCTCCCGGTTGTCGTCCTCCACGGCTTCGCTCCTTCCTTGCATCCCTTCTCATACACGCACCTCACAATACGCCCTGGATGCATCTGAGTGTAGCAGGCGGCTCAGAGCGCCTCAAGGCGATCACGACCATATACCCGCGATCGCCGTGCCGCACGCCGGGCAGGCCCCCGCAGGGGTGATGCGGTTCTCCAGCACGTGGAACCCCTGCCGCCGGATCAGCGTCGTCTGACAGGAGGGGCAGCGCGTGTCTTCCCAGTTTTCGGTATGGCCGGGCCGGTTCCCGGCGTAGACGTAGCGCAGCCCGGCCTCCATGCCAATCTCGGCGGCCCGCACGAGCGTGTCGGCGGGCGTCGAGCCACGATCTGTCATTTTGTATGTCGGGTAGAAGCCCGTCACGTGCCAGGGGATGTCCGGAGACACCGAGCGGATGAACCGCGCCGCGTCCCACAGTTCGTCGCTGCTGTCGTTCATGCCGGGGATGACGAGTGTGACGACCTCCAGCCACAGGCCGAGGTCATGCACGCGCTGGATGGTATCTGTCTCTTATACACATCTCCGAGCCCACGAGACTACGGCGACTGTCGTATGCAGTCT
>DGDY01000122.1:11089-21532 GCA_002385675.1 Anaerolineales bacterium UBA3940 | reverse complement strand
GAGCCGACCGGGGAGCCCACTGAAGAGCCGACCCTGACCCCGACCCCGGTTCCGGTTGTGCCGAAGGTCATCGCCAAGCTGAACGACGGCAGCCTGAACGCCTATCACCTGGGTCGCCCGATTGCGATCTACTACAGCAACGGGCAGTACACCATCTACGGTATCGACATCAACACCGGCTGGGGCTCGCTGGCCCTGACGTTTACGGATGAAGATATCGAGGCGGCGTCGGCTGAGGACGGGCCGGTGGTGATCGCGACGGGCCAGAACCCGTACAACTTCCGCCCGATCACGGTCTACCTGCTGCCGACTGGCGAGATCCAGGTGAACACGATGTACTGGGACGGCAAGGAGTACATCGTGAAGTGGGATCCCGCGGACAAGGACCTGAACGCGGTGGCCTGGTAAACACCGACCATCTCGCCGAAGTTTCAACTGCATAATGGCATGCAAACGGGCGGCTCCACTGAGCCGCCCGTTGTGCTAGTGGCCTCCCCCTACCCGCCGCACATCTCCTCGATGAGCGCGGGCAGCAGCCCGAGGTGCTCGATCTCATAGTAGCCGTCGTGGGCCGGGTCGTGCTCGACGGACAGTTCGTGCGACCACGTCAGGTGGTAGGGGATGTAGACCGCCCGACCTCCGATGGCGAGCACCGGCAGGATGTCCGAGCGGAGCGAGTTGCCCACCATGACGAACCGCTCCGGCGCGATACGGTGCCGTTCCAGAATCGCGCGGTAGACCTCCGGCGTCTTGTCGCTGACAATCTCCACATAGGTGAAGTAGTCGGCCAGCAGCGAGCGCTTGAGCTTCGTCTCCTGGTCGAGCAGGTCGCCCTTTGTGATCACCATCAGCCGGTGCGACGCGGCGAGCGCCTTCAGCGTGTCCTCAACGTGGTCGAACAGTTCCAGCGGCGTCTCCAGCATACTCCGCGCCAGGTCGATGATGCGCTGGATGTCCCGCGCCGGGATCTGCCCGCCGGAGAGCGTGATGGCCGCCTCGATCATTGAGAGCGCAAACGCCTTCACCCCGTAGCCGAACGACTCGAGATTGCGTATCTCCGTCTGGTAGAGCGTCTCCGCGATGGCGTCCTCGGGCTGGTAGGCGGAGAGCATCTTCTTGAACTCGCCCTGCACGGCGACGTACATCGTCTCGCTGTGCCAGAGCGTGTCGTCTGCGTCAAAGGCAATCACATCACACATAGGGTGCTTCTACCTCGCTGGTGGCGCTGTGCGGCGCTGGCGGGGCGTCAGTGAACGCCTCGATTGGCTCGACCGGGACGGTCCCGGCGCGTCCCTCCGCTGCGCGCATCACCGGGCGGCTGCGGACCCACAGCCACGCCGTCTGCGTGAGCGTTGCCAGCGTGAAGCCCGCGAGGCCCACGTGCAGCCCGGCCACCTCGCCCCACACAATGCCGATGCCGAACACAATGATGCTTGTTAGCAGGAAGATCACAATCGCCTCGGTGATGCCCCGCGTGCGGCGGCTGGTGACGATTGCCCCCTGATACCAGTTCTGCAGGGCAATGAGCGCAGGCAGCGGCAGCAGCAGCCACAGGCCGGGCCGCGCCAGCTCGACCAGCTCGGCGGACAGGGCCGAGACCTCGCTCAGGTAGAAGGGCGCGAGCGGTGTCGCCGTGACGATCAGCAGCAGCGCCGTCACGCTGATGGACAGGTACAGCGCGAAGCGACGCAGCGTCTTCACCGCGCCCGGCTCCTCGAACAGCGCCACGACGACCTCGTTGTAGGCAATGCCGGGGCTGCGGAACATGAAGCTGATGCCGGACATCACCGGCCAGGCCGCGAGCGACTCAAGCGCCAGCGGCATCCGACTGAGCGCGGCGCTGCCGATGGGCTGGATGAGCAGGCTCATCAGCGAGGTCAGCGCGAGCGGCACGTAGAAGGCCAGAAACACGGGGAGCGTCAGCGCCGGCTCGACGGTCGGCGCGGCTTTCAGCGGGCCGTTCACTACCGGGCGCGTCCGCAGGCCGATGTAGGCTGCCTCGGAGACCACGCCCACGGCGACGGCGGTCGTGCCCACCACGATGCCGGGCAGCGTGCCGATAAGATACCCCGCGAGCAGCACCAGCCAGCCCGAGCCGAGCCGCACCGCCGTGCCGATGCCGACCGCCCGCGACTGGTCGAAGCGGATCAGCACGCCCTGGTTGAAGCGCCGGTAGGCGATGGACCACGTCCAGGGCGTCATGATGATCAGGCCGATGCGGGCAGGCTCGATGATCTCCTGCGGCGCGCCGATCAACCCCTCGACCACGACGTAGTACAGGGGCGTCAGCGCGACGAGCAGGTGCAGCGCGGTCAGCACGAAACCGGCCCGCATCATGTAGCGGTGCAGCCGCTGGTAGGAGGCCAGGTCGCGGCTGAGCGCGGTCGAGGCGGCCAGCAGCATGATAATCGGGGCCTCGACGATCAGGGCGATGGGGAATACCACCCCGCCATAGGCGGCAAGGTTGATCTCCGGGTTGGGGAGCCGTGCGACGACGGCGCTGACGGCGGGCAGCTCCAGCGACATGAGCAGCCAGCTTGCGGCGAGCGGCCACCACATCCGCACGACGCGCCGCAGGTTCAGGGTTGGGGTTGCGGTCGATGCGTTTACCATCTGGTCGGGGTACGTCCAATTCTCAACTCAGGGTTACCAGACACAACTCATCAGTTTATCGTGCCGGGAGGTGAAAGTCACGCCGGGGGTGTGAGGCATCAGCAAACCCCGCCACGACGTTTAGTCGCGGCTCCCTGCATCCTGAGAATCATTCGTGTTATTCGTGTCATTCGTGGACAAAATATCGCCGTCGGTAGGGGCAGGCCGTGATGCGCGCGGCGGGGTGGGCACAAAAAACGCGCCAAGCCAACGCTTGACGCGCAACAATACATAAGCAGGTAAGCCACGCGATGCGTGACTCTCGCTAGCACAACTATCGGGTTGGGAGCCGGCGCTTAGACGTGCCGCACCACCGCAACGACCCGCCCCTGCACGCGGACGGACTTGGGGTCGTCGATGTAGATCGGGTCCATGGTCGGGTTGGCGGGCTGGAGCCGGATGCGCTTGCCCTCCTTGTAGAACCGCTTGAGGGTCGTCTCCTCGCGGTCGGCCAGCCAGACAGCCACCATGTCCCCGTTCTTCACGTCATGGTGCGGGCGCATGATCACGATGTCGCCATCGTTGATCATCGCGTCGACCATCGAGTCACCGCTGACCTGCAGCGCGAAGAGGTCGTCGGACGGGTCGGCTATGTCGCGGGTGATCTCGATTGACTCGTCAGCGCCGAAGATGGAGAAGTCCGAGCCGGGCACGGGGACGGGCTCGCTCGCCACGATGCGGCCCACGAGCGGCACGCGGAACAGATTTTTGTTGTCGTGGTCCCCATCCTCGGTGACCAGCCGCAGCCCGCGCGACACCTCGCGATCACGCACCAGCAGGCCGGCGCGCTCCAGCTTATTCAGGTTGTAGTTCACAACGGACGTTGACGAGATATTGCACGCCGCGCCGATCTCGCGGATGGTTGGCGGGTAGCCGTTCTCCTCCACGAACGCGCTGATGAAGTTGATGATCGCTTGCTGCCGGCGTGACAACTTGACGTCGGGCATAGTTTTTGGTCCTCTCACCGCTA
This sequence comes from Anaerolineales bacterium UBA3940, assembly GCA_002385675.1. Classification (GTDB taxonomy): domain Bacteria; phylum Chloroflexota; class Anaerolineae; order Aggregatilineales; family UBA3940; genus UBA3940. The sequence goes on along the minus strand of DGDY01000122.1, from coordinate 17,910 downwards.
GCTGTGCTAGCGAAAGCCAAAAGAACGTTTACAGAAGAGGGCTAGCACATGAGTTCTGCTAATTTGAGGTAATCATAGCACGAACGTGCGTTCTAAGTCAAGAAGGGTTTGACAAAGAAGCGCAAATTGTGCGGTTTGAGGGCAGTTTGTCCGATCAAATGCGCGCTATAGTGGTGCTACCGCTCGTGTACGGCTTCCTCGAAACGGGTGATCCACCACCAGTTGGAGAGCGCCTCGAAGGCTTCAAGCTCGTTGTTCGCGCCGAGCGCCTGATAAGCGGTGGACACGTACCCGCGCACGGTGTCATCGCCGAGCAGCAGTTCATCCCGGATATCGGGGTTGTCCAGCCCGATGAAGATGCGCCACATTGCCACCTCAGCGATCCGCTCGGTGAGGTTGGGGTGCGGGCGCTCCGGGGCGATGAGCCGCCCTTCGCGCCGGAGTGCGGCGTTGGGCGGCAGCAGCGAGTGGCTGCGCTCGGTCAGCAGGCGCACGTTCTCCTCGACGACGGCATGCACGGCGAGATGCAGGCAGTAGCCAAGCTCGTTCTTGGAGAGCAGCGCATGCACCGGGAGGTCGCCGATGACGCGGGCGGCTTCTGCAAGCCGGCCTTCTGCCAGGCACAGCACCTTCGTGCGCGGATTGTCTCGCATCCACGCGGAGAGGTCGGCGGGGAAGGTGGCGTCCAACTCCGCCGTGTCAAGGTCGCACACGAGGGCCTGCAACCGGGTAAACCGGTCGCTGCTGCCGAGGTCGGCGAGTGCGGAGGCCGTGTCGTAAATCCGCACGCGGCGGTCACGGCCCAGCAGCGCGCGAGCCGTAAACAGGAAGAACGGGTCGCGGCTGATGAGTGCGGTGGTAATGTTCGATATTGAGTGGCGTTCCACGCTGTACTCCTCGGGGAACCCCTGCGCTTGTATAGAGAAGGTTTGACCAGACGTCTATTCTGGCAGAGACTGCCGATTTTGGCGAATGCAGAGGACAGCGCGCACCAGAAACAAGCGCGCCCGCTCAGCGTAGGCTGGGCGGGCACGCGCAGAAAACCACGCCCTCCCAATACGCGCGGGAAGGCGATAGGTACAGTTATCCACTCAGGCGGGGCCGGGCTCCTCGACGACCGGGCCTTCGCGCCCTTCATCGCCGCGCTCGAACACCAGACCGGGCCGCCACGGGGTCCCCAGCGCGGGCAGCACCCAGCGATCCAGCCCCCACCAGCCGGCGACCTTCCAGGCGAGGATCAGCAAGATCTCAAGCGTCAGCAGTACCGGGTTGATGCCGGCGGTGCCTGCCAGCAGGAAGCTCGCATTCATAAAGCTGCCAAAGAGTGCGGCGATGCCGGTAAAGATGCCGAGAACGAGCGCCGTGCCGACGAGCAACTCGCCCGCTACGACCAGATAGCTGAACGTAGTTGCGTTGGGCAGCACAACCGCTTCCAGAAAGCGGCCATACCAGCCCAGCACCTGCGGGCGAGCGCCTTCGGTGAGGGCCAGCGCCCCCTGCACAAACCCCGTCACGGCGGCACCGGCGTTCTCGCCCGTCCAGGCGGCACTGCCGAGCTTGCCGATGCCCGACGAAAGCCACGTATACCCGACGTACAGACGAACAAGCAGCCAGATCCATGCCCACCGGGTCTTACCGAACAGTGCCCGGGCAACAGGCGGGTCGGTTAGACGGTCTACATACTGCAAGCGCTTGTTGGAATCCATTACTGACATTTCTGTTGCTCCGTTCAGCCTGCACTCGTCACATCGAGGGTGCAGAATGGCGTGCGTTGTACCTATACAATACCGTCTGCGGGGGGCGGCTTTCCATCCGGTGCGCGGGCCGGGCCGAAATGCCGCAAGCAGCAAAATAGCGGCGGCCACCGCGTCTCGCATAGCGAAACCGGCGACCGCCGCGAAAAGCGTCAGGGGCCGCGTTGATAAAGAACAATGATGCCAAAGATAACGGCTGTGCAGCCTCCCTGGTGTGTGCGCAGCAGCCTAGTAGCAGGATTGGCTGTGCCCGTTAGACGGGCCGATCGCCTTCTGCACGCTTTGCAGCAGGTGCGTTACCTGCACCGGCTTCGCCAGCACGCCGACCAGGTTGCTGTAGTTGATATCCTCAAGTGCGCTGTGCACGATCGAGCCGGTCACAATGACGACCGGCAGGTCCGGCATTTGCGGGTCGTTCGAGATCGCGTTCAGCAGCGCCCACCCATCCATGCCAGGCAGGCGGATGTCGAGCAGGGCGACTGCTGGCATGACCTCGCGCAGCAGTTCCAGCGCCTGCTCGGCGCTCTCCGCCTCGACCACCCGGTAGCCCCGGGCGGTCAGGTTTACACTGATAAACTTGCGGATGTTCACTTCATCTTCGATAACCAGTACCGTTTTTTTCATCACAGCACAACCTTAATCTAGTTATTGTCTAGCGGCATTTCTTCTGTCTCTCTGATTGGTAATGAAAAGGCGACCGTAGTGCCCGGCCCGGCGCGATTCTCTATCCAGATCCTACCACTATGCGCCTCAACAAGCCCGCGTGCAATCGCCAGCCCAAGCCCTGCGCCCTTCGTCTGGTTGCTTTTCTGGTTGGCCGCCTGGCGAAAGGCCTCGAAGACCCGCTCGCGATCCTCCGGCGGGATGCCCGGCCCCTCGTCCATTACGCGGATGCAGACATGCGTGTTCTCCTGCCGGGCCTCGATGCGGATGGGCGTCTGCGGCGGGGCGTAGCGGGCCGCGTTGCCGACCAGGTTGCTGAGCACCTGCCCGACACGGTTGGCGTCCGCGTAGACGGGCGGCAGCGTTTCAGGGATGTCAAGCTCAAGCTGGTGCTGCAACGCCAGCACGCTGAGCTGTGGCAGCGCTGCATCGACGATCCCGTCGAGCGGCTGTTCCTTCGGTGTGATCGCCAGCATCCCCGCTTCCAGCCGGGAGAGGTCCAGAAGCTGGCTGATCAGGTCGGTCAGCTTGTCCGCCTCCTCGCTGATGATGCGGAGGAAGTCGCGCTGGCTGTCCACATCCCACTCGATGTCCTCGGCGAGCAGCGTCGAGGCGAACCCCTGAATAGAGGTCAGTGGCGTGCGCAACTCGTGCGAGATCATCGCAAGGAACTTCAGCTTCAGTTCGTTAGCCTCTTCGGCGACGCGGCGCGCCTCTGCCTCGGACTTGAGCAGGCGGCTGTTGTACACCGCCGCAGCGATCTGGTCGACCAGGCCCTGGATGTGCCGCGTCACCCGGTCCTCGGCGGAGTACGGCTGCCGCCAGTGCAGCGTCAGCATGCCGTACCATTGCCCGGCAGCAACCAGCGGATACAGGATCATGCTGTAGGTGTCGAGCGACGCGAACAGCTCCTTGAGCGAGTTCGTCAGGCGGGGGTCCGTCTGCACGTTGCGGATGACGACCGGCTGTTCCGGCAAGTACAGCTCTATCATCTCGTGCTCATGCGAGATGTACGCCTGCCTGGGCTGCTTGCTGCCGTCTGTGCTCCAGCCTGCGGCGATCTCGATGTGCTGGGGAGGCGTCTGTCCATCCCAGGGCTTGTCAAACAGCACGATGTTCGCCCGCGAGACGCCCTTGAGGTAGCGGCTCTGGACCACCGCTTCGAGCAGTTCGTCGGGCGTGCGCAGCGCGCTGATGCGCCGGCTGATCTCGTACAGGTCGCGCGTGCGCTCCAGCGACTCCTCGATCTGGTTCTGCGCCTCGCGCCGGGCAGTGATGTCGCGGAAGACGAGCACCGCCCCGACGATGTTGCCCGCCTCATCCTTGATCGGTGCGCCGCTGTCGTCGATGGGGATCTCGAAGCCACTTTTGGTGAGCAGCAGCGTGTGGTTTGCCACCCCGACGATCTGGCCCTCCCGCAGCACCCGCGCGATAGGGTTTTCCACCGGCTGGCCGGTCTTTTCGCTGCGCAGCGGGAAGACCGTTTCGATGGACTGGCCCTCGGCGTCCTCCTCATCCCAGCCGGTCAGCGACTGGGCGATGCCGTTCATGAACGTCACCCGGCCCTGCGCATCGGTGACGATGACGGCGTCGCCAATGCTGGACAGCGTGACGTGCAGACGCTCGCGCTGCTCGTTCATGTCGCGGTAGAGTTGCGCGTTATCCACCGCCAGCGCCGCCAGGTGCGCCAGCTCGCCCGCAAGCTCCAGATCGGTGTTGTTGAAGGATCGGCGTGACTCGGCAGTTACGAGGGTCAGCGAGCCGATTACGCGGCCACGTGTGGCGAGCGGCACCGTCATGACGGAGTGCAGGCCAAGCCCGGCCAGCACCTCGCGCAACTCCGCGTCCTGGATGGTGGCGAACATCTCCGGCGTGACGCGCCGGACGATGTACGGCTCCCCGGTCTTGAGCACCTGCGCCACGCCCGCCGCCAGATCCGGCGGGATGCGCCGTTGCAGTTCGTTCGCCAGTTCGATCTTCGCCGGGTCGGTGTGGGCCACGGCGACACGCTCCACCTGCCCGCCCGGCCCCAGCAGGTCGATGGCGGCCCAGTCGGCGATGTGCGGCACGGCCAGCCGGGCGACGCTGCCCAGCGTCGTCTCGTAGTCGAGCGACGAGGAGAGGATTTCGCCCGCTTTGGCGAGGAACGCCTGCGCTTGCTGGCTGCGCTTCAGGTCGTCGATCTCGATGATCGTGCCGATGAAGCCCTCCAGGTGGCCGCCCGGCGTGAAGCGCGGCAGGCCCCGGTCGAGCACCCAGCAGTACTCGCCGTCGTACCGCCGCAGGCGATACTCCATCGTGAAGGGCTCGCAGGTCTCGACGGCCTGGTTGAAGGTCTCGGCACGGCGCTCGACATCGTTGGGATGTATGGCCTGCTCCCAGCCGCGCCCGAGGTCGCGCTCCGGGCTGCTGCCGGTGAATTCGTACCATGACTCGTTGAGGAAGGTGCACATCCCGCCCGGGTCGGTGACCCATATCATCACCGGGGCGCTGTTCGCCAGCGAGCGGAAGCGCTCCTCGCTCTCGCGCAGGACGTCCTCGCGCCGCTTGCGCTCGGTGATGTCCGACACGAAGGCCAGCGCCAGCATCTCGTCGCCGGTCTGGACGTAGTTCAGCGCCGCCTCAATGGGGAACTCGCGCCCGTCCCGGTGCAGCCCGACCAGGTCGAGGTCTTCCCCCATTTTGCGGAGGCGTGGCTGCTGCATGTAGCGCTGGCGATGCGCGGCGTGCAGTTCACGCAGGCGCCCCGGCATGAGCATCTCAAGCGGCTTGCCGATCAGCTCCTCCTGCGAGTAGCCGAACAGGTCGGCTACGCCCTTGTTCGCAACGGCGATGCGGCCCGCCTTATCAATGGCAATGATAGCCATCGGCGCGCCGTCCACAAGGGCGCGGAAACGGGCCTCGCTGTCGCGAAGCTGCCGCTCAAAGCGCTGGCGCTCTGCCATCTCGCGTTCCAGGTTGGAGAGGTGTGCCTCGATGGCCTGCGCGCTCGCCTCCGCCCGCCGCCGCTCGCGCCGCTGCGACTGCGCCAGCAGGATCATCCCCAGGCTGATGATCAGGAACAGCAGCCAGCCGACGAAGTTCCCTGAGCCGCGAATGGAGAACTCGCCGCGCGGCGGCACGAAGAAGTAGGCGACGGCGAAGGAACTGAGCACGATCGCGAGGAGGCCGGGGGCGAAGCCGCCGTACCAGGCCGTCATGAGGACGCCAAGAAAGTGAATCAGGTAGGGGGCCTGGTTGCCGAGAAGCGGGTCGAGAGTCTCACGCAACACAGTTGCAATGGCGACACTCACGATCGCCATGCCATATCGCAACATAAACGAGGACTGGGCCTGATGCTCCGCTGCGCGAGACGAGGAATCCACCTTATACCCTGCTAAAGTTAATAAATTTTTGAGTCAACGCCGTGTACGATAACCCAACTCGGACGAAACCCGGCCCACAAACGGGCCTAAAACCCTGGTACAAAACTTTCCACAAACACGGATGTCTACTGGCTGCCAGCACAGCAAGCCAGAAGGACCGCGTGGCCCCTCTGGCTTCCATCCCCTCGCTGGAAGCTGATTTCGGCCCTGCTGCGGGCCGGTGCTATTGCTTAAGCAGGTCGCCGGCCCCCGCGTTCAGGGTCAGTGCTATCCTGATCGGTGCCTGCTCCCTGCCCTGAGTCACAACACAAAACCACGATCGCGCTCATAACCGGCGCGTCGACGCCATACTTACCATACTGACGAAACCTAAAAAAGTCCCAAATGGGCACTAAATAACTCCTAAATTTTGTTAGGTTTGCCGGGCGGACACTTAAGCCCGCACGCGGTGGACGCGCATCCTGACGCCGGGGCGCGGCTCCAGGGTGGCGGCCATGTGCGGGCGAATGGATCGGTGGGTCAGCTCCAGGTTGAAGTGCTGCAGCACGTGTGCCAGCACGATCTTTGCCTCCAGCATGCCGAAGCCCGCGCCGATGCAGTTGCGCGGCCCGCCGCCGAAGGGGATCCACGTGTAGGGCGCGGGGCGCTGGTCGTGCCGCTCCGGGCGGAAGTCGCCGGGATCGGCCCAGTGTGCTGGGTCGCGCCCGGTCAGGTAGATGGAGTACACGACGCGCTCCCCGGCGGGGATGCAATAGCCCCTGTATTCGAGGTCGGTGGCGGCCACCCGCGAGCCGAGGTGGATGGGCGGGTAGAGGCGCAGCGCCTCTTTGAGCACGCGGGTGAGGTAAGGTGTGTCGCCGGGCCCGGTTCGCACCTCGGCGATTGCCCGCCACATGGCGTCCGGGTGGCTGCCGAGCAGATATAGCGCCCAGGCCAGCAGAGCGGTGTTGGTGTCATGCCCGGCGATCAGCATGGTGAGCATATGGTCGCGGATGCGCTCGTCGGGTAGCCCGGCCTGCACGAGCATGGTGAGCAGGTC
>DGDY01000122.1:0-10935 GCA_002385675.1 Anaerolineales bacterium UBA3940 | reverse complement strand
AGGTAGGCGTCCAGCTTCCTGAGGGCGCGGGCTGCACGCAGGCGCGGCGCGCCGGGCCAGACCATCCACAGCCCCGGCGAGATGCCCCTGATGACGCCGAGCACCGGGCCCCACAGCCGCCGCAGCTCCGGCGTGAAGTCCACATCGAACAGGGCGTCCATCAGCACGAGCAGCGTGATCTTGCGCATCTCGGCCAGCATGTCGAGTGTCTCGCCGTCGCGCCACGTATCCGTCACCTGCGCCGCCCGCGCCTGCATGATGCCCGCATAGCCCTCAAGCGCCCCGCGCTGGAGCGAGGGGTTCATCACCGCGCGGATGCGGTCATGCTCGTCGCCATCCACGACGAGCAGGCCGCGCCCCAGCACTTCGGTTACCGGGTCGCCCTCGCTGCGCCAGAGCAGCCTGTCGCGCGCCTCGACGAGCACGAAGCGCGCCGCATCCGGCCCGGCCATGAACACCGGCTTGAAGCCCGGCAGCTCAATGCGGAACACCTCGCCGAGTGCGCGGTGAAAGACCTCAACCGCTGCGTACGGATGTCGCTCTCGCAGCAGGGCCCGCAGCGCCCGCGCGCTTGTCTCGGCGTCGGGGGTTGGGATGGGTTGGTACATCATGGTTTTCATCTCTGGCCTCTAAACCCCCACCCCCGACCCGCACCGTAGGAAGGGATGATGCGCCTGCGGCAACTGCACCCCTACCCCTGCTGCCGTTCGTGGGCTGCCTGCCGGGAGCGATCGCGCAGCCGCCGCGCGATGTCCGCCAGCCGACCCTGCCCCGCCTCGGACAGCATCAGCGTGATGCCGAAGGTGACGATCACGTTTGTCATGAGGAAGAATAGCATCTCCTCGACGGGCAGCGGCCCGACGCGGAGCCCTGTCGTCATCGCCGGGTTGATGGTCCACGTGCCGTCGGTGATGGCGAGGGCATCGACCAGCCACAGGTACAGCGTCGGCGGCAGGATGGCGGCGGTGAGCAACTTCCAGTTGGCCCGCAGGATATCCGCACCGAAGAAAAGCTGGAGCATCAGCGGGGGCAGCGCCCACACGAGGATCAGCGCAAGGTAGCGGCCCGGCTGCCAGCCGGAGACGAGCAGCGCGACCGAGACGCCCCACACGACCGCCCCAATCAGCGTGGCACGGCGGTGCAGCCCGTCGTCCGCCCTGACCGGCGCGGGCCTGAACGCCCACCGCATCAGCGCGAGCGCCCATAGCCCGGTCAGCAGCGTCTGCACGACGAAGAACGTGTACTCCTCGATGGGCACCCAGCCGATCCGCAGGCCGGTCACAAGCGCCGGGTCGTACCACCACACGTTTGTCGCCACGAGGTAGTTGTCCCAGGGCGTGGTGTACAGCACGGCGATGGCCACGTGCAGCAGCACCGCCGCGTATGCCCGCAGGTGCCGGACCTCGCCCCGGCCCAGCGCCGCCCGCCACACGTCGGCGGGCACGAGCACCAGCAGCACGAGCAGCGGCGGCAGGATGAACGTCGCCAGTACGCCAAAATACGTCACGATAAGTCCCCCGTGTTAGGTTCAGTCTGTGCGTCCAGCCGCGCGACCGGGCGGCCCTTCCACGTCGCCTGCCCGGTGAGGGTCACGGCGGCGGAGCGCAGCGCGATCAGCACGGTAAAGAAAATGATCGCCGGGTAGAGCGCCGCGAGATACAGCGGCAGGCGGAAGCGGATGCAGGTGATCAGCCACAGGGCGAGCGATAGCGCGACCGCCGCTCCTGCGAGGGCCACCGCCGGGCCGGGCAGCCGGGCGACGCCAAGCGCCGACAGACCAATGAGCAGCGGCGGCTCCAGAAACACGACCGCCAGCCACAGCCACACGAACAGGTGCAGCGCCACGCGCCCGCCGAACGCCGCGAACAGCGTCCGGCTGAGCCCGCTCACAACCTCCCGGCGGCCCCGGTACATGCGCGTCTCGACGCGGTTCGTGCCGTCGAGCAGCCGCCATATCAGCCCGGCGGCCTTGATGCGCCGTGCCAGTGCGATGTCGTCAACCGGGCTGGTGCGGACGGCGTGGTGCCCGCCGGTCGCCTCGTATGCTGCGCGGCGAAACAGCATGAACGGCCCCACCGCGAGCGACAGGAACGGGGCGCGGACCCGGTGCGCCAGCGCGACCGGCAGGAAGGTGTGGATGCTCCACGGGAGGACGGGCAGCGCGAGCTGCTCCGCCCACGTGCCGACCTCCTGCCGCGGCATCGCCGTGACGAAGTCCGCCCGCTCGGTCTGGAGGGCGCTGACCGCGTTGGCAAGCGCCTCCGGGTGGAGCCGCGTATCGGCGTCCACAAAGAGCAGCAGGTCGCCCCGCGCCGCCGCCGCTAGCTGGTGGCAGGCCCAGTGCTTGCCGAGCCAGCCCGGAGGCAGCGGCGCTCCGGCAAGCACCCTCAGCCTGCCGTCCTCGCGCCCCAGCCGGGCGAGGATGTCCCCGGTGTCGTCCGTCGAGCCGTCGTCGAGCACCAGCACCTCAAAGGCCGGGCAGCGTTGCTCCAGCAGCGAGCGCACGCACGCCTCGATGCTCCGCGCCTCGTCGCGGGCGGGCACGAGGATCGACACAAACGGTGCCGCGCCGCGTGGCCTGCCGTAGCTCTCCAGCCGCCGCAGCGCGATCAGGTTGCTCAGTGCGATGAGCAGCACCACCGCAAGGAAAAAGACCACACCCCCCAGATGCTGGGTCATGCCTGTCGCAAGCTCCGCCAGCGCGCCCGCAGGATGAGCGCCAGCATCCGCGCCTTGCCGGTCGCCGGGCGGCGGCTGAACACATCATAGCCCTGGCGGCGAATGCCCGTCAGGATGCTCCGGTAGACCTCCAGCCCACTCATAACGCCCCAGCGCCCGGCGGCGAGCAGCGGCACGGCGGCCCGCGCCTGCTCGTAGTAGCGCTCGGTCCGCTCGAACTCGAACGCCATCAGCCTGATGTAATTTCCGGTAACGCGCCCCGCCGCGAGGTCAGCCTCCGTCACGCCGAAGCGGTCGAGGTCCTCTTGCGGGATGTACACGCGCCCAATGACGTGCCAGTCCTCGTGCACGTCGCGCCAGAAGTTGCTGAGCTGCATCGCAATCGAGAGCGCATCCGCGCCGGGCAGCGCATCCGTCAGGGTGTGAGGCTCTCGCACGCCGAGGATGTGCGTCATCGCCCGCCCGACGGGCACGGCGCTGCCGTCCATGTAGTGCAGCAGGTCGCCGAACGTCGGGAAGCGGGTAACGGTCAGGTCGTCGCGCATCGCGCGGAAGTACGGGGCGAGCACGCCCGGCGGGATCTCAAAGCGGGCCGCCGTGTCGAGGTAGGCGCGCATCACCGGATGCGGGCTTGTGCCCGTCTCGAAGGCGTGCCAGTACGCCCGCTCCCAGTCGTTGATGGCAGCGAGCGCCGTGTCGAACCCCTCGTGCGACACGTCCACCCGGTCGTCGCCCACCCGCAGCAGGGCATACAGCGCCTCGACATGGCGGCGGCGATCCGCTGGCAGGAAGCGGCTGGCGATCGAGTAGTTCCGGCTGGCGTTCAGCATGATCGTGCGGCAGGCCGCGTAGTCCGTCTCGTCGGCGATGTCTCGATTGTGGGCTGCGCCCGCCGTCAGCGTCAGCCGGGTTGGCTGTCCTTTTACGACCACTCCTCCAAAATCCTCTCTGTAACCAGCCGGGACGAGATATGCACCATCGGCAGCCCGATCCCCGGATACGTGCCCTGCCCTACGAAGTACAGCCCATCGACGTCGGGCGCTTTGTTGTGCGGGCGGAAATAGGCGGACTGGAAGAACCCGTGTGACAGCGAGCCGAAAGCCGTGCCGTGCGCCGCGTTGAAGTCGTGCAGGAAGTCGGTGGGCCGGTAGTCGCGCTCCCAGACGATGTGCTCGCGGATGTCCGGGTCGACAATGCGCTCAAGCTGCGCAAGCAGCTTCTCCCGCACGACCGGCGCGGCAGCCTCCCAATCGATGCCCGCCGTGAGGTTGGGCATCGGCGCGAGCACGTAGAGCAGGCTGTGGCCCGGCGGCGCGAGGCTCGGGTCTGTCACGGTGGGGACGTTCAGATGAAAGGAGGGCGCGTCGGGCAGCGTGCGCGTCCTGAAGATCGCATCGAGGTTGGCCCGGTAGTCCTCAGAAAAGTACAGCGCCTGATGCTGGAGGTGCGGGTAGGTGCGGTCCACGCCAAGATACAGCAGGTAGCCGGAGCAGGCGTAGTCCATGCGCTCAAGGCGGGCATCCGGATAGGAGCGGCGGTGCTCCGGGGCGACGAGGTGGCGGTACGTGTACGGCAGGTCGGCATTCGAGACGACGATGTCCGCCGGGACCTCCTCGCCGGAAGCCAGCCGCACCCCCCGCACGCGGCCCGCCTCGATACAGATCTGCTCGACCGGGGCGTTCGTGCGGACGGTGACGCCCATCTGTTGCGCGAGATGCAGCATGTCCTCGACGATGCGGTAGATGCCGCCGAGCGGGTACCACATGCCCAGCGCGAGGTCGGCGTAGGTGATCAGGCTGTACATAGCCAGCGCCTCGAACGGCGAAAGCCCCAGAAACATCGAGTGGAAGGAGAAGGCTTTGGCGAGCTTGTCGCTGCCGCCGAAGGCGCGGGCTACCTGCCGGTAGAGGTTCTGGTAGGCGCGAGTCTGGAGGAGCCGCCGCAGCGCAACCGGGTTGGCAAGGTCGGTGATCTGCGTGTAGTTGCGCTCGACGAAGGCCATCCCCAGAGCGTACTTCGCCGCGCTGTCCGCCATAAAGCGGGCGAGTTGCGCCCCGCTGCCGGGCGCGACGCGCTCGACCTCTTCGGCCAGCTTTGCCGGGTCGCTGTAAAGGTCGAGGTGTGTATCGTCGTGGTAGTAGATGCGGTAGTTCGGGTCGAGCCGGACGAACTCGACCCGCTCGTTGAGGTTTTCCCCGATGGCGCGATAGGTGTCCTCGAAAGCGTCCTTCATGACGAGGATGGTCGGCCCGGTGTCCACGCGGAAGCCGCACTCCTCGATGACGCTGCTGCGCCCGCCGGGGCGGGGCTGCTTCTCCAGCACGGTGACGTCAAATCCGTGGGCCTGTAGCCGCAGCGCCGCTGCCAGCCCGCCCATCCCGGCGCCAATGATCACAACTTGTTGCATAAACTACCTGTACAACCGCTTGTCCGCTGTATGTACACTGACTGTACACACTTCGTATGATGTATGCAAGGGCACTGCCAACTGGATGGGTGGGTGAGATAGGCGCGACCGGGCGGTAGAGGGGTTGAGAAAGGAAGCAGGCTATGTGATCGATCATAGAGGCTGCAGGCGCGCCGATCCAGAGAAGTCAGGCGGCACGCTATAAAACATAAAAACCTTGTAAAAATGTCACTGATTCTTTGCAGGGCTTCAGGCGGTGTTCTATAATCAAGTCGACATTGGTAATCCTGTATGGAGCCTTTTGTCTGCCTGCGGCTCGGATGGTTCGACGAGCGCGGGTTCAGTTCGTCACAATTGTATAAGTAAGTCCAGCCTGCGGGCGCGCAGCAGTTGAACGTTCCCGGTTCCAGTGTATCTATGAAGCCGGAGGGATAGTCGACTGGCAAAGAGCCAGCACAAGTCATCACACCCATCACCGCGATAAGTGATCGCGTGGTGAGCACACCGAGACAAGCTCTTAAAACCGCTTTCTGTGCCCAGCAATGAACGGCCTGGATACAGAAAGCGGTTTTAATTACCGCTTAAACCAATGAAGGAGGTATCCCACGAAAGTGGCTGATAATAGGGTAGAGTCGTTTGGAATGCAGGACCCAACCGGCGAGGAAGAACTGAGCTTCGCTGAACTGTTGGATCAATACGACTATGAGAGTCCGCAACGGGGCCAGATCCTCGAGGGCGAGATTCTAAGCATAGACGAGAACGAGATCCTGGTTGACGTCGGGACAAAGCGCGACGCCATCGTCCCGCGCACCGACCTGGACCGCCTGCCCGCCGAGATGGTGGAGAGCCTCGAGGTTGGGCAGAAAGTACTGGTATATGTCCTGCGCCCGATGGATAACGAGGGTAACCTGATCGTTTCGATCAACAAGGCGCTGCAGCAGGCTGACTGGGAGCGCGCCGAGCACCTGCTGGAGACCGGCGAGGTCGTGGAAGCACAGGTCGTCGGCTACAACAAGGGCGGCCTGCTGGCGACGTTCGGGCGGATTCGCGGGTTCATCCCGCAGTCGCATGTCGCCGACATCCCGCGCTCGGCTACCGGCGACCAGCTTCGCGACGCCAAGAACGACATGATGGGCCAGCAGCTCAAGGTCAAGGTCGTTGAGGTGAACCGCGAGCGCAATCGCCTGATCCTGAGCGAGCGCGAGGCGCAGCAGACAGTCAAGCAGCAGATGCTTGAGAACCTGGAAGTCGGCTCCATCGTTAAGGGCACGGTCGTCGGCCTGGTGGACTTCGGCGCGTTCGTCGACATCGGCGGGATTGACGGTCTGATCCACATCTCGAACCTCGACCGCCGCTACGTGAACCACCCCAGCGACGTGCTGGAGATCGGCGACGAGGTAGAGGTGCGCATCGACGAGGTGGACACGAAGAACCAGCGCATCAGCCTGAACCGCGCCGCGCTCATGCCCGACCCCTGGGACCACATCGACGAGACGTTCTCGGTTGGCGACCTGGTGACGGGTGAGGTGACCAACGTCGCGGACTTCGGCGTGTTCGTCGCCCTGCCCCACCACCTGGAGGGGCTGATCCACGTCAGCGAGATGACCTCGTACGGCGCGGGGACCCCGACCGAGTTGATCCACGAGGGCGAGGAGCTTCTCGTGCGCATCATCGACATCGACCGGGAGCAGAAGCGCATCGCCCTGAGCCTCGACGCAGTGACCGCTGAGGAGCAGGAGCGGTGGATGCACGAGCAGATGCAGAAGCAGCGTGAGCAGCGCGAGCAGGGTCAGCAGTCGCTGACAGGCTCGGCGGAAATCGCCTGATTGGTCTGGCCCAACACTGGAAAACCGGAGTCGCTCGCGGGCGGCCCCGGTTTTCCATTTTCCCTAGTTAGCCGCATATCTAGCGAAAGGACGGCGCATGTTCGGAAAAGGCAGCGCGATTGTCCATCCCACTCATGGCGTGGGCCGGATTGTCGATATCCGGTCGATGGCGGTAAGCGGCACACCCCAGCACTACTACTACATCAAACTGAGCGACGGCTCCGGCCTGCTCATGGTCCCGGTGGATTACGCAGAGGAGGCCGGGCTGCGGCCTGTTGCCGACGCGGACCTCATTCTGGACGTGCTAGCGACCGCGCCGACGGTCCTCAACGAGAACTACCGGCTGCGGCAGACCCACATGGCGCAGAAGATCGAGAGCGGCGACCCGGTGAAGATCGCCGAGGCGCTGCGCGACCTGTTCTGGTATGGCGAGATGAAGAAGCTCTCCAGCGGTGATGCGCGGCTCAAGGCGCGGGCCAGTGCCATGCTCGCCGCCGAGCTTGCCGCCGAGCAGGGCCCGCTCGACCTGGAGCAGGCGGCGGACCGGCTGACGGCGGTGCTGCTCGGCGCGCTGGAGACGCACTCCTTTGCCGGCGATCAGCAGGCCTGATTGGCCCGACTGGTTGCGCCGGCAGGCAAGCTGGTACACTGAAGCCAGGTACAGTAGTCATAAGAGAGGTAGAGACATGGTACATGTTGAGCGACGACAGGGCGAGACGGAAGAACAACTTCTCAAGCGTTTCCGTAAGAAGGTAGCCAAAAGCCGTATCCTCACCGATGCGCGCCGCAAGCGCTGGTATCTTAGCCCCAGCGAGCAGCGCCGCATTGAGAAGAAAAAGGCCATCCGGCGCGCCCGGCGCCGCCAGTCCCGCAACCCCTAATCTGCCTCCCCTTCTCACACTCCAGGCCGCTTCACGTTCGCTGATGGAGTTTTGATAAGGAGGCATCGTGGACAACTTCACCCAGGAAGACTTCGAGAGGCTTGTCCAGGTGCGGGGCGCCTGCTGCCTCTCGTTATACATGCCGACGGAGCGGGTGGTCCCGCAGACGCAGCAGAACCCGACCCGCTTCAAGAACCTGCTCGCCCAGGCGGAAGCCCGGTTGGCGTCGGAGTATGGCAAGGCGCCGCCGGAGATCGAGGCGCTGCTCAGGCCGGTCATGCCGCTCGTCAACGATGCCGAGTTCTGGCGGCACCAGAGCGACGGGCTGGCGCTGTTCCTGACCGACGAAGGCGACATGACCGAGTACCGGCTGTCGCTCCGCTTCGAGGAGACGGTGGTGCTCTCCGACCGGCTGTACGTCAAGCCGCTCCTGCCCATCCTCAGCGGCGATGGCCGCTTCTACGTGCTGGCGCTCAGCCAGAACAAAGTGCGGCTGCTGCAGGGGGCGCGCTACACGATGGATGAGCTGGAGCTGAAGAACATCCCGCAGAGCCTGGAGGACGCGCTCGACCTTGACGACACCGAGCGCCACCTGCATCACACCGCGGTGCGGGCCGGGGGCGCGGGGCCGGGCCTGCTGCGGAGCCATGGCGTTGGCAAGGGCGAGCTGGAAAAGGAGCAGATCCGCCGCTACTTCCGCGTGGTGAACCGGGGCGTGTGCGACTTCCTTGGCAACTCGCGCGCGCCGCTCGTGCTCGCCGGGGTCGAGTACCTACACCCGCTGTACAAAGAGGTGAATACCTACTCGCACCTCGTGAGTGACGGTATTCGCGGCAACCCGGAGGAGTGGAGCCAGGCGGACCTGCACGCGCTGGCCTGGCCGCTCGTCGAGCCTATCTTCACGCAGGAGCGCCAGCAGGCGCTTGACGCCTACCACCAGCTTGCGCCGAAGAACGGCGCTTCCACACAACTGGAGACGATTATCCCGGCCAGCTTCTATGGCCGGGTTGATACGCTGTTCGTCCAGCTTGACGGCCAGTTGTGGGGCCAGTTCGACGGGAGCACCGGCGCGCTGGAACTGCATGACACGATGATGCCGGGCGACCGCGAACTGCTGGACTATGCGGCGGTCTGCACGCTGGCAAACGGCGGCACCGTCTACGCGCTCGACGCGAGCGAGATGCCCGGTGACGCGCCACTGGCCGCCGTCTTGCGATATTAACCGCATCCCCCGAAGCCTTAACCGAACCCACCCGGACGCCTGGCTGCTGCCCCATCACCGGCGGCAGCCGGGCCTCGCAACGTGCGCGCGGGAACCGCTCTGACCGGGCTGGTACAATAAAAAGTATGGGTGATTGGAACAGGAGTTAACGGTATGCGTGATCAGGGTGAGAGATCTCCTCTAGTCGTCATTGCCTCGAACCGGGGCCCGTTCAAGTTCGAGCAGAGGCCGGACGGGTCGATCTCGGTCAAGCGGGGCTCAGGCGGGCTGGTCACAGCGCTGGGCGCGCTGGCGGAGCAGCACGAAGTGCTGTGGGTCGCCTCGGCGATGGACGACGGCGACCGCCAGTGGGCCGAGGAGCACCGGGACGAGGTGGTCGAGGTCGAGGGCGTCTACCTGCGCCTTGTCACGCCTGACCCGGACCGGTATGAGATGTTCTACCAGCAGATCGCCAACCCGCTGCTGTGGTTCATCCAGCACCAGCTCTGGGACTCGCCGCGCTCTCCGACCATCACCAAGGAAACCTGGGACGCCTGGACAGAGGGCTACGTGGCGATAAACCGGCTGTTCGCCGACGCCATCGTAGACAGCGTGAAGGACACAGACCGGCCCGTCATCATCCTGCCGCAGGATTACCATCTGTACCTCGTGCCGCGCTTCCTGCGGGAGCGGCTCGGCTCGCGGGCGCAGATCCAGCCGTTTGTTCACATCCCCTGGCCGGGGCCGGATGCGTGGCGCTTCCTGCCGGAGCCAATGCGCCTCAGCCTGCTCACAAGCCTGCTGGAGTCCGATCGCGTTGGCTTCCAGACGCGCCGGGACGCCTTCAACTTCGTCCAGACGTGCCGCTTCTACGTGCCGGGCGCGCACTCGCACGGCACGCGTGACCGCATCCACATCGGCGAGCGGGTCGTGCAGGCGACAGCCTACCCCATCTCAGTTGATGTGGAGAAGATCGAGGAGATGGTAGACGAGCCGGAAACCCGGCTGCTCACCCATCAAATCCTCGGCATCATCGGCGACCGCAGCCTGATCCTGCGTGTGGACCGCATCGAGCCGAGCAAGAACATCCTGCGCGGGCTGGAAGCCTACCGCCTGCTGCTGGAGACTTACCCCGAGCACCGGGGGCGCGTGCAGATGCTTGCGCTGCTCGTTCCGTCGCGCATGGAGGTGGACGAGTACCAGAACTATCTACGCGACATCATGGCCGAGGCGGGCATGATCAACGCGAAGTACAGCGACGAACTGTGGGAGCCGGTGCGCATCGTCGTGGGCGACAACTACCACCGCGCCATCGCCGCGATGCAGTTGTACGATGTGCTGCTTGTCAACCCCATCGCCGATGGCATGAACCTCGTCGCGAAGGAGGGCGTGCTCGTCAACCAGCGCAACGGCGTGCTGCTGCTCTCGGAGTACGCGGGCGCGTTCTACGAGCTGGGCGAGCAGGCGCTTGTCGTCTCACCGTTCGATGTCTACAGCACGATGGAGGCCATGCACCGGGCGCTCACCATGCCGCTGGAGGAGCGGCGGCAGCGCGCGGATATTTTGCGCGAGCGGGTGCGGAATGCCGGGGTGCGCGAGTGGTTCTACGCTCAGGTGGAAGACGCCTTGCGGGCATTGAGCAGCCAGCCGAACAACGTCTCCACTCCGACTACCCCGTCAACCACAAAATCCGAGTTGTCGAGAACCGGCTCAGGCGTCGCGACGGACAGGACGCCGACGCCGTAGGCGCGGCAGAGGTTCTGTTCGCGCAGCCGGCGCAGCGCGACGAAGGCGTCTACGTCGGTCGTGTCGTCACCGAGAAAGAGCGCCGCGTCGAGTTTGTGGTTCCGCACTATCGCCTGTACTGCCGTGCCTTTGTTGACCTCGACCGGGGGGCGCAGTTCAAAGACCATACGGCCCTCGTAGAGCACCAGCCCGCAC
>DGDY01000205.1 GCA_002385675.1 Anaerolineales bacterium UBA3940 | reverse complement strand
CGGTGTGGTGCGCATCCGGGGCTGGGTTTCGGATGACCTGGTCCACATCAGCGTAGAGGATGAGGGCATCGGCATCCCACGCGAAAAACAGCCCTTTTTGTTCGAGAAGTTCTACCGCGTCGACACGTCCGACAGCGCGGTCGGCGGGACCGGGCTGGGACTGTCGATCTGCAAGCTCATTGTCGAGCAGCATGGCGGGCGCATCGGCGTGAAGAGCGAGCCGGGCAAGGGCAGCACGTTCACATTTTGCATACCGTTGACGCAGCAGGACGCGATATCCGCCAGCTAGCCGGGCCTATTCCGCATCATACACGGGCAGCGTGAAGCTGAGCCGTGCGCCTTGCCCTTCGGGCGGCCTGCCGACCCAGATCCGCCCGCCCTGCGCCTCGACGATCCCCTTGCAGATGGTCAGCCCCAGCCCCGCGCCGGAGACGCTGTGACCGGCGCTGCTCCCTGCCTGGTAGAACGGTTCGAAGATCCGCCGCCGCTCTGCCGGGGGGATGCCCGGCCCTTCGTCGCTCACGTCCACCCGAACCGTTCGCCTGCCGTTGTGGGCGGCGATGGTGATCCGTGTCTGCTCCGGCGAGTACTTGACGCTGTTGCTGACGAGGTTGACGATCACCTGCGCAAGCCGCTCCGGGTCGGCGGTGACATCCGGCAGCCTGGGCGGGATGTTCGTTACAAGTCTGTGGTGGGCAGTCAGCACGTGGAGCCGTGGCGCGGCGAGTTCGAGCGCATGGCGCAGGCTGGTGCGCTGTGGCTGGACGCGCAGCGTGCCCGTCTCAAGCCCGGCGTGGTCAAGAAGCTGATCGGCCAGTCTCTTCAGCCGGTCTGCCTCGCGGCTGATGGTTTCAATAAAGTCACGCTGTGTGGCTGCGTCCCAGGTGACGTCGGTCGCGAGCAGCGAGCTGGCGTAGCCCTGGATGGACGTGAGGGGCATCCGCAGCTCGTGTGAGATGGTGGCGAGCAAGCGCAGTTGGCGCTGTTTGGCCTTCTCGGCTTCGCGCCGGGCCTGGGCCTCGCGCTTGAGCAGCCGCATCATGTAGATCGCCGCTGCCATCTGGTGCACCAGCCCGCCGATGTGGGAGAGCGTTTCGGCGCGGAAGGCGGGCGGCGGGACGTAGATCAAGAGCATCCCGTAGCAGGTGTTATGCGCTACCAGCGGAAAGAGCAGCAGGCTGCCCTTGCCTACCGTCGGCAGACCGGTCGCCATCACCGGCTCGTTGCGCTTGAGCAGGCCCGACAGCCCGTAGTCGGCCAGCACAAAGCGAGTGCCGGGCTTCGCCGCGCCGGTGCCATCGCGATGCCAGCCCGCGAGGACGGTCGCGGCGGCGGGCGGAAGCTGTTCCCAGGGCTGGCCGAATGTGTAGACTGCCGCGCAGGTCGCGCGCTCCAGCAAGGAGAATTGCAGCAATTCCCGGAGCGCCGCCTCCGGCGTCCGCGCTGAGCCAATTGCGCGGCTGACCTCGTACATTTCTCGCGCTATCTGCAGAGTCAGCATCAGCCTGCATCCCCACTTCGGTACTTGGTGGCCCTTTGAATAGCTATCAGTTTCACATTCGCGGCACGCCGGGAGTCAGCGCGGGGATCGTCAAGCGCTGCCCCGGTGCGCGACCGTGGTCTGGAAAGCTGGCTGCTCAGTTTGTGTGCTGTAGCTGTGACGGATCGGTTTCTCCGCTCCTGCCCGGATGGGTCTAGGTGTTCCCTGCAGGCTATCGCGCAGGCGGCCCGAGTGTGTCACGGCCCGCGCTGTCCAGTGAATGAAGAACCGGAGAGTGGTCAGGCTTGTTTTCTGAGGCAGAGCACGCGCAGTTGCTTGCTGTAACGAGAGAACCTGGCTGGCAGCCGGGGCGTGAATAGGCGACGGCGTCAATTATGGGCAACAGTGAGGGTGCAGGTAAAACGAAGCGTGCTCAGCACATGCAATTTTGCGTATAGCTTTGGTATTGTCGGGCATATCGGAGATCAACACATCCGGTACTCGGGGGAGTAATTGTAACTAGACCTAACGGTTGTCAGCGCTTCCACCGGTTGGCCTGGCCAGGTGGCGAGCCGGTTTCCTGCTGGCCGCGCTCACCCTCGCGCCGAACGCAGTGCGGGCAGCACCTTCTCCCCGAGCAGGCGGATGCCCTCCCCGGCGCTCAGCCCGTGCGGCGTGCCGAACTCGACACGGCGCGCACCCGCCTCAAAGATGGCCTCACAGTGCTCGATCAGGTCGGCGGGCGTGCCCGCAAACGCGAAGCGGTCCAGCAGGTCGTCGGAGATCAGGCGGGCGGCGCGGTCAGGCTCCCCCGCGTTGACGTGCTGGCGTATCCGTTCGACAAGGTCGTGTGGCACCTCGACGGTGGGGTCCAGCCGTGCCACGACGGGCAGGTACAGCGCGACCTCGCGCCGAGCCAGCGCGCGCGCCGCCTCGCGGTCCTCGTCCACGACCGTCACCGCGCCGAGCACCACGCCGACGGTTCCGACGGGCCGCCCGGCGCGCGCCTCCCCCGCGCCGATGTAGCCCTGCATCACCGGGACCATGTCGGGGTTGGCTGAGCCGCCGACTTTGACCTCATCCGCCAGTTCCCCCGCAAGCGCGGCGAGCCTCGGCCCCCACGTGCCGATCAGGACAGGCACAGGCTGCTCAGGCAGCGGGTAGGGTGCGCGGACGTGCCCGGCGAGCCGGTAGACCTGCCCCTCATAGCCGCCCGGCGCGCCCGTGTGCAGCGCCCGCACGATCTCGATCGTCTCGCGGATGGCCCGGATCGGGTCGTCCGGTTCACGGATGCCGTGCTCGGCGAGCCACGCACCGCGCACAAGCCCCAGATACGCGCCGCCCGGCGTGGCCAGCGCCAGCAGCGCGGCACTCGCGGCGATGTCCACGGGCGACATGCGGCTCGGCGAAACGCCCGCCGGGCCGAGCCGGGCGCGCCGCACGTGCGGGGCCATCAGCAGCAGCGGCCCGAAGCTGGGGTGGAAGGGCAGGTCGCCGTACACCGTCAGCGCGTCGAAGCCGTAGCCGTCCACAAGCTGCGCCAGTTCGACGTACTGAGCGGGCGTTTTATCGGTCTGGAGGGCAATGCTGAGTTCGCGGCGGATCATGTCAGGTCGTCGCTATTGAGCGTGCGGCGGACGATGCGCTCGATGCGCATGATCACCCGCTCGTCGGGGTCGGGGCAGGCCACGAGCGAGTCGCGCTCCATCCAGTCGTTCGGGTCGCCGGGGCGCTGTTTGGCCGGGATGAGCGGCAGCACGGCGCTCAGGGCGTAGATGCAGAAGTGCTTGCCCTCGGGAATGCGCAGGCGGCTGCTCTCGGTGACCTCGAAGTAATCGCCGACCTCCAGCCCGCACACAGGCCGCCCCTCGATGGCGACAACCGTCACGCGGATGTCATACAGATCAAAGTCGCGGGTCATGGCTGCTCTCTCAATCGGCTGGTTGATGGGGGTAATTGTAACCCCCACACGGGCGAATCGCGAAGGGGCTGTGCTGTTATTGCCGGGGAGCCGCGACGTTTAGTCGCGGCGGTTCTCAAGCCCATCCCCAAGCCGCGAAGTTTATTCGCGGCTTTGTTTTGTCCTCCCTCACCCCCTAGCCCCCTCTCCCAGGCCCCGGTAGGGCCGTCCGGGAGAGGGGCAGATCGATGGCATCCGCAGGATGCCGAGGTCGGGGTGAGGGCCTATAATACAGGCAGAGAGCATCACACACCGGCGCGTTCCGCCCAGAACCCCCGATACGCGCCGCATGGCGAGCACAGTGGAGAGATGACATGGCTATCAAAGAGAAACGGGTGATCCACCCGCCGACGGGCACTGAGCTTCACTGCAAGGGATGGCTGCAGGAAGCGGCCTACCGCATGATCCAGCACAACCTCGACCCTGCCGTAGCGGGCGACCCCGACAACCTGATCGTTTACGGCGGGCGCGGTAAGGCGGCGCGGAACTGGGCTGCCTTTGACGCGATCCTCGCTGCGCTGCGGGAGCTTGAGAACGACGAAACGCTGCTCATACAGTCCGGCAAGCCGGTGGGCGTGCTGCGTACTCACGCCGACGCCCCCCGTGTGATCATCGCCAACTCGAACATCGTGCCCGCCTGGGCCACGCAGGAGAACTTCGACAAGTGGGAGCGCGAAGGCCTGATCATGTACGGGCAGATGACCGCGGGTTCGTGGATCTACATCGGCACGCAGGGCATCCTGCAGGGCACGTATGAGACGCTCGCCGCCGCTGCACGCAAGCACTTCGGCGAGAACGCCTCGCTAAAGGGCAAATTCGTGCTGACCGGCGGGCTTGGCGAGATGGGCGGCGCGCAGCCGCTTGCCATCACCATGAACGAGGGCGTCGGGCTGTGCGTCGAGGTGGATCCCTGGCGGGCGCAGCGCCGCCTCGATACCCGCTACCTCGACGTTGTGGTTGACGACCTCGACACGGCGCTGCGCATGGTGGACGACTACAAGGCGCGCGGCGAGGCGATCTCCATCGGCCTGATCGGCAACGCGGGCGACGTGTTCCCGGAGCTGGTGCGTCGCAACATCATCCCCGATGTTGTGACCGACCAGACGTGCGCGCACGACCCGCTGATGTACGTGCCCAACCGCATGACACTGGAGGAGGCCGTCGCGCTGCGCGAGCGTGACCCGCAGACCTACCAGCGCGAGTCGATGCGCACGATGGCCGAACACTGCGCCGCGATGGTCGAGATGCACAGGCGAGGCGCGGTCGTGTTCGACTACGGCAACAACCTCCGCCAGCGCGCCTACGACGCCGGGGTCAAGGATGCCTTTGCCTACCCCGGCTTCGTCCCAGCGTACATCCGCCCGCTGTTCTGCGAGGGGCAGGGGCCGTTCCGCTGGGTGGCGCTCTCCGGCGACCCGGAGGATATCTATGCGACCGACCGCCGCATCATGGAGCTTTTCCCGGAGAAGGAGCACCTGATCCGCTGGCTGAAGATGGCGCAGGAGCGGGTCGAGTTTCAGGGCTTGCCGTCGCGCATCTGCTGGCTGGGCTACGGCGAGCGGGCGAAGGCCGGGCTGGCCTTCAACGAGATGGTCGCGAAGGGCGAGGTCAAGGCCCCGATTGTGATCGGGCGTGACCACCTCGACGCGGGCTCGGTCGCTTCCCCCAACCGTGAGACGGAGGGCATGAAGGACGGCTCAGACGCGATCTCTGACTGGCCGCTCTTGAACTTCGCGCTCAACGCGGTATGCGGCGCAACGTGGGTGTCGTTCCATCACGGCGGGGGCGTGGGGATCGGCTACAGCCAGCACGCCGGGCAGGTCATCGTGGCCGACGGCACGCCGGAAGCCGCCGCGCGGCTGGCCCGCGTGCTCACCGCCGACCCATGGATGGGCGTCATCCGCCATGCCGATGCGGGCTACGAGGAGGCGATCGAGTTTGCAAAGGCCAACGGCATCAAGATCCCGATGCTGGGGGAGTGAGAGAAAGCGACGCCGCGTAGGTACAGTTATTTAAAAATCCGCCGCGACTGAACGTCGCGGCTCCGTTTCCGCAGGCGATTCACCCCCTCTCCGTGTCACGGAGAGGGGGCCGGGGGGTGAGGCCGGATAAAAAGCTCCCCCTCTCCCAGGCACGCTTGCGTGCCGACCGGGAGAGGGGGCGGGGGGTGAGGGAACTATTTCCCCGCCCGGTTTTCCTGATACCAGTTGCAGATCGACGGGAGCGGGCACTGCTCGCATCTCGGGCGGCCCCATATGCAGACCTGCTGGCCGTGCTTCAGCAGGGCGACGTGGAAGTTGAAGAGCACGTGCGGGTCGGGCGGGAGCAGCGCCAGCAGATCGGCGTGGGCGGCAGTTGCACCCGTCTTCTTGCCGATCAGCCCGACGCGCCCGCTCACCCGGTGGACGTGCGTATCGACGGGCAGCACCGGCTTGGCGAAGCAGAACAGCAGCACCAGCGAGGCCGTCTTGATGCCCACGCCCGGCAGCGCCATCAGCCACGCCAGCCCTTCCTCGGCGGGCAGGTCGGCGAGGAAGTCGATGGACGGCTCGCCACGCTCTCGGATGATGATGTCGAGCGCTTCCTGAATGCGCGGGGCCTTCACCTCGGGGAAGGTGGCCGGTTCGATAGCCTGTATCAGTTCATCGACCGGCGCGTCACGGATGGCCTCCCACGAGCCGAAGCGCTCGCGCATGTTCTGGTAGGCGATGGCCTCGTTGCGCTGTGTGGTCCGGTGGGAGAGCATGGTCGAGATGAGTTCGTGCATCGGCTCGCGCCGGGGCACAAGCGGCTGCTCGCCGTAGACCGCGAGCAGCCGCCGGTAGGTTTCCATTGCCTTCTCTTTCAGCGCCGGGGTGGGCTTTGCGGGCACGGTCGTCACGTCCTCTCTCTGATGCCGGTGTCTATGCGGAGTATAGCCGTGTGCCAGGCGGGTGCGCCGCCTCAGATCTCATCGAACGGCACAAGGTTGTGGCGCAGGGCGTACAGCGCAGCCTGCACGCGGCTCTCCAGCCCGAGCTTGTGCAGGATGTTGCTGACGTGCGTTTTGACCGTCTTTAACGTGATAGTTAAGGTGTCGGCAATGTCCTGGTTGCTTAGCCCTCGCGCCACGAGTTCGAGGACTTCACGCTCGCGCTCGGTCAGGATGGCCGGGGACGGCTCTTCCCGGTCGGAGGCGCCGGGGTGGTGCGCCTGAGCCAGATGCCGGGCGGCTTCCGGGTGCAGGTAGACCTCCCCGCGCGCCGCCGCGCGGATCGCCCGCGCCAGTTCGCCGGGCTTGATGTCCTTCATCAGGTAGCCGGACGCGCCGTGTTCGATGGCGGCCAGCACCTTCTCGTCGTCCACGAAGCTCGTCAGCACCAGAACCTCGATGTCGGCGTGATCCGCCTTGATGCGCCGCAGCGCCTCCAGCCCGTCCATCTCCGGCATGGCGAGGTCCATCAGCACGACGTCAGGGCGGGTTTCCTCGACCATCGTCACGGCTTGCAGACCGTTCTCCGCCTGCCCGACCACCTCGATGCCCTCCTGTGCGGAGAGGAAGTACAGCAGACCCTGCCGTACCATCTGGTGATCGTCAACGAGCAGGACGCGGATCGCGGGTTGATCAGCCATGAGCGACCTCCTCTGGCGTTTTAAGCAGTGGGATGCGGGCGGTGATGCTCGTGCCCGCGCCGGGCGTGGAGCGGACGAGCAGCGCGCCACCCATCATCTCGGCGCGCTCCCGCATACTGGTTAGACCGAGCGAACGGGACTCGCTGAACGCCACCGCCTGCGAGTCGAAGCCATGCCCGTTGTCGCGCACGGTCAGCTCGACCACGTTTTCACCGACGACAAGCTCGATCTCCGCCCGCGTCGCGCCGGAGTGCCGCCCAACGTTGCTGAGCGCCTCCTGCGCAATGCGGTTGAGGTTGCGCTGCACGTTGAGCGGCAGCCGCCGGAGGTTACCGCTGATGGTCAGTTCGACATCAATGTCTGTCGAGCGGCGCAGGCTCTGGGCGTGCTGGCGCAGCGCCCCCTGCAGGCCTTTCTCATCGAGGTCCACCGGACGCAGCTCGTCGATGAGCGTGCGCATCTCGTTTTGCACGGTGCGGGTCTGGTGGAGCACCAGGTCGAGCACCTCTTCCTGCTCTTTGGTGAGGTTATCGCCAAGCTGGGCTTTCAGGCCCTCGACGGCGAGGCTGAGCGTGAACAACGACTGCGTGACGGAGTCGTGAAGCTCGCTTGCCAGACGGCGGCGCTCCTCTATCGTGGACAGCATGCGTGTCTGGCTCTGGAACTGCGCGTTCTCGATCAGGATGGCAAGCATCCGGACCAGCGCCTCAAGCAGCGTGATCGTCTCCTCTGTAATGACAACCGGCTTGTGGCGCATCAGCGTCAGCACGCCGAGCGCGCGCCCCCGGCTCACGATGGGCCTGAGGCCTATCATGCGGATGCCCAGCTTCCGGAAGCACTCTCGCTGCTCCTCCGAGATCAGATCGCCTGCCTCCTCCACGTCGGGCACGCGGAGGTTCTGCTGCGTTTCGGCGACATGCCGCAGCGTCTTCTGGTCGATGCATCGGGGCAGCAGGTCGAGCAGGTCGGGTTCGCCCAGCCCAACGGTTGCGTAGGCGCTGAACGTTATCTCGTTCTCGTCGTCGATGAGCGACACCGTCAGGATGTCCGACCCCAGTGCGCGCCGGGCGATGCTCAGCGCCTGGCCGAGCCGGTCTGACAGGTCGCGCTGCTGGTTGGTCAGCTCCGCAATATCGTTGATGATGTTGAACTCAAGCTCCCGCCGTGCCAGCGCCGCCTGAAGTTCGGCACGCTGCTGCTCAAGCTCGTCCCGCATCGTCTGCACGGCATCCGTCATCTCGTTGAATGACACGATCAGGTCGGCCATCTCGTCGTCGTGCTCCGTGACCGGCACGCGGTAGGCGAGGTTGCCTCCCATGATGGATCGCGCAGCGGCGGATAGCTGCTGGATCGGGAGCGCCAGCCGGCGCAGCGTAATCAGCCCACCGGCGAGCACGACGATCATGAAGCCGAATCCGGAGAGCAGCGACTGGAGCAGGATATTCTCGATGGTCTGCCGGAACTCATCCGCGAGCCGCGTCGGCACCCCGGAGACATCCGACACGGGCAGCACGACGGCAGCGTGCCAGGGTACGTTCTGCAGCGGGGCGGAGACGAAGTACACCGGCCCATCCGGCAGGTTAAGCGTCGTGACGAACGCCTCGCCAGACCGCAGCTTCTTGTCGATGTCCGCCGCTTCAAGCTCGGCCCGTACCTCCGGCAGCACGGCGTCGTACAGCGTCCGGTTGAGCATCGCGCCGCCGCTGGGCTGCTCGCCAAGCAGGACCGCTTCGGCGCGCTCCGGCATGGCGACCAGATCGCCATCCGTCGTCATCAGGAAGACGAAACCGTGCTCCCGGATGTCCGTCTCCAGCACCTCCTGCACGATCACGTCAAGCGCAAAGTCGACGCCCGCCATGCCCTGGAACGTGCCGTCTACCCAGATCGGCGCAGCGACGCTGATCACCGGCTCGATGTCCATGTAGGGCTGGCTCCATACGACGGCGCGTGTCTCGCGGTAGTAGGGGCGAGCGGTGAGGTCGGGTCCAAACTGTATGGCCAGAGCGCCGTCCTCCCACAGGTAGTTCGGGTAGAGCCACAGCATCTGATCTTCGGTGGTGATGAAGGCGGAGCGCACGTACGGGTTGGCGTCAACAGCGGCCTGCATGATGCTCTCCGCTGTGCTGAGCGCGGCCTGCCGCTCCGCAATCTCGCCGGTGAGCGGCGGCGCGAGCGGCGAGACGAGCAGGCCGACCGGCGCGTCGGCTGCGTTGGCGCGCCAGCCCTCCGGCGTGCTGATCTCCTCGACCACGAGCGCCGGGTCGGCAAGATCGGCGTACTGGTCTGGCGCCTGGAGCGCCTGCTCGGCATAGCTGGCAAGCAGGCTGGCGGCCCGTGCCTCGGCAGCAAAGACCTGGCTGTAGCGGGACGCCGTCAACTCTGCGAGTTGCAGCAATTGCTCCTCGGCCTGCTGCTCAAGCTCTACAGCGGCGCTCGCGGTGGCCTGCTGGCTGGCATTAAATTGGTATATCGCCGGGATGATGGTGAAGACCAGGATGGGGACGAGCCCCAGGATGACGAAGAGCAGGAACAGCCGGCGGGTGAGCCTCCCTTGAAGCATTGGCGGGATCTTCATGAGCCCGACACTCTGCCCTTTCTAGCTTCACCGAGGGGCGCGCCGGAGCGCACCCCGGGCCGGGTCTCGTGCGGCTGTGATGGTTTTTTAACATTTAGCTTGCTGACTATAACAAATTTTAGCAAGCGTCACGTACCCTTCCATACCCGTTCGGGTCTGCAACGGATAAAGCAAAGCCAGGCCCGCGCGGCAGGCCTGGCTCCTGACTAGTCTGTCTGGCCTTGTCCGGCCTGCTAGATCGAGAAGTCCTCCCCCATCCAGGTGTTTTCGACGGGGAGGTGGGGTATCGGCTCAAGGCGCGAGCCGTTCTCCACCAGCTCCTCAAGCGCCTCGACGCGGCGCATCAGCGCGATGACAGTCTGGCCGATGGTGTCAGGCAACTTGTCGTGCTCCAGGTCGGGCCGCTCGGGGAGCGGGCGGCTGCGCTTGACAACCTGCCCCGGCACACCGACCACGACCGAGTTGGCGGGGACGTTCTTGACGACAACGGCGTTCGCGCCGATGCGGCTATCCTCGCCGATGACGATGTCACCGAGGATCTTCGCGCCCGCGCCGACGACCACACGGTCGCGCAGCGTCGGGTGGCGCTTGCGCCCGCGCTCGAAGCGGGTGCCGCCGAGCGTCACCCCGTGGTACAGCGAGCAGTCCTCGCCGATCACGGTGGTCTCGCCGATGACGATGCCCATGCCGTGGTCGATGAAGAAGCCCGGCCCGATCTTTGCGCCGGGGTGGATCTCAACGCCGGTCAGGAAGCGGGCGATCTGCGAGATGGCCCGCCCCAGCAGCTTGAGGTTGTGCTCCCACAGCCAGTGCGCGATCCGGTAGGCCCAGATCGCGTGCAGGCCGGGGTACAGCAGTATGACCTCCAGCGCGTTGCGGGCCGCCGGGTCGCGTTCCAGGAATACTTTTATGTCTCGTTTGATGGTATCGAACATCCCACTCTAACCTGTTGTCCTGATGCCTGCGCTCATATGGACGTGGTGTCGCGGACATCGGCAAAGAGTTGCGTGCTCAGGTAGCGCTCGCCCGAGGAGGGGATGATCACAACGATCAGCTTACCCTCGTTCTCCGGACGCCGGGCGACCTGAAGCGCTGCCCACGTCGCCGCGCCAGACGAGATACCGACGAGCAGGCCCTCCTCGGCGGCCATGCGTCGCGCTGTTTTGAAGGCGTCCTCCGCCTCAACCGTGATGATCTCGTCGTAAATCTTCGTGTTGAGCACCTCCGGAACGAAGCCCGCGCCGATGCCCTGGATGGGATGCGGGCCCTTCTCCTTGCCGGAGAGAACCGCCGACGCTGCCGGTTCGACGGCGATCATCTTCACCGAGGGCTTGCGCTCCTTCAGCACCTCGCCAACGCCGGTGATCGTGCCGCCCGTGCCAATACCCGCCACGACGATGTCCACCTGGCCGTCGGTGTCCTCCCAGATCTCCTCGGCGGTCGTCTCGCGGTGGATCTGCGGGTTGGCCGGGTTGCTGAACTGCTGCGGCATGAAGTAGCGGCTGTCAGACTCGACCAGCTCGCGGGCCTTCTTGATAGCCCCGGCCATGCCCTCGCTGCCGGGCGTGAGGATCAGTTCCGCGCCGTAAGCGCGCAGCAGCGTCCGCCGCTCCTGGCTCATGGTATCGGGCATGGTCAGCACGCACTTGTAGCCGCGCGCCGCGCACACAAACGCCAGCGCGATGCCGGTGTTGCCGCTCGTCGGCTCAACGATGATGGTATCCTTGTTAATCAAACCGGCACGCTCGGCGGCGTCGATCATCGCCACGCCGATGCGATCCTTCACGCTGCCTGCCGGGTTGTAGTACTCCAGCTTCGCCACGACTTCAGCCGCGCTACCCTCCGTCAGCCGGTTCAGGCGCACAAGCGGGGTGCGGCCAATCAGTTCGGTGATGTTCTTCGCGATCTTCACTCTGGTTCTCCTTCTAATTCCGGTATCTCGTGCTGCACGACTTGAGCAGACAACAAAACAGCCAACAGACAAAAAAAGGTAGCAGTCTTTTGTCCCGCCGGGCAAGGTTCTTACCCGTCGAGACCCCTCTACTGGTGGGGCCGCTGCCGACCTTTCGTCTGCTGGCTGTTGAAGCCGCTATGCCTGCTCAGCCGCTATCCGGTTTGAGTTGGTGACGAGTCGGTGGCTAGTGACCCCGACTCAAACACATGCAGGTGTTCGGCATGGTATTTCTCCACTGGTAGCGTGCAGCCTGCGGGCCGCAGCATCGGGTATCAACAATTAATCAGGGATAAGTTTAACCAACCGGCTGGCAAATATCCATAGAAGATTTACAAGATTTTTGGGCAAAGGTGAGC
>DGDY01000211.1 GCA_002385675.1 Anaerolineales bacterium UBA3940 | reverse complement strand
GCGAAGGAGCGGCGCGGCATGCACGGCCAGCGGACCGTGCTGTTCATCGATGAGATTCACCGCTGGAACAAGGCCCAGCAGGACGGGCTGCTGCCCCACGTCGAGCGCGGGGATGTCATTCTGATCGGCGCGACGACCGAGAACCCGTACTTTGAGATCATCCGGCCTCTGCTCAGCCGTTCGCGGGTGTTCCGGCTGGAGCCGCTCTCCGACGACGACCTGCGCACGGTGATGGAGCGTGCGCTCGCCGACGAGGAGCGCGGGCTGGGCCGGATGCCGATTGAGATAACCGACGAGGCGATGGCGCACCTCATCCGCATTGCGGATGGTGACGCCCGCACCGCGCTCAACGCGCTTGAACTGGCCGCCCTGACCACCCCGCCGGGCGATGATGGCACGATCCGCATCGACCTGGAGGCCGCGCAGGAGAGCATCCAGCAGCGCGCCGTGCACTACGACAAGGGCGCGGATGAGCACTACAACACCATCAGCGCGTTCATCAAGTCGGTTCGAGGCTCCGACCCCGACGCGGCGCTGTACTGGCTGGCCAAGATGATCGTCGCGGGGGAGGACCCGCGCTTTATCATGCGGCGGCTGCTGATTCTGGCCGGGGAGGACATCGGGCTGGCGGACCCCAACGGCATCGTCGTGGCGAGCGCGTGCGCGCAGGCCTTCGAGTGGACCGGGCTGCCGGAGGGGCTGTATCACCTCGCGCTGGCGACGCTGTATCTTGCTACTGCGCCCAAGAGCAACAGCGTCGGCGCGTTCTTCGAGGCGCGGGCGGAGGTCGAGCGCGGGGAGAGCACCGTTGTGCCCGTCCACCTGCGCACCAGCCCGCAGAACCCCGCCGATGATCACCCCGAATATAAGTACCCGCACAGCTTCCCCAACCACTACGTCGAGCAGCAGTACCTGCCCGATGGGCTGGAGGGCAAGCGGTGGTACGAGCCGTCCGACCAGGGCTATGAGGCGCGGATCCGCGAGTGGCTTGAGAGGTTGCGCGGCAGCCAGTGATACACCATTTTCTGCAGTGCGGATGATGGTTTTGAGCCCACAGATGACACAGAGCTCACAGATGGGGAACGAGCTAAAATCTGTGTCGTAACTTACTGCAACGGATTGAAAATAGCGATCCTCGGAGAGCTATCAAGCGAGGAGACAACCCCGGTGAAAATCCTGATCGCGACGCGGAACCCCGGCAAGCTGCGGGAGTATGAGGAAATGCTGGCGGGCCTCTCGGTGAACGGCGAGCCCATCGACCTCGTCATGCTGGACGACCTCGGCATTGAGACGGAGGTCGAGGAGACCGGCGACACCTTCGAGGAGAACGCCGTGCTCAAGGCGCGGGCCTACGCCGAGCAGAGCGGCCTGCTGACCCTCGCCGACGATTCCGGGCTGGCGGTCGATGCGCTCGGCGGAGCGCCGGGCGTGCTCTCGGCGCGCTACGCCGGGGAGGACGCGACGGACGCCGACCGCTATCGCAAGCTGCTGCGCGAGCTGGAGGGCGTCCCGCCGGAGGACCGGGGCGCGCGGTTCGTGTGTGCGGTTGCGCTCTGCACGCCGGAGGGCGAGGTCTACACGGCTGAGGGCGACGTGAAAGGTCGCATCGCGTTCGAGCCGAAGGGCACGCAGGGCTTCGGCTACGACCCCATCTTCTACATCCCTGGCCTGCGCATGACGATGGCCCAGGCCGACCCGGAGATCAAGAACCGCATCAGCCACCGCGCCGAGGCACTCAAGGCCATCCGCCCCGTGCTGGAACGGGTCCTCACGGGGGGTGGGGTATAGCAGCGTCAACGGTAGGGGCACGCCATGCTGTGCCCCACAGCTGTCAGGTTAAGCGAGCGAGGACTTGACTGTAGCCAACCTCCCACCCCCTTCGGCGCCGCTCGCCCTGCGAGCCCGCCACTTCCCCCTGCCAGGGGCAGTTTATCCTGTTGTGTAACCAATCGCCCCCTTATAGGGGAAGGTCAGGGGTCCTAAGTCTGGCTGTAACAATTGGCCAGCCTTAGTTTACAGGCATGGGGCGTAGTAGGGGCAGGTCTCAGACCTGCCCCTACACCATGGTTTACACACACGGAGCCGCGAAGTTTATTCGCGGCGGTTTTTCTTGCTCTCACCCCCCATCCTCCTCAATCGCCCGCCCCTCGGCGAAGCTCACGCCCTCGATGAAGCCCCGCGCCCGCTCGGTGAGCGGATACGCCGCCTCCAGGAACTCCCAGAACGCCTTGCTGTGGTTGGGGTGGACGCGGTGCGCCAGCTCATGCGCGATTACGTAGTCGATCACCCACTGCGGCCAGCCCTTGATGCGATCGCTGATGCGGATGTGCCCGTCCGTCGTGCCGCCGGTCGTGCAGCTCCCCAGCCGCTGCTGCATGTTGCCCACCCAGCGGATCGCCCGCCAGGTGATCTGCCCGCCGAAGTACGTCGCATTGATGTACTCCGCCCGCGCCTGCAGGTCGGCGTCGGTGCGGCGTTTGGCGAGC
Organism: Anaerolineales bacterium UBA3940; assembly: GCA_002385675.1. GTDB lineage: Bacteria > Chloroflexota > Anaerolineae > Aggregatilineales > UBA3940 > UBA3940. The sequence continues at coordinate 2,936 of DGDY01000211.1, read as the reverse complement.
GCTTGCTGCCGGGTAAGCTGCGCGGCGATGTCGTCAAGCAGCGGCTGGATCTGGCGTTTGGGCAGGCGGTAGGGCACGCGCAGCAGGATCGAGCCGTCGGGTTGCTGCTGCCAGCGTGCTGACTTCTTCAGGCGGCGGTCGCGTCGCAGGGTGACGGTCACCTCGCCGCCGCGCGGATCGCGGATCGTGTACTGTGTCTCTGTCATGTTCTGCCGGGCAGGAACTGCTCGTCGAGCCATCCGGACAGGATCTCCGCGACCTCGTGCGGATGCTCGGACGGCAGGTAGTGCCCCGCCTCCTCAACGAGGTAGAAGGTGGCACCGGGCAGGTTGTCGGCAAGGAACTGCGACAGGCGCGGCGGGGTCATCCGGTCGTGCGTTGCGCCGACGACGAGCGCCGGGCAGGTGATCTCCGCCAGCCGCTCGCGGGCGTCGAAGTTGTTGCAGGCGAGGTAGTCGCCGTGAACGACCTCCGCCGGGCAGGACTCAAGCTGCCGCCGCCCCGTGCGCTGGAGCTTCTCGTCAGCGTGCGGACCCCAGGCGTACATCTGCACGAAATCGACCAGCGCGGGGAAGTTGGTCAGCGCATTGCCGAGCAGCGCGTCGGAGACGGGCAGGTGTGCGCCGGTGGTGATCAGGGCGATGCCCGCTACGCGTTCTGGCGCGGCGAGCGCTATCTGCAGGGCAATCGCGCCGCCCATCGAGTGCCCGACCGGGATGAACTGCTCCACGCCGAGCGCATCCATCAGCGCAAGGAGGTCGGCGGCATAGGCGGCGATCGATGTGCGGCCCGGCCCCGGCGAGCGGCCATGCCCCGGGAGGTCTGGGGCGATGGTGTGGGCGCGCGCCAGCCGGCGCACCTGCGGCGGCCAGTGCATGTGCTGTCCGCCCGCCCCGTGGATCAGCAGCAGCGGCGGGTAGGGCGAATCGGATACGCGATACTCAAAGTAGAAGATGTCCTGCTCGCCAATGGTGACGGTCGGCATGTGCGGTCCTTCAGCTTGTGGCGGGTCAGTATGCCCCGATTATAGCAGGGCCGCGGCGGCTGTTCGCAGCCCGGTATTGTAGGGGGCCAGCATGCTGGCCCCATAGCTGCCAAGTTAAGCGAAGATGCAGGCTGATATTAGCCTGGCTTCGACCCCCTTCGGCCCTGCCTGCGGCAGGCCCACTTCCCCCTGTTAGGGGGCGTGGAGAAACAGCGTAGCCGTTTCTCCCAGGGAGTTGGCGCAGCCAACTCCACGTTGTACTGTCGCGTGATTTGATCGCCCCCTAGCAGGGGGAGATGGGGTTGCGAAGCAACCTCAGAGGGGGTCCTATGGTAGGGGCAGGTCTCAGACCTGCCCCTACCGGTAATTATTCAGTGATTCACGCCCCGCACTGATGCCCCGGCGTAATATCCGCCCCGCAGCGTGCGCAGTGGCGCGGGCCGGGCATCACCTCGCCGCAGTGCGAGCAGCGGCGCGGCATCGTCAGGTGCGGCGGGCAGGCGTGCGGCTCGACCTTCGGCGGGCAGACGTGCGGCGGCGTGATGTCCACCCCGCACTGCTCGCAGAACACCTGCCCCGGCAGCAGTTCGCCGCAGTTCTCGCAGCGCCGCAGCTTCATCGAGGGGCACACGTGGATCGGGTCGGGGCGGTGAACGTAGGTCGGCGGGGCGGCGGGGCAGCGGTGCGACGGCGTGATCTCGGCGCCGCAGGTCACGCAGAAGCGCCGCGCAGGGAACGGCTCGCCGCAGGCCAGGCAGCGCCCAACGGGCGGGTGCTCCGCGCAGACGTGCGGCAGCGGGTGCGGCTGGCACACGTGTGGCGGCGTGATATCGGCCCCGCACGTTTCACAGTAGGTGGGCGGCTGGAGCATCTCCCCGCAGTGCGGGCAGGGCCGCGCGGGGAGGGGCAAACACTGGTGCTGGCGGTCGAGGGTTTGCTGCATGTTGGGTTCCCCTTCTGAAGGCGATTTCACTGATCCTTTACGCAGAAGCGGGCTAATTGTTGCACTCGCCGGGTGTGCGGTATCATCAACCGCATGACAGACCTGGCACCTCTGCACGATGCGCTGATCGACTGGTTCAAGCACAACAAGGAAGACCTGCCCTGGCGGCAAACGGACGACCCGTACCGCATCTGGCTCTCGGAGATCATGCTCCAGCAGACGCAGATCGCGACGGTGCTACCGTACTACGCCCGCTTCCTCGAGCGCTTCCCGACCGTCGAGGCGCTGGCTGCCGCCCCGCTGGACGATGTGCTCAAGCTGTGGGAGGGGCTGGGTTATTACAGCCGGGCACGGAACCTGCACCGCGCCGCCCGGATGGTCGTTGAGGAGTTCGGCGGGGAGTTCCCCCGGACACTGGAGGGCTTGCGGGCGCTGCCCGGCGTCGGCCCGTACACGGCGGGCGCGGTCGGCAGTATCGCCTTCGGGCTGGACGTCCCCGTGCTGGACGGCAACGTGATCCGCGTGCTGGCGCGCCTCTTCAATATCGAGGACGATGTGCGGCAGGCGGGCACAAAGCGCAGGCTGTGGAAGCTTGCCGGGGAGATCGTGCCGGCGGGCCGCGCCGCCGCCTGGAACGAGGGCCTGATGGAGCTAGGGCAGCGGGTGTGCGTGCCGCGCTCGCCGCGCTGCGACGTCTGCCCGGTCAGAGATTTCTGCGAGGCGCGGGCGCTTGGCGTGCAGGAGCAGCGCCCGATCAGGTCGCAGAAGGCGCGCACGCCGCACTACGATGTGACCGCAGGCGTGATCCGCGACGGGGACGGGCATATCCTGATCGCGCAGCGCAAGCTGGACGCCATGCTCGGCGGCCTGTGGGAGTTCCCCGGCGGCAAGTGTGACGCCGGGGAGACGCTCCGCGAGTGTCTGCGCCGGGAGATCCGCGAGGAGCTTGGCATCGACATCGAGGTCGGCCCGCAGATCGCGGTTGTCAAGCACGGGTACACGCACTTT
>DGDY01000061.1 GCA_002385675.1 Anaerolineales bacterium UBA3940 | reverse complement strand
CGACGTCCATCCGCACGGTTTGCCGTTCGATTGCCATGCCGCGTGCCACTTCTCCTCTATCCGGGGCCCGCCTCCTCGTCGTCGAGCCACTGGCTCCAGGCGACGGTGTTCTGGGCGGCGACGAGCGTCAGCAGCGTCACCTGCTGCATGCCGAGTGACACAGGCTGCGTGTCGATGTACTCCGACGTGGTATGGGGATTGCCGCCCGTCGTAATGCCGATGCACACGCTGGGAATGCCCGCCGCCAGCGGGATGTTGGCGTCTGTGGAGCCGATAGACAAGCTGGGCTCCAGCCCGCCAAGCGTCGCAAGCGTCTCCTGCGCGGCCCGCACGAGCGGATGCCGGGACGAGAGGCGCGCGCTGGGCCGGTCGCCGATGACGTCGATGGTCAGCGCCAGGCCGGGCGCAAGCGTGAACCGGCTTGCGACATCCCGGATGCGGGCCTCAAGCGCTGTTAGTGTGGCCCGGTCCACCGAGCGCAGGTCGATGCTGATGCTGGCCTTCGGTGCGCGTGTGTTGATCGACGTGCCGCCGTCTATAAGCCCGATGTTGAACGAGCTGCGCGGGGTTTCCGGCGGGATAATCTCGTCCACGAGCGCCGCGCCGAGCTTGAGCAGGTGGTGAATGGCGCTCGGCGGGGCGGGGTGCAGCCAGCTATGCCCGCCCGGCCCCTCGACGGTGATGCGCAGGCGGCGCACGCCGAGCGCCGCGTTGTAAATCCACCCCAGGCCGATGCCCTCCAGAATAATGCTCGCCCCGAGGCGCTTGCCCAGGCGGTCGACCGCCGCGCGGATGCCGCGCAGGTCGCCAAGCCCCTCCTCGCCGACGGTTGCCACCCACCAGATGTCACAGGCGGGCGTAACGTCATGCTCCGTGAGCACATCGGCGAGGCTGATAAGCGCCGCCAGCCCGAGGCTGTTGTCGCCGATGCCCGCGCCGATGATACGGCCATCGGCCTCAAACCGGGTTGTCAGGTCGGTCTCTTTGGGGAAGACGGTGTCGAGGTGGGCGCTGACGAGGAGTGCGGGCCGGGTGGGGTCTTTACCGGGCGTCCGGGCGTAGACGTTGCCGACCGCGTCCTGCTCCACGTCCGCCAGGCCGATGGCGGTAAACTGACGGCTCACCTCTTCAGCGCGGTCCTGCTCGGCGAAGGTCGGCGCGGGGATGGACTGGAGCGCGACGGCCCGCTCGACGACGTCGTCGGCGCGCTCCCTCCAGATTTTAAGCAGGTGCGCCGTGGGTGGGCTCTTTGCCACTTGCTCGATGTGCTGTCTCATGCTGAATCCTGTTGGTGTCAGGTGGTTGGGTCCATTGGTTCTTACCTCCTAAGTGTACTGGCATTTTTCCGATTGCCCACACAGAATCGGCTGAGTGCCGGGCAGCGCGGCCCGCCGGCTCGCTGACAGTTGGGCCAGTTTCGCATCGTCGTGCGATTCGACCCAAATTTAACACTTTTACTTGTGTGAGCGGCGCACCCGCGACTATAATCGTCAGCATGACCGAGGAGAACACGATCCTGCTCATCGAGAAGCGGAGCAGTCATACCCCGACCTTTGCTGCGGCACTCAAACGCAAGGGTTACAATCTCGAAGTCGTCCAGACCGGTGGCCAGGCGCTTGAGCAAGCGCGTGCCATCAACCCGGTGCTGGTGATCTTGAATGCCGCCTCTCTGGGGTCGAGCGGGATCCGTATCTGCCGCCAACTGCGCGAGAGCGTCGGCAAGCCCATCATCCACATCATCGGTGAGGATGTGGAACCGCCGGGCCCCGAGGATCGCACCTCGGATATCCTGCTGAAGCTCCCGTTCACTGCCCGCAAGCTGGTCAACCGCATCAAGCGGCTGATGCCGGCGGATCGCAAAGACACCATCGAGAACGGCCACATCACTTTTGTTAAGTCCATCCGCGTGGTGCGCATCCCCGGGCGGGAGACGCGCCTCACCCCCAAAGCCGCCGAGTTGCTGGCCCTTTTCCTGAGCCACCCCGGCAAAACACTCGACCGGGGCTTCTTAATGCGGCAGGTCTGGAACACGGATTACGTCGGCGACACGCGCACGCTCGATGTGCATGTGCGCTGGGTGCGGCAGGCGATTGAGCCTGAGCCTGCCTCGCCGCGCTACATCCGTACGGTGCGCGGTGTTGGCTATTGCTTTCAGCCGGACTCGGTGAGCACAAAAAGCCAGAGGAAGACCCGCCACGCCCACAAGAGCGCAAGGCAGATCAGGGTGGGCAAGCAGCCGGAGGCTGCCGAAGGGGTGAAGTCCCCGGCGGAGCAGGTCAAGACGCCTCTGGCAGCGGCTAAGAGTGGCGACGGAGCAAAGAGCGACGCGGGCGTGCGCTCAGACGGGCCGACCGTCAACGGGGCGGACAAGGCTCAGAACAGGCCTGCTGGGAAAGATACCGGGCCGGCCTCCCGCGTGGGCAAAGACGAATCGGAGCAGGGCGCGGGCGTGTGAGCCTATCCCATCAAACGAAAAGAAGCCCGGCAACCTGCCGCTCATAGACAGGCGGTGCTGCCGGGTTTTTTGATGGCAAAATAAAACACACGCAGGCGCGGACGTGCGTGTGCGGGGATGGCGATGTTAATGAGGGATGGAGGCGGGCGACCGTGAAAACGGCAGTGCCCGCCCGTCCTACTTTTCCGCCTTAAGCCGGGCGAGCTGCTTCATCAGGCGAGACTTGCGGCGCGAGGCGTTGTTCGGGTGGATAACGCCCTTGCTTGCAGCGTGGTCGAGCCACTTGGCGGCCTCGCGGACTGCCTCTTCGGCCTCGTTCAAGTCGCCCGATACGATGGCCTGGCGAGCCTGCTTAACCTCGGTGCGTGCGCGCGAGCGATGCCGCTGATTCTGCAGCCGGACACGAGCGTCCCGGCGGATGCGTTTCTTGGCTGACTTGGTGTTCGCCAAGGCATACCTCCTGTTTGTTGTCTACCATACGAGTTCGCAGCGGGTGATTTTAGCACACCCCCCGGACCTTGTCGAGAGTGGGAGCGGCTTTGGGACGGAGTCGGCGCGAATCCGTGTTTGCGGCTGCCTCTCCGCATGGATAGGCCCCGCTCCGCGTGCCGTGCTATACTTAATCGCGTGGCGTAGCCATAGATGAGGTGAGATGTGATGGCGACAGAGGGGACACCGGCCTTTACACGCCGCGCACACGCGTTCACGCTTAACCGCGTGTTTCTCGGCGATACGATCCTGAACTGGTTTCTGGGCGCAGTGCTGACCTTCTTCCCGCGTTTTGTGGACCGGGTGCTGAGTTTCAGCCCGCCGATGCTGCCGCCTGTGTTCTATATCCTGCTGGGTGTGATCTTTCTCGGCTTTTCGGCATGGCAGACGAGCGTCCTCGTTCGCCAGCGGATGGGGCCGCCGGCGCTCATTTTTGCGGGAGTGATGGCGCTGCTGCCGTTCATCGGGCTGACAGCCGGCCTGCTCTTTCTGGACCTGTCGCTGGAACCGCTCTGGCGCGTAATCCTGTGGATCGGCAACATTTATATGCTGCTGCTCGGCATCTGGTATTTGTACCTCGCGCGTC
>DGDY01000029.1 GCA_002385675.1 Anaerolineales bacterium UBA3940 | reverse complement strand
TCGGCGTAGGTAACGACGCCCTCGACGAACTCGCCGGTCTCCCAGGCCGGTTTGCGCCCCTCAAACCTGTCTCGATAGAGGACGCCGCTGCAGCCCGCCAGCAGCAGGGCGAGTAGCGCCATAACCAGCAGTGAGAGTGCCGTGCGTCTGCTCGACCAACTCCTCATGGGGTCCCTCTCTGGTAGGTGGTAGGCAAGGTTGTATGCGACGCTTCCAGGCGCTTGTCATGTGCCGAGGATGAGCGGTCGGCATGATTATATACCTGCTGTGATTGCACTCAAAGTGGGGCGGCGGCGTGACGTGGGGAATAGCCGCGCCCGGAAATGAATTCCCCGGCGGCTAAACCCTGTTTAGAAATTATTTACCCACAATTTGGAACTTATTTATCAAACTCAGGCTACACTGTCCTTCAGGCCGGGGCGGACCACGCGTGGCGCGGATCGCCTCCGGTGCGTACGGACGAGGATAGGAGACATGAACGGTACATGGCAGAGGTACAGGTAATCGGGCAGGAGATCACGGGGCACGACGAACCGCTCGAAGTGCAGCCGGGGAATCCGCTGCCCTTTGGCGCGACCGCCGTGCCAGAGGGCATTAACTTCTCTATCTACTCGCGGCATGCAACGGCATGCACGCTGGTTTTGTTCAAGAAAGGGGCGAGCCGCCCGTTCGCCGAGATTCCCATCCCGGCAAACTACCGCATCGGCGATGTCTACCCGGTCATCGTGCGCGGGCTGGATCACAACGAGATCGAGTACGGCTACCGGCTGGAGGGTCCGCACGACCCGGAGAACGGCTACCGCTTCGACGCGGACATGATCCTGCTCGACCCGTATGCCAAAGCCATCGGTGGGCGCGAGGTCTGGGGGAAGCGCATGGACCCGCACGACCCGTTCCAGCACCGGGGCCGCGTGCTGACCGGAACGTTCGACTGGGGCGACGACCGGCCCCTCAAGACGCCTATCGAGGACCTCGTCATCTACGAGATGCACGTGCGCGGCTTCACCCGGCACGACCCCTCCGGCGTGCAGCACCCCGGCACGTATGACGCGCTGCGCGAGAAGATCCCGTATCTGAAGGAGCTGGGCGTCAACGCTGTCGAGTTGATGCCGGTCTTTGAGTTTGACGAGTTCGAGCACGCCCGGCGCAACCCGGAGACGGACGAACTGCTGCTGAACTACTGGGGCTACAGCCCGATCTCGTTCTTCGCGCCGAAGGCGGGCTACGCAGCGAGCGGCGAGCGCGGCGGCGAGGTGAACGAACTCAAGGCGCTGATCAAGGCGCTGCACGAGAACGGCATCGAGGTGATCCTCGACGTGGTGTATAACCACACCGCCGAGGGCAACGAGAAAGGCCCGACCATCTCCTTCAAGGGGATCGACAACAGCATTTACTACATCCTCACGCCGGAGGGCTACTACTACAACTTCAGCGGTACGGGCAACACGTTCAACTGCAATCATCCGCGCGTGCGCCAGCTTATTCTGGACAGCCTGCGCTACTGGGTGGCGGAGTACCACGTGGACGGCTTCCGCTTTGACCTCGCCTCCATCATGACGCGAGACGTGGACGGCACGCCGCTCCCCGACCCGCCGGTGCTGCGCGAGATGACGGATGACCCGATCCTGGGGCACACCAAGCTCATCGCCGAGCCGTGGGACGCGGACGGCCTGTACCATCTGGGGAGCTTCCCGGCATATGGCCGCTGGGCGGAGTGGAACGGCCAGTATCGCGACACTGTCCGCCGCTGGCTCAAGGGCGATGAGGGGCAGGCCGGGGCGCTGGGGCAGGCGCTGCTCGGCTCGCCGGACCTCTACCCGAGGCGCGGGCCGATTGCGACCATCAACTTTATCACTGCGCATGACGGCTTCACGCTGCTGGACCTCGTCTCCTATAACGAGAAGCACAACGAGGCGAACGCTGAGGGCGACAACGGCACTGGCAACAACAATAGCTGGAACCACGGCGTTGAGGGGCCGACCGACGACCCGGAGATCAACACGCTGCGCCGCCGGCAGATCAAAAACGCCATCGCCACGCTGCTGGTGAGCCAGGGCGTGCCGATGCTGCTGATGGGCGACGAGATCGGGCGCTCGCAGCATGGCAACAACAACGCCTACTGCCAGGACTCGCCCGTAAGCTGGATGGACTGGTCGAAGCTGGAGGAGAACGGCGACATCTTTCGCTTCTTCCGCAACATGATCCGCTTCCGCATGTGGCACCCGGTGCTGCGCAACGGGCACTTCCTGCGCGGGGAGGACTACAACGGGGTCGGCTGCGCGGATATCACCTGGCACGGGATGAAGGTCGGCAAGCCGAACTGGGCCAAGAACAGCCACACACTCGCCTTCATGCTGTGCGGCGCGTACGCGAAGGGCGGGCTGGCGCAGGATAACGACATTTACGTGGCGCTCAACACCCACTGGAAGCCGCACACCTTCGAACTGCCGACGCCGCCAAGCGGCGGGGGGTGGCACCTGTTCGCCAACACCGGCGACCCCGCGCACGAGATCCACGAGCCGGGCCACGAGCCGTGGCTGGAGAACCAGCAGAAGATCGCGCTGGAGCCGCGTTCGGTGGCTATCCTGGTGGCGAAGTGATAGGGCCGCTGACACTCGACCTGCCCTGGGAGGCGGAGCTTGGCGCGGTGCTCGGCGAGGACGGCACGTGCCGCTTCTGCGTGTGGGCCCCAAACGCCGATCTTGTCGATCTGCACCTGCTCGGCGGGCGCGAGCGGGTGCTGCCGATGGCGCGCGGCGACGACGGCTATCACCGGCTGGCGGTCGAGAACGTCCGACCGGGGATGCGCTACACCTACCGGCTGAACGGCGTCGAGCGCCCCGACCCGGCCTCACGCAGCCAGCCGGAGGGCGTGCACGGGCCGTCACAGGTCGTCGCGCGGGGCTACGATTGGGGCGATGCGGGCTGGCCGGGCGTGCTGCTCGAAGACCTGATCTTCTACGAGTTGCACGTCGGGGCCTTCACGCCGGAGGGCACGTTTGACGCGGTCATCCCGCACCTTGACGACCTCGTCGCGCTCGGCGTGACGGCCATCGAGCTAATGCCCATCGCGCAGTTCCCCGGCGAGCGCAACTGGGGCTACGACGGCGCGAGCCTGTACGCCGTGCAGAACTCGTACGGCGGGCCGGAGGGCTTCAAGCGGCTGGTGGACGCCTGCCACACGCGCGGGCTGGCCGTTGTGCTCGACGTGGTTTACAACCACCTCGGCCCGGAGGGCAACTACCTGCGCGACTTCGGCCCGTACTTCACCGACCGCTACCGCACCCCCTGGGGCGATGCGCTCAACTTCGACGGGCCGCACAGCGACGAGGTGCGCCGCTTCTTTATCGAGAATGCGCTCATGTGGGTGACGGAGTACCACGTCGATGCGCTGCGGCTTGACGCCACGCACGCCTACTTCGACTTCCGCGCCAGCACGTTCCTCGAAGAACTGGCGGCAGCCGTACACCGGCAGGCGGCGCTGCTGAACCGGCGAGTCTACCTGATCGCTGAGAGCGACCGCAGCGACGACCGCCTGCTGCGCCCGCCTGAGCTGGGCGGCTATGGCATCGACGCGCAGTGGAGCGACGACCTGCACCACGCCCTGCACACGCTCGTGACGGGCGAGAGCTTCGGCTATTACGAGGACTTCGGCGATTTCTCACAGCTTGGCCCGGCGCTGCGGGATGGGTTCGTGTACGCCGGGCAGTACGCCCCGGCACGCGGGCATCGGCATGGCAGCTTCCACGCCGACCTGCCCGCCGGGCGCTTCGTCGTCTGCACGCAGAACCACGACCAGGTCGGCAACCGCATGAACGGCGAGCGGCTGGGGCATGTCGCCTCGTTCGAGGCGCAGAAGCTCGCGGCGGGCGTTGTGCTGCTCTCGCCGTACCTGCCGCTCCTGTTCATGGGCGAGGAGTACGGCGAGACCGCGCCGTTCCTGTTCTTCACCAGCTTTGAGGATGCGGCGCTCGGTGCGGCGGTGACGGCGGGGCGTCGTGCGGAGTTCGCGGGGCATGGCTGGGCGGGCGACGTGCCCGACCCGCAGGCGCGCGAGACGTTCGAGCGCTCCAAGCTGAACCACGCGCTGCGTGTCGAGGGTCGCCACCGGCTGCTGTTCGACTTCTATACCGAGTTGATCTGGCTGCGCAAGACGCTGCCCGCCCTCCGCCGGCTGGACAAGCGGCAGATGGAGGTCACCACGTACGAGCGGGAGCGGGTGCTGTACTGGCATCGCTGGCACGGCGAGAGCCGCGCCGCCGCCGCGTTCAACTTCGCCGAGACGCCGCAAACCCTGACGCTTCCGCTGCCGTGCGGCGAGTGGCGCGTGCTGCTCGACTCCGCCGACCCGCGCTGGCAGCCTGAGCCTGCTGCCGCAACCGTCGCTGCCCCCGCCGCAGATATCGACCGTGAGGCGAGTGCGCGCGTCACGCTCCCGCCGGTGTCGTTTGTGTTGTGGGGTGGCGGCGAGCATGGCACTCATTAAGACCCGGAGAGAAGAGTTGATGGATTCCCCTGTTACCGTCGAGGAGCGGGTCGCACAGGCCGTCGAGGCGCTGCAGGCGCGGCGGCGCGTGCCGCATGCCACCTACCGCGTGCAGATGAACGAGAATTTCACCTTCCGCGATACGCTGGCGCTCGTGCCCTATCTGGACGCGCTCGGCATCAGCGACCTGTACCTCTCGCCGATTTTCAAGGCGCGGCCCGGTAGCACGCACGGCTACGATGTGTGCGACTACAGCGAGTTGAACCCGGTGCTCGGCACCTGGGAGGACTTCCGGGCGCTGGCGGCGGCGCTCCGCGAGCGCGATATGGGCCTGCTGCTTGACATGGTCCCCAACCACATGGGCATCATGTCGGAGTGCAACGGCTGGTGGATGGACGTGCTGGAGAACGGGCCTAGCTCGCCCTATGCCTCGACCTTTGACATCGACTGGCGGCCCGTGAAGCGCGAGCTTCAGAATCGGGTGCTGCTGCCCATCCTTGAGGACCAGTACGGCGTCGTGCTGGAGGATGGCAAGCTGCGCGTTGTTCGTGAGGGCGGGGCGTTCTTCGTCACGTACTACGCGGCACGGATGCCGCTCACGCCGGACAGCTACCCGACCCTCCTCGCGTCGGTGGCGGATGATCTGGAAGCCGCGCTCGGTGAGGGCGACGAGCATCTGGCGGAGCTGCGCAGCATCCTGACCGCGCTGCGCAACCTGCCGCCCTACACGGACACGCGCCCGGAGAGCATCGCCGAGCGCCAGCGCGAGAAGGAGATCGCCAAGCAGCGGCTCGCCTCACTGCTGGAGGTCAGCCCGCCGGTGCAAGAGGCGCTCGACGCGGCGATAGCCACGCTGAACGGCACGCCCGGCCAGCCGGAGAGCTTCGACGCGCTCGACCGGCTGCTCAGCGCCCAGCCCTACCGGCTGGCGTTCTGGCGCGTCGCCGCCGACGAGATCAACTACCGCCGCTTCTTTGAGATCAACGAACTGGCGGCGATCCGCGTCGAGCAGCCGGAGGTGTTCGATGCCGTGCATGGCCTGCTCATGGAGATGGTCGCCGAGGGGCTGGTGACCGGGCTGCGCATCGACCACCCCGACGGGCTGTGGGACCCCGGCGCGTACTTCCGCCAGCTTCAGGAGAGCGCCGTTGCCGCGACCATCCGCCGGCAGGGCGGCGACATTGGCGACGAGCGCGAGCTTGCCGCCGCCATCCGCGCCTACTTCGACGCGCAGATCGCCGGGGCAGAGGATAGAGATGACATCTGGCCGCTGTATGTGGTCGCAGAAAAGATCCTCTCTGAGACGGAGCCGCTGCCTGCAAGCTGGGCGCTCGACGGCACGACCGGCTACGATTTCCTCAGCGCGGCGAACGGCCTGTTTGTGGACGGCAGCGCCGAGGAGCGCTTCACGGAGATCTACAGCCGCTTCATCCGGGCCCGCCTGGACTTCGACCGGATCGCGTACAATGCCAAGCTGTTCATCATGAGCACGGCGCTGTCGTCGGAGTTGCAGGCGATCAGCAACCAGCTTGAGCGCATCACTGAGGACAGCCGCCGCTACCGGGACTTCACGCTGTCGGGGCTGCGCTCGGTCATCCGCGAGGTCACGGCCTCGCTGCCGATCTACCGCACGTACATTTCCAGCCCGGACGGCATCTCCGAGCGGGACCAGTACTTCGTGCTGCGGGCGGTTGTGGACGCGCGCCGCCGCAACCCCGGCACGTCGCGACTGCTGTTCTCGTTCCTGCGCGACACGCTGCTGCTGCGCAACCTCGATCAGTTCCGCCCGGCAACGCGCCGCCGCCTGCTGTCGTTCGTGATGAGCTGGCAGCAGTTCACCGGGCCGGTCATGGCGAAGAGCGTGGAGGACACCACCTTCTACGTCTACAACCGGCTGGTCGCGCTGAACGAGGTGGGCAGCCATCCGGAGCAGTTCGGCACGCCACCCGACGCCTTCCACGAGCAGAACCGGATGCGCGTTGAGCACTGGCCCCACGCCATGCTCGCCACCTCGACGCACGACACCAAGCGCAGCGAGGACGTGCGGGCGCGCATCGCCGTGCTCTCCGAGATGCCGGATGAGTGGGAGGCGGCACTCGAACGGTGGGCGGCGCTCAACGCGAGCAAGAAGGGGACTGTCGATGACGAGCCTGCCCCCGACCGCAACGACGAGTACCTGTTCTACCAGACGCTGCTCGGCGTGTGGCCGGAGGGGGCAACGGCGGCGGATGAGACGCTCCGGGCGCGGCTGGTGGATTACATGCTCAAGGCGGTGAACGAGGCGAAGGTCCACACAAGCTGGATCAACCCGGACGACGCCTACATGCAGGCGGTTGAGGGCTTCGTCGGGCGGGTGCTGGACGACGCCGCGTTTGTCGAGGACTTCCTGCCGGTGCAGCGCCGGGTGGCGTTCTTCGGGCGCGTTAACAGTCTGGCGCTGACGCTGCTCAAGCTGACCGTGCCCGGCGTGCCGGACATCTACCGGGGCACGGAGATGTGGCAGTTCAGCCTCGTTGACCCGGACAACCGCCGCCCGGTAGACTACGCGCGGCGGCAGGCGGTGCTCGACGAGATCCGCCGCCGGGGGGACGACCGCGCCGGGCTGGCGCGCGAGTTTGCCGGGCACAGCGCTGACGGGCGTGCCAAGCTGTACGTGATCGACACGGCGCTGGCCTTCCGCAAGGCGCACCCGGCACTGTTCCGGCAGGGCAGCTACGAGCCGCTTGCTGTGCGAGGCGAGGCGGCGGAGCACGCCGTCGGGTTTGCCCGCCGCGCAAACGGAGAGGAGATGATCGTCGTGGTGCCGCGCCTTGCCGCGCGGCTGGCCGGTGGGCGCGAGCGCGCGCCGGTCGGCGAGGTCTGGGGGAGCACGGCGCTGGTGCTGCCCGCTGGCGGCGGGCACTACCGTAACATCTTCACCGGCGAGACGCTCGACGCGGGCGACCGTCTGCGGCTTGCCGACGTGCTGTGCGAGTTCCCGGTGGCGCTGCTGGTGAGGGAGTAGGTGAACCACGGATAACAACCGCCGCGACTAAACGTCGCGGCTCCTGTGTGATGATAATCCGGTAGGGGCGGGTCTAATGATGCGGTCGATGCGGAGCATCGCGCATCACACCCGCCCCTGCGTCATGGTTCTGTGACATGGTTCGAAGGGTGCCGGTTCTACCGCCCCCGGTCGATTGGAATCTCCACCAACGCGGTCATCCCCCAGCGGATGCCCTCCGGCATGGCGTCCACGTCAATTGTCGTGGTGAAGTTCACGCCCTGGCCCTCGGCGGCGCGCGCGGCGATCTCCGCGATGACGCCCTTCGCCGTCTCGCCGGGCAGCGCGTCGAAGGTAATGTTAACCGGGTCGCCTTCCTCAACGGCGGCCACGTCCAACTCGCTGAGGTCCGTCGTCTGGAGCCGCAGGTGGCTCAGGTCCGCCAGCAGCAGCACCGGCTCGCCGGGGCTGACCGTCCGGCCCACCTGCACGAACAGCTCGGCGACCGTGCCGTCGAACGGCGCGGTGAGCACGGCCTGCTCGCGGGCGATGGTGGCTGTCTCCAGCGCGACCTCTGCCAGCGTGACCTGCGCCCTGGCGATGGCGATGTCCTCCTCAGGCGTGCCCGCCTCAAGCTCCTCCAGGTTGGCGCGGCTGGCGCGGTACTCCGCCGAGGCCGCCCACAGCTCGGCCTCCGCCGCGCGGATGGTGTCCTCATCCGGCCCGGCGAGCAGCGTGTTGAGCCGTGCCCGGGCCTCCTCCAGCGCGCGCTGGGCGCGGTTATAGTTCTCCAGCGCGTCTTCCTCCCATGAGTGGATACGCTCCACCTGCTGCGGCGGCATGTGCGCGTAATCGGGGTGATCCGGGTCGGCGTTGCGCGTCCAGCGATACTGGTCCTCCGCCGCCTTGAACTGGAGCAGCGCCTGCTGCACGGCGGCCTCGGCCTGCGCGATCTGATCGGCACGCGGCCCGGCGGATACCACGCGCCGCTGGGCATCCGCGACGGCGGCGGCGGCGTTGGCCGCCTGCACGTTGCTCTCCGCCTCAGCAAGCTGGGGCTCGCGCGGACCGGCCTGTACCTGCGCGAGCGTCGCCTGCGCAACCGCGAGTGCGGCCTCCGCCTTCCTGACCTCCGCGTCGAGCAGGGTTGTGTCCAGCCGCGCGATGACATCGCCCGCCTGTACGGTGTCCCCAATCTCAACGGTGATCTCCACGATGCGCCCGCCGGTGGCGAAGCTCAGCATCGACTGGCGCGCCGGGACGACCTCACCGGTGACGGACACCACGCCCGTCTGGCTGGCGGCGAGCGGCGGGCTCTGGACGGTCGGGGTCGGCTCGGCCTGCCTGCCGATCGGCCCCAACCCGCTCTGGCAGCCGCCGAGCAGCACCGCCGTGAGGACCAGCACCAGCCCGGCCAGCCGGGTAAAACGCTCTCGTGTCAACTGGATCATGTCGTGGCTCATCACCGTGCCGCCTCAATGTCTACAAATGCCGTCATGCCCCAGCGCAGCCCGCGCGGGATCTCATCCAGCTCCACCACCGCGATGTAGTTCACTCCTGCGCCCTCGATGGGCTTGGGCGAGATGCTGACGACCTCACCGCCGACCGTCACGCCGGGCAGCGCGTCAAACGTCACCGTGGCGCGGTCCCCGACCTGCAGGCGGGCGGCGTCCGTCTGGTTCAGGTCCGTCGTCTCGACGCGCAGCGTGCTCAGGTCGCCGATCTGCGCGACGATCTGCCCCGGCGGCAGGAACTGGCCCACCTCTACCATGACGGCGGTCACCGTGCCGCTGAGCGGGGCGGTCAGTTCGGTCTGCGCGAGCTGGGCGCGCGCGGCCTCCAGTTCAGCCTGCGCCCGCGCGACCTCCGCTTCGGCTACGGCGATATCCTCCTCGAAGGGCTGCGCGAGCAGCAGGTCGAGCCGCGCCTGTGCGGCTTCCGCCTGCGCCGAGGCCAGCCAGACGCGGGCATCCTCCAGCGCCTTCTCGTCCGGGTTCGGCCCGTCGAGCAGATCGCTCAGGTGGGCGCGGGCCGCCTCAAGCTGTAGCTGTGCCATGTTGAACTGCGTCTCGACCTTGTCGTACGCGCCGAGCGGGCAGGGGAAGCCCTGCTCCTCCAGCTTCTCACAGTCCTCCGGGTTGAAGTTGCGGATCGAGTTGAAGGCGCTCTCTGCGCTGGCGTAGGCCAGCTCGGCTTCGCGTAGCTGGTTCTCGGCAGCGGCGAGGTCCGCCTCGGTGACCTGCCCGTCCAGCGCATCGCGCCGGGCGACGGCGGCAGCCGTGCGGGCGCGCGCCGCGTTGAGGGCTTCTCTGGCGGCGGCGATCTGCGCCTCGGTTGGTCCCGCCTTGACCTTCGCCAGGTTGGCCTCCGCCTGTGCCAGCGCCGCTTCGGCCTGGCGCACCGCCGCCTCAAGCTCCACCGCCCGCAGCCGCGCGATCACATCCCCGGCTTCCACCGTGTCACCCTCCTCGACGAGCAGTTCCGCCACGTGCCCGCCGACGGTGAAGCTCACCTCGGTCCAGTCGGCAGGGGCCACCCGCCCGGTCGCGGTGATCACCGGCTCGTTGGCGCTCGCCCGCCCGGCAGGCTCGTCTGTCGCGCTGTCGGGCGGCTCCAGGGTGGGAGTGGGCTCCGCGCCGCACGCGGCGAGCAGCAGCGCCGCCAGCATCAGGGTCAGCAGGGTTGTGATGGTCTTGCGTCTTGAGGATATCATCGCTCTCATGCGGGGTGTCTGCCGTTTCTGTCTGTTCTATTCATATGCCAGGGACTCGCGCACGCTGACCTGCGCCGCCCGGTTCGCCGGGAGCAGGCTGGCAGCGGCGGCGAGCACGAGCACAATGCCCAGCCACCCGCCGAAGCCCAGCGGCGTGAGCACCAGCGTCATGGGCCGGTTGAAGAAGGCCAGCCCGATGCCCGTCACAAAGCCGTAGGTGATGGGCAGGCTCAGAAGGGACGAGATGACAAAGCTAATCAGGCCGATCAGTACGCCCTCGGTGAGGAACACGCTGCGAATATCGCGGTTGGATGCGCCGATGGCGCGCATCACGCCGATCTCGCGCGTGCGCTCCAGCACGTTCAGGCTCATTGTGGACATCAGCCCCAGCCCACCGACCAGCCCCAGCAGCAGCGCCATGAACAGCATGAACAGCACGAAGAAGTCGATCTGGCTGATCACAACGCCGATCAGGTTGCTGGGCGTCAGCGTCTGGCTGACCTGGATGCCCGCCTCCTGAAACTGCTCCTCGATGCGGCGGGCGAGCGCGCTCTGGTAGTCCGGGTCGCTGCTGGTCGTGCCGATGATCGCTGCGAACGATTGCCCGGCGGCCCCCTGCAGCCGTGTGATGTAGTCGAACGGCGCGTAGGCAAACTCGATGCCGATCAGGTTGACGACGCCCACGACCTCCATCTGACGCACTGCGCCGCGCATCCGCACGTTGAGCATATCGCCTACTTTGATGTACGGCTCTTTGTTGAGCACTTCGCTGGAGATAACAATCACGTTGTTGTCGCCGGGCTGCAGCCAGCGCCCCTCGACCATCGTCGGCTTGATGAACGGCGTGTCGAGCGGCGGCGCGAAGATCAGCAGGTCCGTCCCCTCGTTTTCGCCGGTGTCTCTCAGTTCACTGCGGCGGGAGAACTGCGGGCCGGGGTGGGCCGGTGTCGGCACCGGCTCAACCGCGACGCCGTCGGGCCGGATGATCGTGCCGGAAGCGAAGCCCCAGCCCTCGACGCGCTCCACGCCCTCGATCTGCATCGCCTCGCGCTCCAGGCGGCTGACGGGCTGCGGCTCGCTGAGCAGCACCTGCACGTCGTAGCCGAACATGGCAATGATCTGGTTGAACTCGTGGATGATTGCGGCGCGGGTGTTCAGTACGGAGATGAAGATCGCCCCGGCGGTCGCCAGCGTGGCGAGCGTCAGCGCGAGGCGGCCCTTGCGGCGGAAGGTGTTGCGCAGCGAGAGCAGCGTCGGGCGGGGCAGCCCGCGTATGGCCGTGATCAGCCGGTCGATGGCCCCCTGACGCACCACGCCGCCGATGCCGTAGTCGCTCACCGCCTCGCGCACGGTGATGCGTGAAGTGCGCACCACCGGGATGAACGCGGCGATGAGCGGGGTGATCAGCGCCGTGCCCGCCTGCAGCGCGATAATCCAGCCGGG
>DGDY01000053.1 GCA_002385675.1 Anaerolineales bacterium UBA3940 | reverse complement strand
GGGGGTGGACACCGAGGAGGGCTGCCGTAAGTTCTGCGCCTGCGGCTACAGTGAGTGCTAGGGTGGATGGCGGGTAGCTTATAGCGTATGGCGAGTAGATGAGAAACGGGGCGGCTTTTCCCGGGGAGGGGCCGCCCCGCGCTACAGTGCTCTTCGTAGGACTCGGTTTGCCCCAGTTACTGTCTCGGAGAAAGCTAATGACAAGAGATCCTCAATGGACAATTGCGCTCCCAGTCGGGGAAGACGGGATGATAGGCCGAGTTTGCCCAAGTTGTGATCAGTATTTCCGACTCAAGCCAGGAACGGGGCTTCCCACGCGCGTCTGCAATTGTCCTTATTGTGGATTTCAGGGCGACAGTTCTGAGTTCACAACGCCGGAGCAGTGGGAGTACGCCAGATCAGTTGCGTTGCGAAAAGCGCAAGACTGGATTGGGAAGGAAATCAAGCGTAGGTTTGGGCCCCTCTCAAGACGGACTCGCAACAGCTTCATCAAATTGCAAGTGAACTATAAACCGAGCCACATTCCAATACGATACTACAAAGAAGACGAACTCCAGACAGTCATTGTGTGTGAAGAATGTGGCTTGGAATTTGCTGTCTTTGACGTGTTTTCACGTTGCCCGGATTGCACACGAATGACAGCAATGGCGATGTTTGCGAATTCTCTCAAACACGTTCGAAAGCACTTGGCTCTACGCTTACGCATTCCGGCAGAAGATACAGAATATCTAGCCGAGCACCTAGCTAGTACACTCAGCCGCCTTGTCGCCGCCTTTGGTGCGCTTGGCAAAAAACTTCGCCATGAGTTCAAGGATCTTCTGCCAGACAGGCCACGTAATCTATTTCAGAATCTGGATGCTCTTGACGATGTAATACAGCAACTGTTGGGGTTACACCTCCGAGATCTGTTGAAAGCTGGTGAGTACGAGAAGGCATATCTTCTGTTCCAAGTCCGGCACTTGTGGGAACACAATTTTGGCGAAATTGACGACGACTTCATCCGGAAAACAGGCTGTGACCCTGCACTGCTTCGCACCAAATACGTTGTTGACCCAGACGATATTCAATCAGGGATAGATATCATCGAGACGCTAGGAAAGGAATTGTATTCGCAGCTCAGTGAGTTAAAAAGACCTGGTGTATCGGCATAGCGGGACATGTGATTCCCTCTACCCCTCCACCCGATCCTCGCTCTCCATAAGCTGGTGCAGTGCGTGTTAGGTGGCTGAAATCAGATGGTAGATAATGGACAGATAAGAAGTGAAGGGCTTTTTCCCGGAGTAGGAGGAGGTCGTCCAGTGAATCTGTTCCTAGGAGCATAAAATATCAACCATTACTAACGAGGAAGTTTGGAGTTTACAGATGGACAAGCCTACGTTTAGACGCTTGCTACTTGCTAAACAGCTTTTTTTGCACGGTTATGATCACTCGGAACACCATGGCGCACTTAACAAGATGATCGCAGTCCATAATTTTCACAATGCTATCGAAATCGTTCTCAAAGCGGTAATGCTTCATTATGAGATTCGCCCTACGAAGGAATTGAATATAGGGTTCGATGATTTAGTCAATGAAATCGCCAACAATCCAATACTGAAAAACCAAGGAAAAAAGCTGCCATATCGACAGCAAATTCGCAATCTGAACACCCATCGTAATCTAGTGCAACACGATGCGGTTGAACCTTCAACCGCAGTTATGGATGAGTTCCGGCTTTATACTCGGAGATTTTTAACAGAAGCTTATAGGACGTATTTTGATCTTGACTTTGAAGCGGTTTCTCAATTGGAGGCAGTAGACAATTCGAGACTCAGAAAATTACTTACTTTGGCAGTCGCTGAAATGGAGCAGGAAGAGCACCGAACTGCAGTTGCTCTTGCCAAGTTGGCTTTTGTGTGGGCAAGTGAGTCAGTTACAGAAGGTCTTGTTGGAAGTCAGTTCGATACTGATCCTCATCTTGTAAGGCACGCGCTGTTTCTTCATCGTCCTTTTCGCTCGAGATGGCCCGGGATCGACGAGTTCCGGAACGAACTTGAGAGAGTTTTGGAAGATATAGTTCGACGACTTGACGAAAACTCAAGAAACGCAGCCAATTACGCATTGTTGGTTGCTACGGGAATCGATCTTGTGGACTACAAGCGGTTTCATTCCTTCACGCCGCATGTTGATATCACTTTTGGCGGTCCGAGTTTTGGCTGGCCTGATGTAGAACTTGTGTCTAGTGACGCGAACTGGTGCCTGCAATTCGTCATTGACGCAACAGTCAAGTGGACCTCAATGGGACTAGCACCTAGTATTCCTGACTGGGCCGAGGAAATATATCAAGACAAGTTTCTCGACAAGCGTACGCAACAAGATTGATCACTTTTCGCCTGCCAACTCGTTCCGCCTTCCCCTCTACCCCTCCACCCGATCCTCGATCTCCCACACGTGATCCAGCACATGCCAGGCGGCGCGGCGCACGTAGTACCGCAGCGGCCAGCGCGCCCCGCCGCGTGGACCCGTCTCCGGTAGCTCGCCGCGCATCTTCGCCGCCATCGCTTCGACCTCCTCCTGCCGCAACAGGTCGATCTCGGCCTGCACGTCCGGCGCGTCGCCCGGGCCCGGCGTCCAGCCGAGTTGTTTCAGGTAGGCTCGCCCGGCGTCGAGCACGTGCCGCGCGATCTTCTCAAGGTCGCGCCCGCCGCCGCGCGGACCCTTCCGCAGTTCCCGGCCCTGCGCCGCCGCGATGGCCCCGGCGAATGCCTCCCAGCAGGCCCGCATGATCAACTCAAACCGGCGCAGATCGTCCTCGCTCACCGGCTGGGTGTCGGCGGGGGGCGCCACGCCCGGCACGCCGAAGTCCGTGCCGGAGCCGCCCTCGAGCCGCTCAACAACCCTGAACGCCTCCACCCCGGCGGGCGGCGAGAAGTCCAGCCCGGCCCGTTTCATGATCTGCGCGTAGCGCGGGCCGTAGTCGGCGAGCGCCTGCAGCGCTGACGCCTCGTCGCTCCCGCTCCGGCTCCAGCCCGGCCAGTCCGCCGCCACGGCGAACACCTTCTTCTCGCCCGTCTCGATGTACACGTCGATGGTATTGTTCTGCTGGCTCATGCCGTCCCCCTTGATGGCCTGCTTTTCCACAAATCTCCCCTAACCAGTATACAGATTCGAAACCGGGCGCTGCACATGGGATTGTGGTTTTCCGGTTCGGTAGACTCGGACAGAGAGCAGGCCAGCGCAAAGGAGCATTACCCATGACAACCGAGCGCGACACCGATATTCGCCTCCCGATGCGGGAGGATCTGCGGGTCGGTAACCAGTTCCCGGACTTTGAGTTGCCGGAAGTCAGCGGGCGCATGTGGAGGCTGTCGCGCCTGCTTGGCGATTATCCGGGCGTGCTGCACTTCAGCCGGGGGGCGTTCTGCCCGAAGGAGCGCCGCATGGCCCTGAACCTCGTCCAGCACTTCCAGCCGGAGTTGTTCGTTAACTCCTGCACCCTGATCACGGTCATGGCGGGCGACCGGCTCGATGCGATGGAACTGCGTGACTCGTCCGGCGCGATGTGGACCTTCCTCGTCGATGAGGACCGCTCATTGCTGTATGAGTTGCAGATGGTCGATACGACCGACGACCTGCACGGGCACATCTACATCCCGTACACGTTCGTGCTGGACCACGACCGCACGATCTACAAGATTTACAACGGCTGGTGGTATCTGGGCCGCCCGACCGTTGAGGAACTGCGCATGGACCTGCGCGCGCTGATGATGCGCCGCGACGACTGGGTCTATCCGGGCACCGGCCAGCCCGGCTGGGAGCCGGGGCAGGTGGAGCGGCTGTTCAACAAGCCGCCGGGGAGCTAGTGGGATGGGCCCCCTCATCCCCGCTCCGAGCCGCCACAGGTGGTTCGGAGCACCCTTCTCTCACCAGGGGGAGAAGGGGCCAGCTGGCTGCGCCAACTGCACCGCGACAGCCAGTCGCCCGAGGTGAGGGGCCGGGTGGGGATGCGCAGGCAGCGTGTGGGGTTTCCTGTAACCCGTGACCGGGCTATAATACGGCATGCTCTGTTGCGATTCTCACCCGGAGGCCTCCTTGACGAAAGAATTCGTAAACCCCATCGTCCGTTTTCTGGTCGCTTCGATTGGGCTGGTCGCATATGTGCTCGCCCGCACGATCACCAGGGCGACGGATTTCCCGGCTCCGATCCTGTGGATACTCGTCGTCGGCGCGGTGGGCAGCGTCATCATGACGTTCATGTACATGACCCGTCAGAAGAAGTATGAGTTTGTTCAGGTGCTGCGCTTTACCTTGATCGTGTCCGTGCTTGCGTTCGGCGTCGTGTTCGGCATCACCTGGTTGCTGAGCCGGTAACTTCCAGCAGGTTGTGTTGTTATGGGGCGATAGTGTGTCAAGGTCTTCTACCGATTTAACCATTCTGCTGTTCGTGCTGACTCTGGGCGCGGTGGCGTTTTACTCCGGCTACCGGCCCTGGCTGTTTGGCTCGCCGGTTGGCCTCCTGCTGCTGGCGCTGACTGCTGTGGCGCTGGCGATGGTCGTGTGGTCGCTGCGCTCGGAGAACGTGAGCTGGAAGGGCTCGTTCAGCATCGTCGCCTTCGTGACGTTCGTCGTCATCACGCTGGTGTATGTGCCCATCTGGCTGATGTTCACCTACACGCCTGCCGTCGTGGGCGGCTTCTAGCGCGGCATGTGCGCCGTTTGACCCCCTATGCCATGACGAGAGAAATACCCGTGCGCCGCTCCCCGATCCTGCTCATTCTGCTTGCGGCCTGTTTGCCGGTGCTCGTCACCGGCTGTGCTGTGCCCGAGCTTGACCTGAACGTGCTGTTCCCCGCCGAGGTGGGGAGCTTCACGCGGACGGCTGGCCCCGGCATCGACGAGGAGACGGGCGTGGATGTCGCCGTGTATGAGGCGGCAGAGGGTGTGGTGACGTTGCGCGTGCGGCAGGTGGCCGAAGAGCAGGTCGAGCGGGCGCTCGCCACGCTGCCACCGTCCGCAACCGATGCCGGCCCTGACCCCGGCCTGGGTCAGCGCGACGGTGTGTTCTTCACCTTCGCAGGCCAGTTCCACGCGGCGTGGGCCAACGGGGACTGGGTGTTC
>DGDY01000173.1:8306-22467 GCA_002385675.1 Anaerolineales bacterium UBA3940 | reverse complement strand
GAGCTGGCACTGCAGGGCGACATCCCCGGTGTGGCGAAGTCTAGTTGGTAATTAGGAGAACTGGCATGTACGTCAACGATCCGATTGCGGATATGCTCACCCGCATCCGCAATGCCCTGAATGCCGGTCATACGAGCGTATCGATTCCGTACTCGAAGCTGAAGGAAGAGCTGGCCCGCGTCCTCCTGGAGGAGGGCTACATCGAGCGGTATCAGATCCGTGAAGCTAGCCCTGTGAACCAGATCGACATCGAGTTAAAATACGTCGGTTCGCGGCGGCAGCGCCGGCCAGTCATCACCGGCCTGAAGCGCGTGAGCAAGCCCGGTCGCCGCATCTATGCGGGTTATAGGGACATCCCCTGGGTGCTCAGCGGCATGGGGGTGGCAATTCTGACGACCCCGCGCGGCCTCATGACGGACCAGCAGGCCCGGCGTGAACGCGTTGGCGGCGAGGTCCTCTGCTTCGTCTGGTAAGCAGCAGAGACCTCAGACGTCAGATTGCAGGCAAGTAGTATACAGACGAGTTCTAGACAGACGTTAGCAGGGCGGGAATGCCTGGTGTCTGACGTCTGGTGTCTGATGGAGTGAGTGATGTCTCGAATTGGCAAGAAGCCTATTCCCATCCCGGATGGCGTGACCGTCGAGGTGGATGGGAGCGAGGTAAAGGTAAAAGGCCCTAAAGGCGAACTCACCCGGCGCTTTGACCCGGATATGAAGATCGCGATTGAGGACGGGAACATCGTCGTCACGCGCCCGACCGACAGCCGTGAGCACCGGTCGCTGCACGGCCTGACCCGCGCCCTGATCGCCAATATGGTGACGGGCGTGAGCGAGGGTTATGAGAAGCGGCTGCGTGTCATCGGCACGGGCTACCGGGCGGAGATGCAGGGCAACGATCTGCGGTTGAGCCTGGGGTATTCCCATGACATCCTGATCGTCCCGCCGCCGACGGTGACCTTCGCGGTCGAAGACCGTGGTGCGGAAGTGGTCATCACCTCGCCGGACAAGGAATTGATCGGCATGGTGGCTGCTGATATCCGCAAGCTGCGCCCGCCCGAACCGTACAAGGGCAAGGGTGTTCGCTACAAGGATGAGGTTGTGCGCCAGAAGGCCGGTAAGGCCGGTAAGGTGGGCGGCTAGCCCCGCCGGGGCAGCCCCCGCCTGCATGGCGGTATGTTGGTGACGGAGAAGTAAAACCATGGTGGACAAGGCGAAACAGCGAGCGGAAGCGCGTGCGCGCCGTCATTTCCGCGTTCGGAAAAAGGTTTACGGCACGCCTGAGCGCCCACGCCTGAACGTGTTCCGCAGCGACAAGCACATCTACGCCCAGGTCATCGACGACACCGTAGGCCATACCCTGGCGGCGGCGTCGACCGTGGACAGCGAACTGGTCGATCAGGTCAAGGGTAAGACCAAGACCGAGCAGGCGAAGCTCGTAGGTGCGCTGGTTGCCCAGCGGGCGCAGGAAAAAGGTATCAAGGCGGTCGTATTCGACCGGGGCGGCTACAAGTATCATGGCCGTGTACAGGCTCTGGCCGATGCAGCGCGCGAGGCAGGCCTGGAGTTCTAAGGCCGTCAGCGCAGCACGCCGGGGTTACCCCTGGATAGCTGACACTGTAGTTGGAGAGAAACATGGGACGACGTGAACCCCGTATAAAGGAACGTGAAGAGCTTGACGAGCGCGTACTGGACATCACGCGCGTCGCCAAGGTCATCAAGGGCGGGCGTCGCTTCGCCTTCCGCACGGTTGTCGTCGTCGGCGATAACCGCGGGCGCGTAGGCGTGGGCGTCGGCAAGGCGCGTGGTGTACCGGATTCGATCCGCAAGGCCTCCGAGCGTGCTCGCCGCAACATGATCGACGTGCCGCTGGTGAACGCAACGATCCCGCATCCGGTTGAGGTGAAGTACGGCGGTGCGGTTGTCATGCTGCGCCCCGCTGCCCCCGGTACCGGCGTGATCGCCGGCGGGGCGGTGCGTGCAGTGTGCGAGGCAGCCGGCATTCGCGACATCCTGACCAAGTCGAAGGGCAGCTCGAACATGCTCAATGTGGCCCGTGCCACGGTTGAGGCGCTCAAGCAGCTCAACAACGCCTACGAGCTGGCAGAAGCTCGGGGCAAGGATCTCGAGCAGGTTCTCCCCTTCTGGATGCGCGGCAAGCAGAGCGGCGGAGAGTAACCTATGGCTAAGGATCAGAAGACTCTGCGCATTACCCTGGTGAAGAGCCCGATCGGGTATTCGCAGAAGCAGAAGGATACGGTTCGCTCGCTGGGTTTAAGTAAAATCAACCAGGTTGTCGAGAAGCCCAACACGCCGCAGATTCGCGGTATGGTGGCCAAGATCCAGCACCTGGTGACTGTCGAAGAAGTGGAGTAGTGAGAACATGAAGCTGCACGACCTGCGTCCCGATGAGGGTGCAACGAAAAAGCGCAAGCGAGTAGGTCGCGGCCATGGCTCGGGCCATGGCAAGACAGCTGGTCGCGGTACTAAGGGCCAGAATGCCCGTTCGGGCGGCGGTGTTTCGCCGTACTTTGAGGGTGGCCAGCTTCCGCTCGTGCGTCGCCTGCCGTTTAAGCGCGGCTTTTCGAACATCTTCCGGACGAACTACCAGGAAGTGAACATAGACCAGCTTGAGGATCGCTTCGAGGCGGGGGCGGAGATCACGCCCGAGGCGCTCGCGGCGGCTGGCCTGGTGCGTGATGCCAACGAGCCGGTGGTGATCCTCGGTCGCGGTGAGCTGGGGACGGCCTTCACCGTCAAGGCGCACCGCTTCTCCAAGAGCGCGCGCGAGAAGATTGAGGCTGCCGGCGGCACTGTTGAGGAGCTTGAACTGCTGGTCACCGGTGCGCGTGCAACGGTCAAGCTGCTTCCGAAGGAGCAGCTCGAGGCCCTGCGCAGTCAGCGCGGCGGGTAACAGGTAAAGAGAGGGCACCATGTCCGTTATAGAAGGGCTCCGCGAGTCGTTTCGCCTGCCGGATCTGCGGCGCCGAATCCTGATCACCATCGCCCTGCTGATCATTTACCGCTTTGCGGCGAATGTGCCGGTGCCAGGCGTGGACCGCGAGGTGCTTCGCCAGGTGCTATCGCCCCAGAGCAACATTGGGGCGTTTGCCCAGGTGCTGGACCTGCTGTCTGGCGGCGCGGTGTCGAACTTCTCCGTGCTGGCGATGGGCGTCTATCCGTACATCACCGCCAGCATTATCCTGCAGATCCTCACGCCGATCATCCCTGCGCTGGAGGAACTGCAGAAGGAAGGCAAGGCCGGGCGAGACAAGCTCAACCGGATCACCTACTATGCCTCCATCCCGCTGGCGATGTTCCAGGCCGTCGGCCAGATTAACATCTTCGGCGCGGGAACGGCCCAGCAGATCATCCCCGGCTTCGGCTTTGGGGCGGGCAGCAACATCCTGCTGACGCTGTCGGTCATCTCGATCATGACCGCCGGCACGATGTTCGCCATCTGGATCGGCGAGCTGATCAGTGAGGACGGCATCGGCAACGGTATCAGCCTGATCATCTTCGCGGGTATCGTGGCGCGCGTGCCGTTCAGCCTGCCTCAGCTCTTCAGCGCGCAGGTGGGGGCGACGGTGCGCAACGTGCTGCTCTTCGTTGTCATGACGGTGCTGACGCTCATCGTCATCGTCATCGTGCAGGAGGGGCAGCGCCGCATCCCGGTGAAGTACGGCAAGCGTGTTCGCGGTACCAAGATGTATGGCGGCGGCTCGACGTACCTCCCGCTGCGAGTCAACACGGCGGGCATGATCCCGCTGATCTTTGCGCAGTCGATCCTCACGTTCCCCGCTGTGATTGCGGCGTTCTTCCAGCGCAGCGGTTCAACGTGGGTGGCAAACGCAGCGACAACCATCAGCAACGTGTTCGGCAGTCAGGGTGGGGCGCTGCTCGGCGGCCAGATCCTGTACTGGACGTTCTACTTCCTGATGGTGGTCGGCTTTACGTACCTTTACACTGACATCATGATCAAGAACCAGAACCTGGCGGAGAACCTGCAGCGTAATGGCGGGTTCATCCCCGGCATCCGCCCCGGTCGGCGGACGGAGGAGTTCATTAACCGGGTGGTGACTCGCATCACGCTCGTCGGTGCACTCTTCCTCGGGTTCGTGGCCGTTCTGCCCGGTATCGTGCAGATCGTGATGAACCTCATCCAGCCCGGGTCGGGCCTGGAGGTTCGCAACGCGCTGTATATCATCAGCGGCGGCGGCCTGATCATCGTCGTGGGTGTGGTTCTCGACACCCTGCGGCAGCTTGAGGCGCAGCTTGTCATGCGCCATCGTGAGACGTTTATCCGCTAATAATCGGTGAATCGTCGCCCCCTGGGACTGGCGGGTAGGGCGGAGCCTGTCTCCGCCCACCGCCCCCAGGGGCTAACAAGGACACGGGGCATGACAGCAGCCTACATCATGCTGATGGGCCCGCCGGGGAGCGGGAAGGGTACCCAGGCCAAGCGTCTCGTCGAGGCGCTGGGGATACCACACGTCTCTTCGGGGGACCTGTTCCGGGCGATGAAGGTGATGGATACACCGCTTGCCCGGGAGATCCAGGCGATCATGGCACGGGGAGAACTCGTGCCGGATGAGACAACCATCCGCGTCGTTGAGGAGCGGCTGCGGGAGGAGGATGCCCGCAAGGGCGCAATCCTCGACGGCTTTCCGCGGACCGTGCCGCAGGCAGAGGCGCTTGACAACCTGCTCGCCGAACTGGGTGGGCGGCTCGAACCGGTGCTGCTGTTCCGCATCACCGAGGACGAGGCAGTCAGGCGGATCAGCGGGCGGCGCACCTGCCCGCAGTGCGAGCGCGTCTACCACGTGGCGTTCCATCCGCCTCAGGTGGAGGATGTCTGCGATGTGGACGGGAGCACGCTCGTGCAGCGGGCGGATGACCGGCCCGAGGTGGTGCGCGAGCGCTACCAGCTCTACTTGAACAAGACCGAGCCGCTTGTCGAGTACTACCGGGCGAAGGGTATCCTGGTCGAGATCGACGCCATGCGTGATATCGACCAGATCACCCCGGACATTGTGGAAGCTGTCCGGCAGCGTAGCCAGGCGACGTAAGCAGGGAACGAGAGATCATGCCCATCATTATCAAGAGCCAGCGTGACATCCAGGCCATGCGAGACTCGGCGAAGATCAACGTCGAGGCGCTGCGGGCCGTCTACGAGGCAATCCGCCCCGGAGTCACGACGGGTGAGCTGGATAAGATTGCGCATGACGTCATCGTCCGCAACGGCGGCACGCCGGCGTTTCTCGGCTACCCGCCGGGGAGCCGGCATCCGTACCCAGCGACGATCAACGCCTCTGTCAACGAGGAACTGGTGCACGGGATTCCGGGCAAGCGGGTGCTGCAGGAGGGCGATATCATCAGCATCGACTGCGGCACGGTGTACAAAGGTTTCGTGAGCGACTCGGCGTTTACTGTCGGGGTGGGCAAGATCAGCGAGGAGGCGCAGCGCCTCATCCAGGTGACGGAGGAAGCGCTGTACCGGGGCATCGAAGTTGCGGTGCCCGGCAACCGCTTCGGCGACATCTCGTACACCATCCAGCAGTTCGTCGAGGGGCACGGCTACAACGTCGTGCGCGAGTACGGCGGGCATGGCGTCGGGCGCAGCATGCACGAAGACCCGCACATCCCGAACTGGGGCAGCCCGGGGCGGGGGCGGCGTCTGCGCCCCGGCATGACGTTCGCCATCGAGCCGATGGTGATGCTCGGCAGCCCGGCTGTCCGCGTCCTGGATGACCACTGGACGGTCGTCACGGTGGACGGTTCGCTGTGCGCTCACTTCGAGCACACGATTGCCGTCACCGAAAATGGCCCGGAAATCCTGACAAGCTGGGACTAGTGTGTTATAATAACGAGTCGCGTTCTTGTGCTGGAACAAGGGCGACTTTGAAGGGAAAATGTCATGAAAGTCAGAGCTTCAGTGAAGAAAATGTGCCCCAAGTGCAAGGTGATCAAGCGCGGGAGCACAGTGATGGTGATTTGCGATAATCCCAAGCATAAGCAGCGCCAGGGTTAGCCTGAGACGCTAAGCGCAGGCGCCGCTGGCTTCAGAGCCTTGGAGAGAACAGGTAATGGCACGTATCGAAGGTGTTGACCTGCCACGTGACAAGCGGGTCGAAATCGCACTGACTTATATCTACGGTATTGGGCGCACCCGCAGCAAAGAGATCCTTGCCGCTACGGGCATCAGCCCGGATACGCGGGTCAAGGACCTGACCGAGGCGGAAATCCAGGCTATCCGTGACTATATCGGTGGCAACTACCGCGTCGAGGGTGACCTGCGCCGTGAGGTCCAGCTCAATATCAAGCGCTTGATCGAGATCGGTAGCTACCGGGGCCTGCGGCACCGTCGCAACCTCCCCGTGCACGGTCAGCGCACGAGGACGAACGCACGCACTCGCAAGGGGCCGAAGAAGACGGTTCCGGGTCGTGGCCGCCGTCGCGGTGCAGGTAAGAAGTAGTCAAGTTGATTTAAAGGCTCTTCTCACGGGGTGAGGAGAGCGGTCGATGAAGGTGGAGGAAGAATGGGTCGACGTAGACAGCAGCGTGGTGCTCCTCGCCGGGCGCGTAAGAATATCCCGTACGGGCAGGCACATATCCACGCAACGTTTAACAACACGATCGTGACGATGACCGACCAGCAGGGCAACGCGATCTCGTGGGCGAGCGCAGGGCTTGCCGGCTTCAAGGGCTCTCGCAAGAGCACGCCCTACGCCGCGCAGGTTTCCGCGCAGCGCGCCGCCGAGATGGCGATGGAACACGGCATGCGCGAAGTGGACGTGTTCGTGAAGGGCCCCGGCCCTGGCCGTGAGTCGGCTATCCGCGCGATTGCCAGCAGCGGGCTGAAGATCCGCTCGATCACCGACGAGACGCCGGTCCCGCACAACGGGTGCCGCCCGCGCAAGAAGCGCCGCGTCTAGTCGCTACCTTAACAACTGAATGAGTTGACCTGTTTACACCGGGTATCCCTCGCGCAGGGCGCCGGTGTAAGCGTGTGTAAACTTCTATGATGTCAAGTCACCTGTACGGTTCGCCACCGGGTGGCGCGACGCCAAATCATCAACCAGTTTTCTCTGACACCTATAGAAGGACGAAGCACGAAAGCACATGGCACGTTATTCTGGACCAAGATGTAAGATCTGCCGGCGCGAGGGTGAAAAGCTGTTCCTGAAGGGGGCACGCTGCCTGTCGCCCAAGTGCGCGGTTGAGAAGCGCAGTTATCCGCCCGGTGAGCATGGTCGTGAGGCCGAGTACCGCCGGAGTCGTTTGTCGGACTACTCGCTCCAGCTTCGCGAGAAGCAGAAGATGCGCCGCATCTACGGCGTCCTGGAGCGTCAGTTCCGCCGCTATTACGGCGAGGCGGTGAGCCGCCCCGGGCTGACAGGTATGAACCTGCTCAGCATTCTGGAGCGGCGCCTCGACAACGTCGTGTATCGCCTCGGCTTTGCCGACTCACGGGCGCAGGCTCGCCAGCTCGTTCAGCATGGGCACTTTAACGTCAATGGTCGGCGGACGAACATCCCGTCCTTCATCGTGACACCCGGCGACGTGATCGAGGTGCGGGCATCGAGCCACAGCCTGCCGTACTTCAAGAGCCTGCGGGAAACCCTGAGCAAGCAGGGAACCACCGCCTGGCTCAATCGGGATGCCGACGCCCTGCGGGGTGAGGTGGTGCGCGAGCCGGAACGTAGCGATATCGATTACACAATTAGCGAACAGCTAGTTGTGGAGTACTACAGCCGCTAACTTTTAGCCAGTTAGTAGGAGGACCGACGCCCGGTGTACCATCGCGGACTGGTGCGTGTCAGACAGCGCGATGGAGGCCGGCGTCGGTCTGTGAACGGGCGGCGTGGTCGGTCTGGTAAGACGGTAGTGTTTTAGGAGGCAAGTTCGTTGACCGCGAATAACATGGTGCTGCCCAAAATCGAACGTGACGCAGTGTCCCGCAACTATGGCCGCTTTATTATTGGACCACTTGAGCGTGGTTTCGGCACGACGCTGGGTAATGCTCTGCGGCGTGTCATGCTGTCATCGCTGCCAGGCGCTGCGGTTACGTCGATGCGCGTAGCCAATGTCCCTCACGAGTTCTCGGCCATCCCGAGCGTGCGTGAGGACATGACACAGCTCATTTTGAACGTCAAGCAGCTCCGTGTGCGGCTGCATGACGGTGTTGAGTCGGCCCGCTGCCGCCTGGACGTTCAGGGTGCCGGTGTGGTGACCGCCGCCGACCTGATCTGTCCGGCGGAAGTGGAGATCAAGAACCCTGATCTGTACCTGTTCAGCGTGGACGATGACCAGGCCCGGATCGAGATGGAGCTGAACATCGAGGCCGGTCGCGGCTATTCGCCGGCTGAGGAGCGGGGCCGCCTGCCCATCGGGGAGGTGCCTGTCGACGCGATTTTCAGCCCGATTCGCCGTGTGGCGTTCGATGTCGAGCGCGCTCGTGTGGGCCAGAAGACCAACTACGACCGGGTCATCCTTGAGATCTGGACGGATGGGACCATCGAGCCGGAAACGGCGATGAGTGAAGCGGCGACCATCCTCATGCAGCACCTGGGCATCATTGCAAACGTGGACCCGGCCATGTTTGCGGTGGGCCAGGAGCCTGAGGAGCCGGAGGAGCCGAAGCGCCCGGATTACTACGACCTGCCGATCGAGACGCTCGACCTCAGCGTGCGGGTGTTCAACTCGCTCAAGCGGACGGGCATTACGACGATCGGCGAGGTGCTGGAAATCCTGGAGAAGGGCGAGGATGCGATGCTCGCCATTCGCAACTTCGGCGACAAGTCGCTTGACGAACTGCTGACCCGCCTGAGAGAGAAGGGCTACCTGGGCGAAGCTCAGGAAGAAGGGGCCGAGGTCGTAGAGTAAAACGGGGTGCGGTTGGCCGCCACTCCACCCAGATAGTATCCGCATAGATGATGGATGAGGGACGTTGAGGAATCATGCGTCATAGAGTAGCTGGTCGCACCCTGGGGCGCGACACCAAACACAGAAAGCATCTGCGGCGGAACCTCATTACGGAGCTGTTCCGTCACGGCAAGATCAAGACGACTGAGGCCAAGGCGAAGGCCGTGCGTGGCCAGGCTGAGAAGCTCATCACGCTTGCCCGCAACCGGGGCGACGCCGAGCGCCTGCTGGAGCTCGTCGAGGAAGGTGATGAGGCGACGCTGCGCCGCATGCTGACCAATGCGCAGGCTGAGCGACTGCTGCGCCTGCACCAGGAGGACGATGTCGAGGGCTTGGAGCGTGAGGCGCGGTCTATCGCCGTGCATGCTCAGCGTCTTGCTGCGCGGGAGATCCGCGACCGCGACGTGCTGTCCCGGCTCTTCCACGACATCGCGCCGCGCTACATCAATCGCCCGGGTGGTTACACCCGGATCGTCCGCATCGGCCCGCGTCAGGGTGACGCCGCATCGATGGTGTACCTGATGCTGGTCGAAGGGGAAGAGGCGTAGCCCGGTTTCGCCTGAGATGTGCCGTTGCGCCCGCTACCGGGCGACTCTCGCCTACGATGGCACGGCCTACCACGGCTTTCAGCGGCAGGCCAACGCCAGCCCGACCATTCAGGGTGTTGTAGAGGAGGGATTGGCGCGCATCAGCGGCGAACGGGTCCACGTCATCGGCGCCGGGCGCACCGACGCGGGGGTGCACGCGACGGGGCAGGTGATCGCGTTCGACCTGGACTGGCGGCATTCTGCCGACGACCTGCGTAATGCGCTGAACGCGAACTTGCCCGCGGATGTCGCGGTCTGGTCGGTCGAGGAGACCACGCCGGACTTCCACCCGCGTTATGATGCGCGGCGGCGCACGTATGTGTACGAGCTGTACGTTGCCCCGGTGCGCAACCCGCTGAGACGCTGGCGCGCCTGGCACCTCCACACAGAACTGGATGTGGACATGATCCGGGCGGCGGCAGCCAGCCTCATCGGGGAGCACGACTTCAGCACGTTTGGCGTGCCGCCCCAGGGCGAGAGCGCGGTTCGCCACGTATTCGAGGCGAACTGGGAGACAGACGGCTCAGGTGAGCATCGCTTCACCATCACAGCCAACGCGTTCCTGTTCAGGATGGTGCGCTCGATTGTCGGCACGCTCGTTCTGGTCGGGCAGGGGCGCATGACAGGTGATGACTTTAGGGGTATACTCGCCGCGCGCGACCGGAGTCTGGCTGGCGCGGCAGCCCCGGCACATGGCCTGACACTTGTTAGGGTAGACTACAATGACTAAGCCATACCCGCTGCGCGAGTCAGGGCGGCGGATGGGTTGGCGAGGAGTTTTGGCAGCGTGAAGACATATACAGCGAAGAAGGAAGACATCGAGCGCCAGTGGTTCGTCATCGATGCGAAGGACCAGACGCTCGGCAGGATGGCATCGCAGATCGCGAGCATCCTTCGTGGCAAGCACAAGCCGATCTTTACCCCGCACATGGACACGGGTGACTTCGTCATCGTGGTCAACGCGGAGAAGATCCACGTTACCGGCGACCGGCTTGACCAGAAGCTCTACTATCGCCACTCCGGGTATCCCGGCGGGCTGCGTTCGAAGTCGCTGCGCCAGATGCTGCGCGACAAGCCCGAAGACGTGATCTACGAGGCAGTCCGGCGGATGCTGCCCAAGAACAACCTGGGCCGGCAGATGCTGAAGAAGCTGAAGGTCTATGCCGGGCCTGAGCACCCGCACGCGGCCCAGCAGCCGGTTAAGCTTGAGTTGGAAAACTGAGGTCTGAGGAAGAGGACACGACGGCATGGCTAGTGAGCAGCAGTATTTTGAGGGCGTTGGGCGTCGCAAGCGTGCAAGTGCCCGCGTCCGGATTTATCCCGGCGGCGAGGGCAAGATTATCGTCAACGACAAGCCCGTGGAGGAGTACTTCCGCCGCATTGACACGCTTCAGAACCTGATGAAGCCCCTTGAGGTGACCGGTACGACCAACCGCTTCGACGTGACCGTTCGCGTCTACGGTGGTGGTGTCTCCGGGCAGGCGGACGCGGTGAAGATGGGCCTGGCCCGCGCGCTCGTCAAGTATGACGAGGAGATGCGCCCCGTCCTGCGCAAGACCGGTTTCCTCACGCGTGATGCGCGCGAGAAGGAGCGCAAGAAGCCCGGTCTCAAGCGCGCACGCAAGGCGCCGACCTACACCAAGCGTTAATGCTCGGATCCGCCGGTGCGCCGGCGACCTCGCGGAGCTTTTCGCGCGGTTGGGAGGCTGCAAGCACGAGGCGGAGCAGGCGACAGTTATCGTAACCGGAACAGGCGCGCGGCTCGCGCGCTTTGTCCGCTTACCCACTGCCTGCCTGGCTGTCCAGCCAGATGGCGGGCACAACTCTGTGTCGAGTTGATATAGACCGCGCAAGCGGTCTATTTTATTCGTAACCTCTAGTGCTGCCCGGCGGGGGCGTTACGCGGGGAAGGGATGCGATGGCAGAGCTGATCGTGCTGTCACACTACCAGGTCAGGCCGCTGCTCCAGGCGCGGGAGGCCGGTGCGGCGTCGGCGGAGATCTCACCGGACCTCAACCGGACGACTGTGCGGGTGAGCATCGAGCCGGATGGGGCTGTCTTCCCCGGCGGTGAGCGGCTGCGCTGGGAGGATGCCGAGACGATTGCCGCCTCGGATAACACCTGCTACCTTCTGGAGCAGGGTGAGGTGCGGGCGATCAAGGTCTTTTCAGAGGTCACCAACTGGGTGCGCACGCTGTACCCGACGCGCAACGCGCCGACGACGCTGGTTTCCGGCCTGACGATGCACCGCATCTCGGGCACGGACCCCTGGCAGGACACGCTCAACAAGATCCGGGCGGCCAGCCCGGTCGTCGGGCATGTGCTCGACACAGCGACCGGTCTGGGCTATACGGCGATCGAGGCGGCGAAAACCGCCGAGCGGGTGACGACGGTCGAGATCGACCCGGCGGCACTTGAGCTGGCTCGCCTCAACCCCTGGTCGCAGGAGCTGTTCGACAACCCAAAGATCGAGCAGGTTATCGGGCACGTGTGGGACGTGATCGAGGAGCAGGACGACGACACGTATACAACTATCATCCACGACCCGCCGGCCTTCAGCCTGGCGGGGGAACTGTACTCCGGTGACTTCTACGCGGAGCTGTATCGCGTTCTGCGGCGCAAGGGGCGGCTGTTTCACTACATTGGCGATCCGGACAGCCGCACCGTACAGCGCACCACACAGGGCGTGATCAGGCGGCTGCACGAGGCGGGGTTCACGAAGGTCACGCCGAAGCCGCGTGCGTTCGGCGTCCTGGCCCAGAAATAGCGCCCAGAAGCAGCGGCGGCGATCATGTGGCAGAATCAACGAGTACGTTTGTCAACTGAAACGCGGTGATGATATGACATTGACCATTGTGGGGCTTGGCCCCGGCGACCCTGACGATCTCACGCGGCGGGCCTGGAAAGCGCTCTCCGAGGCCGATGAGGTCTACCTCCGCACGCGCCACCATCCCACTGTGGAGCATCTCCCGGCTGGGCCGGAACTGCACTCTTTTGACGAGGTCTACGAGACGGCTGAGAGCTTCGACGCGGTTTATGACACCATCGTCGACCGTCTGCTGAAGATAGCGGCCAGCGGGCGCGACATCGTCTACGCGGTGCCGGGCGACCCGATGGTGGCGGAGGGAACCGTCACGCGCATCCTCGAGCGGGCCGCGGGGCAGGGCGTGGATGTGCAGATCGTGAACGGCGTAAGCTTCGTCGAGCCGACGCTCGCGCTGATCGGCGTAGATGCGCTGCCGGGCCTCCAGCTTGTCGATGCGATCGACGTGGCCGTTGCCTACCATCCGCCCATCAACCCTGACTATCCGGCGCTTGTCGCCCAGGTCTACTCGCGGCAGGTCGCTTCCGACGTCAAGCTCACGTTGATGAACCAGTACGCCGACGATCACCCGGTGTGGCTGGTGCGGGCGGCGGGCACCGCCGAGCAGAGCGCGCAGGAAATGCCGCTCTACGAGATTGACCGCCAGCCGGTGGATCACCTGACTGCGCTGTACGTACCGCCGGTCCCCGCCGGGGGCGGTAAGGTCCCCATCGCCACGAGCTTTGAGGGCTTCCAGAACACCATCGCTCACCTGCGCGCGCCTGAGGGCTGCCCGTGGGACCGCGAGCAGACGCACGAGACGCTGCGCCAGCACCTGATGGAGGAGGCCTTTGAGGTGATCGACGCCATCGATGCGGGCGACCCGGCTATGCTGCAGGAGGAGCTGGGCGACCTGCTGCTGCAGGTCGTGCTGCACGCGCAGATCGCCGTCGAAGAGGGTGAGTTCATGATGACGGACGTGATCCGGCAGATCGACGCCAAGCTGAAGCGCCGCCATCCGCACGTGTGGGGTGAGGTGGACGTGCACGGCAACCCCGACGTGGTGACCGCGAACTGGGCGGCAATCAAGGCGGAGGAGCGCGCCGCACGGGGCGAGACAGAGCGCAGCGTGCTCGACGGTGTGCCGAAAGCCATGCCTGCGCTGGCTCAGGCGCACCAGTACGACCTGCGCGCGGTGCAGCTTGGTTTTGACTGGCCCGACGAGGCGGGTGTGATCGCCAAGGTGCACGAGGAGATCCAGGAGGTCATCGAGGCCAAGACGGACGATGAGCGCTTTCATGAGATCGGCGACCTGCTGCTGGTGACGGCGGTCTGGGCGCGCTGGCACGGGCTCAACCCCGAGGACGCCCTCCGCGCGGCCAACCGCCGCTTCTACGAGCGGTTCACTTACATCGAACGCAAGGCCCGCGAGCAGGGGCGCTCGCTGACGGAGATGACGCTCGATGAGATGGACGTGCTGTGGAACGAGATCAAGAAGCAGCAGAATAACGGGCAGGGGGCGAATGGCGGGTAGCATATAGCTTATGGCTATATGCGGGCCATCTGCCCCTCGCCCATAAGAGGCGCGTAACTACAGGCAGAGTGTATTAACCCCTTCTCCCCTCGTGGGAGAAGGGTGGCCAAGCCGCCTAGGCGGCTTGGCGTAGGGATGAGGAGGCTAGTAGCAACAAAAAACCGCCCGGCAACGCCGAGCGGTCTTTCAGTCGGGGCGGACGGATTTGAACCGTCAGGGCTCGCGCAGCGAGACACGCTCACACGACCCGAACGGAGGGCGGGTCGGTGGCAACAAAAAACCGCCCGGCATTGCCGAGCGGTCTTTCAGTCGGGGC
>DGDY01000173.1:0-8109 GCA_002385675.1 Anaerolineales bacterium UBA3940 | reverse complement strand
CGGGGCGGACGGATTTGAACCGTCGACCTCACCGACCCGAACGGTGCGCGCTATCCGAGCTGCGCCACGCCCCGTAACCTGTGCTGTCGTGCGAGAGACGTCGGGCCTCCACATAGAGCGTCTCTCAGGGCCGGTCTGACCCCCACAGCGACAGGGAGTATACCCCATGGGCCCGCGCTTGACAAGGCTTTTATCTCGAAGTTTGCGAGATTCCTGCAGGTTAGGGCGCTCCGCCCCTATGTGTCCAGGTTGTGAGGTATGGTGAGTATCATAACCAGCAGCCTCAGTTTGGACAGCCACCCGCCGCGTGCTATGATCACGGCGACTTTCTAGCAGAACGGAGTTTCCATGGCAGGTCTAGAAGAACGCGAGCGACCGACAACGCTAACCGCCTGGCTGCGGCAGGTTGCGCACCCGGTAGTCTACGGCGTCGCTCGCTTCCTTATCCGGCTCGGGCTGACCGCCAACATGGTGACCGTCGCCGGGGTCCTGTTTGCTGCTGTGGCGGGCTATCTGGCGGCGCGCGGCTGGTTTTTCTGGGCGGGCGTCGTGCTGATTGTCGGCATGCCGCTCGATGCGTTCGATGGGGCGGTGGCCCGCCTGACGGGCGGTGCGACCCGCTCCGGCGCGCTACTCGACTCGACGCTCGACCGCTACGGTGAGTTCTTCGTGCTGGCGGGTCTGGCCTACTACTATGCGGTCGCCGGGCAGCCCGTGCCGGTCGTGCTCGCGTTCGTGACGCTCTTCGGCTCGGTGATGGTGAGCTACGTCCGGGCGCGCTCGGAGGGCTTGCAGATCGACAACAAGGTTGGCCTGATGACGCGCGTCGAGCGCTCCATCGTGACCGTGCTCGCGCTGCTCACGGGCTATGTCGTGGTTGGGCTGTGGCTGCTCGCCGTGCTGACCCACTTCACGGTCGCGCAGCGTGTGTGGCATGCGCTGCGGGCCGTGCGCGGCGATGATCACATCAGGGGCGACCACTGAGCCATGCTCGACCGCTATGGCATCCGGCTGGGCGTGCTGACCATCAGCTATTTCGGGCTGATCCTGCTGCTGGCCGTTCTCGTTGCCGTGGCGATAAGCTGGCGGGAGGCGCGCCGCCGGGGGCAAACACCGCACGTGCTGTTTGGCGTGCTCACCTGGGCGCTCGTGCTCGGCGTGGTGGTCGGGCGGCTGGTCTACGTGCTGGCGCCGCCGCCCTCGGTGGCGCAGATCTACAGCCGCTCCTGGTATTTCTCCCATCCGCTTGACCTGCAGCTTGGGCCGTTCGCCATCTGGAGCGGTGGGCTGAACCGTGCCGGTATTGCCATCGGAGCAGCGCTCGGCGCGCTGATCTCGCTGCGACGGCAGGGCTGCGACCTGCGCACCTGGGCAGACACCCTCACGCCGGGGCTGCTGGCGGGGCTGGTCATCGCGCCATGGGCTAATGTGGTCAACGAGCAGCTTTTCGGCCCGCCGACCGTTCTACCCTGGGGCATGGCGCTCGCGCGGCGCGCCGCCCCATACAACGATCTGACGCTGTACCCGCCCGGCACTCGCTTCCACCCCACGCCTGCCTATGTGTCGCTGTGGGTGCTCGGCGCGATGGCAGCCTGGCTGCTGCTGCGCCGCCGCTTCGCCGGGCGGTTGCAACCCGGCGAGACGTTTGTGCTGGCGGCGGCCCTCGTGACGCCGGGGATATTCCTCGCCGACTTTCTCCGCGCGGATGTTACTCGCCTGCTGCTCGGGCTGTCGATCTTCCAGTGGTTGTCGCTCGTGGTGATGCTCGGCGTCGTGATGTGGGCTGTGCGCCGTATCACCGGCGGGCGCTCCTCGTCTGCCGCGGGGTAGGGCGCTGCTCGGCGCGCTGCCCCTGCTTACCCGTTATTCAACCTCACTTAACAATCCTGCGTGAAACGTGGCGCTGACTGACGCTATAATGATGGTGTCAGTCCCCTTGTCCTTCCGGGCTATCGCTTATCCCCGTGGAGACGCGGACTCATGATTGAAGCACACGCGCTGACCAAACACTTCGACAGCTTTGTCGCCGTCCAGAACATCACCTTCACCGTTCAGCCTGGCGAGGTGCTGGCTCTGCTTGGCCCAAACGGAGCGGGCAAGACAACGACGGTTCGCATGCTGACCTCGCTGCTCCGCCCGACCTCGGGCTGGGCGCGTGTGGCTGGTTATGACATCGTCGAGGAGCCGGACCAGGTCCGCGCAAGCGTCGGCGTGCTCACGGAGAATCACGGCCTGTACCTGCGCATGCGGGGCTACGAGTACCTGGACTTCTTTGGCGAGCTGTACGGGCTGGACCCGGTGACGCGCAGCCGGCGTGCCCGTGCGCTCGCCGCGCGCTTCGGGCTGGAGGAGGCCCTCAACCGGCGTCTTGGCGAGTACTCGAAGGGCATGCGGCAGAAGCTCTCCCTCGTCCGCGCAATGCTGCACAACCCGCGCGTGCTGCTGCTCGATGAGCCGACTTCCGCCATGGACCCGCAGAGTACACGCCTCGTGCGCGACATGATCAAGCACCTGCGCGGGCAGGAGCGCACCATCGTCCTCTGCACGCACAACCTCGCCGAGGCGGAGGAACTGGCAGACCGTATCGCTATCATCCGGCGTGGCCAGATCATCGCACAGGGCACGCCGCTGGAGCTGAAGGCGCGCCTGCTCGGGCCGCCGCTGCTGGAGATTCGCCTCGCGCGGACGATCGAGGCGCTGCCCGACACCATCGCCGACCTCGTTGAACTGGACAGCTACGGGCACAACTGGCTGCGCTACCGCACGCCGGACCCCATGACGACAAACCCGCAGGTGCTTCGCCGCCTCGCAGAACACGGCGCTGCCGTTGTGACGCTCAGCGAGGTGCCGCAGAGCCTTGAGCAGGTGTATTTACGTGTTATCGGCAGCGAGCACGATGTTCCCGCGCCTTCGCAAACCCTGACCGCCTGATGGGTGTTATCTTTGTCACGTAGCTTTACAGGTAGGGTGTTCATGTCAACGCCAACATCGGTTTCATCCATAGAACAGCGAGCCGGGGTGGAGAAGCGGGGGCTGGTGCGCTCCGTCCGCTGGAACCTGTCCCGTGCGTGGATCGTGACCCGCCGCGAACTGGTCGACATGCTGCGGGACTGGCGCATCACTGCCCCGGTGCTGCTGCTCAGCCTCATCACGCCGGGGCTTGCCAACTGGGGCGCAGAGCGGCTGCTCGCGTGGATTGCGCGTTACGGCGCGACGCTGGTTGCTGACCGGATCGCGCCGTTCCTGTTGCTTGCCGTCGGCTTTTTCCCGGCGTCGTTCTCTCTCATCATCGCGCTGGAGAGCTTCGTTGGCGAGAAGGAGCGCCGCAGCCTGGAGCCGCTGCTGTCCTCACCGCTGACAGACACACAGGTCTACATCGGCAAGACTCTTGCCGCAACCATGCCGCCTACGATCGGCAGTCTGCTGGCGATGGTAGTGTACGTCGTCGGGCAGAGCCTCGCGGGGAGCCCGATGCTGGCCCCGTCAATGCTCGTGCAGATCGCGCTGCTCAACATTATGCACGCCCTGGTGATGGTCGCGGGCGCGGTGATCGTCTCCAGCCAGGTGACGAGCGTGCGCGCGGCCAACCTGCTGGCGAGTTTCATCATCGTGCCGATTGCGCTGCTGCTGCAGACAGAAGCGTTCATCATGTTCTGGGGGCATTACGGTGCGCTGTGGTGGATGCTCGTTGGGCTGGTGGTGGTTTACGTCGTGCTCGTGCGGATGGGCGTGCGCAGCTTCAACCGTGAAGACCTGCTGGGTGGTGAGATCGACGAGATCAACCTCGTGCAGATAGCGAAACAGCTCTGGCGGTTGGTGCTCGCGCGGCGTGAGGATGGCGTTCAGCGCTCCCCCTGGCAGTGGTACCGGGATGAAGTACTCGGCGCGGTGACGCGGACCCGCCCCGCGATGGCCCTCGTCGCGGTGGCGATGCTTGCCGCCTTCCTGATTGGCCGGTATTACGGCACCGTGTTCGGCGTGCCGCCCGAGGCATTTGTGCTGGATGACTGGTATGCGCGCTTCCACTCGCTGCTCATCGACACTGGTCTCTCCGGTTTGACTGGTATATTATTGGTGCTGGTACAGAATGTGCGCGTACTGCTCATCGGGACGGTGCTGGCGGTCTTCTCCGTCGGCGTGCTGGTCGTGCTCATTCTGATGCTGCCGATCGTCGTGATCGGCTACGTGGTTGCGCAGATGGCAACCGCAGGGATGGCCCCGGTCGTGGTGCTGGCGGCGCTGGTCCCTCACAGCCTGTTCGAGGTTCCCGCTGCTGTGCTGGCGGGCGGGCTGGCTGTGAGGCTCGGTGCGAGCGTGCTCGCGCCGCCGCCGGGTAAGCGCCTCGGCGAGGGTTGGCTTGAGGCCCTTGCGGACACCATCCGCCTCTGGTGGCTCTTAATCCTGCCGCTGCTTATCGCGGCTGCTGTGGTAGAGGTTTATGTAACACCCGCACTCGTCAGCATCGCCACCAGCGGCGGCTGACGCCGAGGAGAGGCAGCAAGCGTATGCCAAGGCTAGTCATACTCGGGTCTGCATCGGCAGTCCCTGACGCCGATCACGAAAACACCCATATGGTTCTGCACGGTGACCACTCCGCCGTGCTGATCGACTGTGTGGGCCGCCCGCTCGTGCGTCTCAAGCAGGTCGGCATCGACCCGGACGAGGTCGGCGACATCATCCTGACCCACTTCCATCCGGACCACGTCGGCGGTGTGCCCGGCTTCCTCATGAGCACGTGGCTCACCGGGCGCACGGCGCCGCTGCGCATCTACGGGCTGCACCACTGCCTCCAGCGCGTCGAAGACCTGATGATGGCCTACCACTGGGACGAGTGGATGGGCTTCTTCCCGGTCGCGTTCCACCACCTGCCGGAGGAGCGCGGCGTGCACGTGCTTGAAAACGCCGATTTCGACATTATCGCCTCGCCGGTAAAGCATTACGTGCCGACCATCGGTGTGCGGGTGGTGGCCAAGAAGACCGGCTTCGTGTTCGCCTACTCATCCGACACCGTGCCGACCAGCAGTGTGGTCGAGCTGGCGAGAGATGCGGACCTGCTGATCCACGAGGTGACGGCAGACGAGCCGCTCGGGCACTCCAGCGCATCGCAGGCCGGAACCATTGCGCAGGAAGCAGGGGCGCGGGCGCTCGGGCTTATCCATTACACGGTGTGGAATACAACCCCCGCTCAGCGGGAGCGGCTGTGCGACGACGCGCGCACAACCTTCGACGGCGAGGTGTTCCTGTGTGAGGACTTCCAGGAGATCCCGCTGCGAAGGTAGCCGCCCGCTATCCCCCTCCGCGTTGACGCGCGGCTCTCCGGGTGCATATACTGAGGATGAGCACCCCGTGCTCTTGATTTTTCATCGGTAGAAG
The DNA here is from genome assembly GCA_002385675.1 of Anaerolineales bacterium UBA3940. Lineage (GTDB taxonomy): Bacteria > Chloroflexota > Anaerolineae > Aggregatilineales > UBA3940 > UBA3940. The sequence goes on along the minus strand of DGDY01000173.1, from coordinate 2,736 downwards.
GGGGATAGCATATGTCGCTGTTTGAGTTTCTGGCGCTGGTGGTCATCGCCGCTGTCGCCGGGGGGATCGGACAGGCGATTGCCGGGTACTCGCTGGGTGGCTGCCTGGTATCGGCAGTTGTCGGCTTCATCGGGGCGCTGCTGGGGATGTGGATCGCCCGGCAGCTTGGCTTGCCGGAGCTGTGGGTTATCAACATCGGCAGCAGGCCATTCCCGGTGATCTGGTCGATCATCGGCTCGGCGCTCTTCACCGTCGTGATCGGGGTGCTCACGCGTGATCGCGATTGGGCTTAGCACACTGGCATCAAACACGAACCGCCGTCTCTGTGACGGCGGTTTTGCTGTCTGGTACGGAAAGTTTCGCGCCCCTACGCGATGCTGCCCCCGCCTGCTTCCTGCAGCCAACTGCGGGCCTCGTCCTCGTTGTTGAACGCTTTAACCAGATCGTCCCCCTCATTCAAGTAGTCTTTAGCGAAGCTCAGAACAAGCCCGACGAGCGGCCCACCGCCGAGGATGGCCACGCGCGAGCCCTGCATCTTTGCGTTGTCCATGCTGGGCAGCGACAGCGTCTTGAGCGCGTCGCCGAGTTGCGAGTAGGCGGTGAGCAGGTCGAAGTTACGGATGTCGGCGAGGATGTAGATGGGCAGCGGCGACTCGGTGAGCGGCATAACCCTGGCGTGCAGCTCCTTAAGCTCCTCTGGCGAAACAGGGCTGGACAGCCGGATAGCGACAATGTTGCGATTTTCGTCCAGCCATTCGAAATCGTATGGCATCGAGCGGGTTCTCCTTCATCTCAGGTAGTGTCACGAGGCGGCGTGCGAGGGCTGCAAGCCTCTGCGTGTGCCGCACGTCACCGGATTGTACTCGTGCAGTTGCGTCGCTGGCAAGCATGGCTATATTAGAGGTTGCCGGTATCAGTGTTGTATCAGAAATACTCAAAGTACCGCCTCCAGACTTGCTTTGAACGGGGCTCTGTGTTAGAATTTTCACGGTGATAAAACACTTGTTCTAATTTTGTTCTAATGCAGGCAAAAAGCGTTTGAAATCAGGGCTCGACAAGGTGAAGTCACTCGCACGTGCCACAGTCAACTGGTGGTCACGGTCGCTCTGGCTGGAGATTCTGGCCTTTGTGGCAGTGGCTATTTTTGCATTTAGCGTAGTTTCAACTCTGCTCGACAAGGATGAGAGCATTGTGGCCCTGGCCGCACCCGACCTGACGTTACAGCAGGCGGCAGATGTACCGGCGCTGTATGAGGCGGAAAGTCAGCGTGCCACGACCGTTTCAAAGCTGTCGCCGGTCTTTACACCCTCCGTACTGTACTGGGAAGATGAAATTGTCGCCTGGGCCTCGGAGTGGGGCATCGACCCCAATGCCGCTGCCACACTCATGCAGATCGAGTCGTGCGGCAACCCGTCCGCCGAGTCGTGGGCAGGCGCGTCGGGGCTGTTTCAAGTGATGCCCTTCCACTTTGCCGAGGGCGAAAACCGGTTTGACCCGGCCACCAATGCACGGCGAGGGCTGGACTACTTCGCTCAGGCGCTCCAGCGCTCCGGTGGGCATGTCGGGCTGGCGATGGCGGGCTACAACGGAGGTATCGGCATCATCCCGCGTGATTACAATACCTGGCCGACCGAAACTCAGCGTTATTACCGCTGGGGAACGGGCATCTACCGCGAGGCGACTGCTGGATGGGACAGCAGCCCGACTCTAGAGACGTGGCTGGAGGCGGGAGGCAGGTCGCTGTGCAACCAGGCCGAGGAGAACCTCGGCCTGCGTTAAGCCTGCGGCGGCGCAGCAAAAGATAGCCGATAGATGGCACAGATGGAGGCAAACCGTCCGTCTGTGCCGTTTTTTATAGGCAGGCAGGCGCACTTTCTACGGAGTTCTAATCGTCCTATAATGTGAGCCAGGTATACTCAGCTTTGGGTTGGTGTTATACGCTATGGTAAAATAAACTTCGGCGTTTGGAGGCCCGCCCGGCAGGGCTGCCACTTCCGGGCCACCCAGACCCGATTAAGTAGGTGAGTGCGTAGCCTGCAGTTGCTGGTGAAGTGAGGGTTCGGTATGACGGCGAAGCAAAACGAGGTTGCATCCTCCCCGGCTGATAAATTTGAAACACACCACTACCATGTGGTGATGGGAGGAGGGCGTTTCGTCGTCGTGCGGCGTCCGAATGTCTGGCGACCGCCCACCGATGTGATGGAGACGGACGACCGGCTTATCGTGCTGGTGGAGATCGCCGGGATGAAGACCTCGGATTTCAACGTCGCCATCAGCCCGCACCAGCTTATTATCAGCGGGACGCGCCCCGCGCACCTGCCCGGCTGCACGGCCTACCACCAGCTTGAGATTGGCTACGGGGAGTTCCGTACTGACGTGTTGCTGCCGTGGCCTGTGGATGAAGAGAATATTGTGGCGCGCTATGAAGACGGCTTCCTGCGGGTTGAACTCCCCCGCTTGAAGCCCAAGACCGTTCGCGTCATCCCTGTCGATAGGCGCGAGGCATAGCAGCGCGGTAGCTGGTGAGGGCTTGCAGGAACCGAATTGTATTGACGCACTGAACTGGAGTTGCGATTGATGTCGCTTATGGGTAAGGAAGATCAGCACGACCCGGTCGAGGAACAGGAGCAGGAAGACCAGACACCTGAAAACCAGGTGCCCGAGCAGGACGAGGAACCGCAGACGCCTGATGTAACCGCCGAAGAGGGGCAAAGCGGCGCGATTGAAATTAGGTCA
>DGDY01000277.1 GCA_002385675.1 Anaerolineales bacterium UBA3940 | reverse complement strand
GAGAAGAGTATAAGGAGGAGGGAGAGGGACCCGGCGCCCCCCGTAAGCCCTTTTTCCCCCGCGGGGGGGGGGGGGGGGTCCCCACCCCCCCCCCTACGGATCACACCTCTGAGCCGCGAAATTTGTCCGTGGTGGTGAGGGGCTCACAACAGCAAAAATTTCCGGCGACGCATCCTCGCGATTTCGCTACACTCTCTATGGACACACCACACCAGACGACGAGAGGATAAGTTTATGCTGCGACGATCAGGAACGACTGCTGTACTGCTGACGCTGCTGATGCTGCTGGGCGCCTGCACATCCAACACGGAGGCCGGAGCGCCGTCAGTAGAGGCCGAAGAGCCGCCCGCCGACACCGGAGGCGACTCCGGCCTGCTGGCGCAGCCCACCGCCCCGGTGGAAGCACCGACCGAGCCATCTGCTGAGCCGGCAGCGGAGCAGCCCGCCGAACCTTCCCCCGCTCCCACAGAGGCCAGCGCTCCGGAGTCGGCGCAGGTAGACCTCACCGTGCTGAATATTGCGCTGGAGCCGGTCGCCGGAGGGCTGCGATCGCCGATCGGGCTGGCACACGCCGGTGACGGCAGCAGGCGGCTGTTTGTGGTGGAGAAGGACGGGACGATCCGCATCATTCAGGATGGGCAGCTACTACCGCAGCCGTTCCTTGATATCACCGACCGGGTGGGGTCGAGCGGCAGCGAGCAGGGCCTGCTGGGGCTGGCCTTCCACCCGGAATATGCCAGCACGGGCTTCTTCTTTGTGAACTACACCGACGCTGCCGGTAATACCGTCGTGTCGCGCTTCCGCGTGACGGAGGACCCGAACCGGGCCGACCCTGCCAGCGAGGAGGTCGTGCTGACGCAGGAGCAGCCGGCCAGCAATCACAACGGCGGGCATCTCGCCTTTGGGCCGGATGGCTATCTGTACATCGGGTTGGGCGATGGCGGCGGCGCGGGCGACGTCTTCGGCCAGGGGCAGAACCCACATACCTGGCTGGGCTCGATGCTACGCATTGATGTGGACACTCTGCCGTACAGCGTTCCGCCCGACAACCCGTTTGTGGGCACCTCGGACGGTGCAGATGAGGTCTGGGCGTATGGCCTGCGCAACCCGTGGCGCTACTCGTTCGACCGGGCAACGAACAACCTCTATATCGCGGATGTAGGCCAGAATGTGTACGAGGAAGTCAACGTTCAGCCTGCCGGGAGCACCGGCGGCGAGAACTACGGCTGGCCGATCATGGAGGGGCTGCACTGCTACCCGGAGGGCGTTAGCTGCGACGGCAGCGGCTTCGTGCAGCCCATCGCGGAGTACTCACATGAATTCGGGTGCTCCATCACCGGGGGGTACGTGTACCGGGGCGAGGCCTTCCCCGCGATGCAGGGCGTGTACTTCTACGGGGACTTCTGCTCCGGCATCATCTGGGGGCTGGCCGTGGAAGGCAGCATGAGCGGCGAGTCGATGCAGCTTGCCGATACCGATACCTGGATTGCGAGCTTTGGCGAGGATGAGGCGGGCGAGCTGTACCTGGCCGACATGGGCGGCGGTATGGTATATCGGGTCGTCGCCCGGTAGCCGCCCCTGAATGAGCGAGTCCACAGATGGCACGGATATATCCTTTCTGTGTTATCTGTGACATCTGTGGACTCATTTCTAGCGGCCTCACCCCCGCGTGACAGGATGGGGCCAGTTAAGTTATAATGGGCACGACTCGATGCGGCGGGCAAGCCCCGCCGATGCGAGCCAACTCTCCCCGAACTGTCTACTCAAAGGACAGGTGCTATATGCCTCAGCACTTCATCAAAGTACGCGACATCCCTGCCGACGCTTTTAACTTCATCATTGACCGGGCTATTGAGATCAAACGGGACCCCGACCCCTGGCGCGAGTCGCTGAAAAACCATACGCTCGCCATGATTTTCCAGAAAACCTCGACGCGGACCCGCTTCTCGTTTGAGGCGGGCATGACCGAGCTTGGCGGGCATGCTATCTTCGCGCAGACACAGCACACGCAGATGGGCATTGCGGACATTGCCGACGAGGGCAAGGTGATCTCGCGCTATGTCTCGCTCATCATGGCACGGATGCTGTACAACTCGGAACTTGTCGCGCTGGCACAGGGCTCCGAGGTGCCGGTGATCAATGGCTGCGACGACCGCTACCACCCCGCGCAGGCGCTCACCGACCTGATGACCATCAAGGAAAAGTTCGGGCGCACCGAGGGGCTGAAGATTGTGTACCTCGGTGTGGCGAACAACGTCAGCAACTCGCTCTCAATGGCGTCTATTTATGCAGGCGCGCACTTTACGCTGTGCGCCCCGGAGTTCGACCCGCCCGCCATCGACGAGGAGCAGCTTGAGATACTGCGCAGCAGCCCGCTTTACGAGGAGAACCCTGACCCGGTGGAAGCCGTCAAGGGGGCGGACGTGCTGTACACGGACACCTGGATTAACATGGAGCACTTCAACAATCCGGAATACGCCGACGAAAAGCTGCGACGCTATCAAACCTTCATGCCTTACCAGCTTAACGAAGAAAAGCTGGAGATGACCGGCAAGGATACCACGGTCGTGATGCACTGCCTGCCCGCACATAAGGGCTTTGAAGTCAGCGATACAGTTTTGTACCATCCCAATTCCATTATTTTCGACCAGGCGGAAAACCGGCTGCATGCCCAGAAGGCGTTGATGCTCTGGCTGCTTGGCAAACTCTAGAGGCGAACAGACATGACAACCTCGGAAACAACCGATCGCAAGCTCACCTCGCAGGAAATTATCGCGCTTTCTGATAAGCTGGGCGCTCACAACTACAAACCGCTCGATGTGGTTCTGACGCGCGGCGAGGGTGTATGGGTGTGGGATGTCGAGGGCAACAAGTACCTCGACTGCCTCAGCGCATACTCGGCGCTGAACCAGGGGCACAGCCACCCCCGGATTGTCGAGACGATGGTGGAGCAGGCGCAGCGCCTTGCGCTGACCTCGCGCGCTTTCCGCAACGATCAGCTTGCGCTGTTCTACCGCGACCTCGTCGAGCTGACCGGCTACGAGATGGTGCTGCCGATGAACACCGGCGCGGAAGCCGTCGAAAGCGCGCTGAAGGTGGCGCGGAAGTGGGCCTACACGGTCAAGGGCGTCCCACGGAATCAGGCGGAGATCATCACCGCCGAGGGCAACTTCCACGGGCGCACGATCAGTGTGATCTCGTTCTCAACCGAGCCGCTGTACAAGGATGACTTCGGCCCGCATACGCCGGGCTTTGTCACCGTGCCATATGGCGACGCCGACGCGCTGGCGGCAGCCATCACGCCGAACACGGCTGCGGTGCTCATCGAGCCGATTCAGGGTGAGGCGGGCGTCATCGTACCGCCGGAGGGTTACCTGCGCCGCGTGCGCGAACTGTGCGACGAGCACAACGTGCTGTTCATCGCCGACGAGATCCAGACCGGGCTGGGGCGCACGGGCAAGCTGTTCGCGTGCGACCATGAAGGCGTCCGGCCTGACATGATGGTGCTGGGCAAGGCGCTCGGCGGCGGCATGTACCCGGTCTCGGCGGTGCTGGCCTCGGAGGAGATTCTCGGCATCCTCCAGCCGGGCGAGCACGGCTCGACGTTCGGTGGCAACCCGCTCGGCGCGGCAGTGGCACGGGCGGCGCTCCGCGTGATTGTGGAGGAGAACCTTGTCGAGAACGCGGCGAAACTGGGTGAGTACTTCCGCGACCACCTGGAGGAGATCAACAGCCCACACATCGACCACATCCGGGGGAAGGGCCTGCTGATCGGCGTGGTGCTCAAGCCGGAGGCAGGCGGTGCGCGCCGCTTCTGCGAGGAGTTGAAGGAGCGCGGCATCCTGGCGAAGGAGACGCACGAGAACGTGATCCGCTTCGCGCCGCCGCTCATCATCGACAAGGAGACGATCGACTGGGCGCTACCGATCATCCGTGACGTGCTGATGATGCCGTAAGGGTGTATGATGTATGTGACCGGGGGAGGGGGCTGCTGGGTTCGGCTCCCTCCCTTTTAGTAAAGTAGTCCACGAATGAAAGGTTGATCCACAGATTACACAGATGACACGGATTACATAAGAGAAAAGACAAAAGGGTAGTTAGCCCACGAATGATACGAATTATCACGAATGTTTTGAAAGCTTCATTAGTGTAATTCGCGTCATTAGTAGATCAGATTTTCTTTTCATCTGAGCCATCTGTGTCATCTGTGGATCAGTTTTCATTCGTGTCATTCGTGGGCTCACAAAAACACGCCTCAGCCGGTGAGGAGGTCCCATGCCCGAACCCCCGCGTAATGTCAGCCTCTTCGTCACCTGCCTGCTTGATACGCTCTTCCCCGATGTGGCGCAGGCCGTGGTGGACGTGCTCGAAGCACAGGGCGTGACGGTCGGCGTGCCCGCCGGGCAGACGTGCTGCGGGCAGCCTGCCTTCAACGCCGGGTACTGGGATGAGGCCCGCGCGATGGCCCGCCACACCCTCGATGTGTTCGGTGACTCCGACGAGCCGGTGATCATCCCCTCCGGCTCGTGCGGGGCGATGATCGAGCATTACTACCCTGAGCTGTTCAAGGACGACCCCGAGTACGGGCCGCGCGCCCGCGCGCTTGCCGGGCGGATCGTTGAGTTTACGCAGTACCTGGTGGACGTGCTCGGCGTGACGGACGTCGGTGCGCGGGTGGACGCCAGCGTGGTCTACCACCCATCGTGCCATGCGCTGCGCGGGCTGCATATCGACCGGCAGCCGAGGGCGCTGCTGGAGAACGTGCGCGGGCTGCGCGTGCTGGAGCAGGCCAACCCGGAGACGTGCTGCGGCTTTGGTGGGGTGTTTTCGGTGAAGATGGGCGAGATCAGCGGGGCGATGCTGCATAACCGGCTCGATGCCTTCGAGGCGACCGGCGCCGACTGGGTGGTCGGCGTGGACGTGAGCTGCCTGATGCACATCGAGGGCGGGCTGCGCAAGCGCGGCAGCGCGATGCGGACCAAGCACCTCGCGCTGCTGCTGGCGGAAGGGATTCGCTGATGAGTATTTCCATGTCCGATGTGCCGTTCAAAGAGCGGGTGAACGCTGCCCTTCAGAACCCTGACCGCCTGCGGGCGATCAGCAGCGGGGCGGAGGCGGCTTTCGTCAAGCGAAACATCGTGCTGGAGTCGCTGCCAGACCCCGACGCGACCCGCGACCTCGCCCGGCAGATTCGCGCGCACACCATCGCCCACCTCGACAGGTACCTCGCGGAGTTCGAGGCCAACCTGACGGCGAACGGCGGGCAGGTTCACTGGGCGCGGGATGCCGACGAGGCACGGCAGATCGTGCTCGACATCGCCACACGGGTCGGCGCGAAGCGGGTGGCGAAGTCCAAGAGCATGGTCACCGAAGAGATCAGGCTCAACGCGGCGCTCGAAGCGCAGGGCATCGAGGTGTGGGAGACGGACCTCGGCGAATTCATCGCGCAGCAGGCGGGCGACCACCCTTCGCACATCATCGTCCCGGTGATGCACCTGACCCGGCAGGAGATCGGGCGGGTGTTCCACGAGAAGCTCGGCGCGCCCTACACGGATGAAATCCCCGAACTGAACCTCATCGCCCGGCGGACGCTGCGCGAGGTTTATCTCAGTGCGGACATGGGCATCACCGGCTGCAACTTCGCGGTGGCGGAAACCGGGTCGATCTGCCTGGTGACGAACGAGGGCAACGGGCGGATGGTCACGGCGCTGCCGCGCGTGCACGTCGCGGTGATGGGCATGGAGCGCATCGTGCCGACGCTGGATGACCTCTCGGTGATGCTCCAGCTTCTGGCGCGCAGCGCGACGGGCCAGAAGCTGACGGTCTACACGTCGCTGGTGAACGGCCCGCGCCGCCCCGACGAAGAACACGGCCCGGAGGAGATGCACGTCGTCATCGTGGACAACGGGCGCTCGCGGGCGCTTGCGAGCGACCTTGCCGAGATTCTGTACTGCATCCGCTGTGGGGCCTGCCTGAACGTGTGCCCGGTGTACCGCGCCATCGGCGGGCACGCCTACGGCAGCGTATACCCCGGCCCAGTCGGGTCGGTCGTCTCGCCGATCCTCGGCGGGGTGCCAGCCTTTGCCGACCTGCCGCACGCAAGCTCACTATGCGGGGCGTGCAAGGACGCCTGCCCGGTGCGCATCGACCTGCCGACGCTGCTGTTGCGGCTCCGGCGTGAGACGGTGAAGCAAGGGCAGCAGCCGGGCTGGTTGAGTGCCGGCATGAAGGGCTACCGCGCTGTGGCGACCTCGCCGGGGCGCTTCCGGCTGGCGGCGCGGCTCGGCGCGCTGTTCACCCGGCTGACGGGCGGGCGCTGGTTCAGGGGCAGCCTGCCTGGCCCACTCGGAGCCTGGACGCGCTACCGCGAGTTCCCGCCATTTGCCCGCAAGACATTCCAGCAGCGCTGGCAGGAGAGGAGCCGCCATGACTAACGCACGCGAGGACATCCTGCGCCGCATCCGCGCCGCGCTTGATACCGCGCCCGTCGATGCGCTGCCCGACGCCGCCCCGGTGCGCCCCGCCAACACCACACCCCGCGCAGGCGGCGGGCTGGAGCAGTTCGTTGAGGAGGCGTCGAAGCTCGCCGCAGAGGTGATCCGCGTGGAGAGCGAACAGGCGGCGGCTCTGCAGGTGGCGGCGCTCTGCGAGGAACGCGGCTGGCGCGAGGCGCTCGTGTGGGACTGGGAGGAGATCGGCGTGGCGGGCCTTGAGGCGGCGCTTGCCGGGGCAGGCGTCGAGGTGCATCACGGCGGCGACCCGCACGCACTGGAGCCGGTGCCGGTGGGCATCACCGGGGCGGAGGCGGCCATCGCCGACACAGGCACGATTGTGCTCCGCAGCGGGGCAGGGCGCTCGCCGCTGGCCTCGCTGCTGCCGCCGGTGCATGTGGCGCTGGTAGACGGCACGCGCATCTTCCCGGAGATGCGCGCCTACCTGGAGAGCCTCGGCGACGCAGCGGGGCACGTCCGTGCGGCGAGTAACCTCGTCTTCATTAGCGGGCCAAGCCGCACCGCCGACATCGAGCAGACGCTCACGCTCGGCGTGCATGGCCCGCGCGAGTTGATCATTGTCGTGTACGGGGGTGATTGAGTCCACGAATGACACGAATGACACAACTGAAAGGTTGATCCACAGATGACACAGATGACACAGAGAAAAAATAAAATCTGTGAAATCTGTGTCATCTGTGGACAAGAGCCAAATTCGTAGAATTTCCCACCTTGCCGCATGCCGGGTAGCATGGTACATTCCGCCTGCTATGAACAGGCGGATTGCTCGTCTCATCCTCTTGACGCTCCTCGTCACACTGCTGACCGCCGCGTGTCAGATCGTCCTGCCTCCTGCCACCGAGGAGACGCAGACGACGGTGACGCTTGTCGCCGATGGCACCACGCAGACCCTCGATGTGAACCCGAACTACACCGTTAACGACGTGTTACGCCTGCTCGACCTCAGCCTTGGCCCGCTTGACCGCATCAACCCGCCGGGCTACAGCCGCATCGAGGACGGCATGACGATCACCATCGTGCGCGTGCGCGAGGAGACGGTCGTCACGCAGGAGGTTGTGCCCTTCGAGCGCCGCACTGTGCCCAACGAGGGACTGCCGGAGGGCGAGACGCAGCTTCTGCAGGCCGGGGCGAACGGCCTCGCCGAGGTGACGTACCGCGTGACGTACGAGGATGGCGTCGAGGCAGGGCGCAGCGAGGTCCGGCGCGTGCTGCTGGAGACGCCGCAGGATGAAGTTATCATGGTAGGGCGGCAGAGCGAACTGCCCACCGTGACCGTCAACGGCACGCTGGCTTACATTTATAACGGCAACGCCTGGGTCATGCGCGAGAACAGCGCCAACCGCCGCCCGCTCACGCTGGACGGCGGGCTGGATGGCCGGGTGTTCGAGCTATCGGCGGATGGCGGGCGGCTGCTCTACACGCGGACCGCAGACGCCGCACCGGAGGAGGGCGAGGCGGGCCCTGCGCCGTTCAACAGCCTGTGGGCCGTGCTCGACACCCGCGCGGAGGAGAGCCAGCCCGTGCCGCTGGGCCTTGACAACATCCTCTTTGCCGCCTGGGTCCCCGGCACTGAGCGAACCATCCTGTACTCGACGGCGGAGCCACGCGAGAGCTTCCCCGGGTGGCAGGCGAACAATGACCTGTGGCGCGGGGAGGTGACGGACGACGGGCAGGTGGTCAATCAGGTGCAGCTTGTCGAGCCGTGGAGCGGCGGCGTCTACGGGTGGTACGGCACGGCGTATGCCATCGCGCCGGATGGCGTGACGCTCGCCTGGGCGCAGCCCGACGCGGTGGGCCTGCTCCTGCCGACCTACGGCGAGGAGGACGAGGAAGGCGACGGTGAGGCTGAGGGCGAGCCGGTCGAGCCGCCGCCCGACGACTCTACACAGCTACCGACCGGCTACGAGCGGCAGACGCTACTGGCCTTCGCCCCGTGGAATGCCTATGATTTTGTGTGGGTTCCCAACCCGGTCTGGTCGCCGGATGGCACGCTGCTGCTGACGCTCGTGCATGGCGAGCCGCTCGGCAACGAGGCCCCGGAGGACAGCCCGGCCTTCCCGCTGGTGGCGCTCCCCCGCGATGCCAGCTACAGCGCCCGGCTCGTTGAGCAGGCGGGCATGTGGGCGGAGCCGAGCTTCTCCCCGGTGGCGGAGAGCGAGCAGGTGGCCTATCTCCAGTCGATCAGGCCGCTGGAGAGCGTCAGCGGGCGCTACCAGCTTGTTATCATGGATCGCGACGGCAGCAATCGCCGCATTCTTTACCCGGCGGCTGACCAGCCGGGTCTCGCCCCGCAGCCTTATACATGGTCGCCGGATGGGCGGCAAATCGCACTGGTGAACCCCGGACCGGAGGGCGCACTTATGCTGATCGATACCGCAACCGGGCTGGCCCAGCAGGTGACGGAGGGCCAGACCAGCACCCCGCGCTGGGCGCCATGACCCCCCGCACACGACGCACCCTCAGCCTTGTGCTACTCGTTCTGGCGCTGCTGGCCGCGCTGGGCCTTGCCGCCGTGGTCAGCCAGCGGCAGGCATTGCTGCGCGGCACGCTCGACGGCCTGCCCAAAATGAGCCTGCCTCCGCGCGTGCCCGTGCTCGGCGTGAACGCCGACCTCACGCAGTACGACGATGCCGCTCTTGCCGAGAACCTCGACCTGATCGCCGGGGTCGGCTTTGTGTGGGTGCGGCAGCCGTTCCGCTGGGCGGAGATCGAGCTGGAGCCGGGCCGGTTCGAGTGGGCGGCCTATGACCGGGTCGTCGAGGAGGCCGCCGCGCGCGATCTGCGGCTGGTCGCCGTGCTGGTCGATTCGCCGGGCTGGGCGGCTGACGCGCCGACCGCGCCCCCGGACGACCTTGACGCCTTCGCGAGTTTCGCGGCGACGCTCTCCGAGCGGTATGGCGAGACGATTGACGTATACCAGGTGTGGGACGAGCCCAACCTGTCGAGCGGCTGGGGCGGGCGCGAGCCCAGCCCGGTACGGTACGCGGCGCTGCTCCAGGCGGCCTACGAGGCCATTCACGCGGTGGATGCGGATGCGCTCGTGCTGACGGCGGGCCTCGCGCCGACCGTTGAGCGCGGGCCGGAGAACCTGAGCGACGTGCTGTTCCTGCGCGAGCTGTACGCCAACGGCGCCGCGCCGTTCTTCGACGGGGTGGCGGGCAAGCCCTACGGCTTTGACGACGGACCGCTGGAGCGGCGCACGCATGAGAACGTGCTGAACTTCTCGCGCCTGGTGCTGCTGCGCGAGGTGATGGTCGAGCACGGCGATGCGGGCAAACCGCTGTGGGCCAGCCACTTCGGCTGGAACGCACTGCCGGAAGGCTGGCAGGGCGTGCCCTCGGCGTGGGGGCAGACGACCCCGGCGCAGCAGGCCGCGTGGACGCTCGACGCCTACCGGCGCGCTCTGACGGAGTGGCCGTGGGCCGGTGCGCTGATTCTGGAGAATTGGCAGCCTGCCGCCGGGCCGGATGACCCGCGCTGGGGCTTCGCGCTGCGCGGGCAGAATGGGTCGCTCTCGCCCACGGCAGAAGCTATCCGCGCAGAGGCGGCGGCGATCAACGGGAGCCTGTGGCCGGGCGTCTACGCGGCAGATGTGCCGCTCGCCGAGTATGAGGGCGAATGGGAGTTCTCCGAGCTCGGCGCGGACATCGGCCAGCAGGGGGACAGCGTCGTCACCGTGCCCTTTACCGGCAGCAGCCTCGGCGTGATCGCGCGGCGGGATAACTACCGCGCTTATCTCTACGTGACGGTGGATGGCGAGCCGCCGGGCGTCCTGCCTCACGACGAGCGCGGCGCGTACGCCGTGCTGACCTCGCCGGACTACCAGCCTCGTATCGAGGTGTTGCCTCTCGCCGACGGGCTGGAGGGCGACGAGCGGCATGTCGCCCGCATTGAGGCGGAGCGCGGCTGGGACCAGTGGGCGATTGCCGGTTTTGCAGTGGGGCATGACGTGGACACGACCGGCCACGACGTGCTGGCGGGCATGCTGCTCGTGCTGGCTGCCGCGAGCGTGATCGGTGCGCTGCGCGTGGGGCGCGGGCTGGGCTGGCGCGAGCGAGTACGCACGGCGGCGGGGTGGCTGGTATCGCGGCTTGGCGAGGGCGTGCACCTGCTGCTGTCGCTGGCCTCGGCGCTGGCGGTGTGGCTCGGCGCGGCGCTGACGTGGGGCGGGCTGGTCCCCAGCCTGACGCGGCGGCTCGGCGAGGGACCGTCGCTCATTGTGACCGCGCTCACGGCGGGCGTGTTCTACTTCTCGCCGTGGCTGCTGCTGACGCTCGCCGCGCTGGCGCTGCTCTTCGTGCTGATCTACACCCGGCTCAGCGTGGGCGTGGCGCTGATCATGTTCTTCACGCCGTTCTACCTGCACCCGCGCCCGCTCTTCGACCGGGCCTTCAGCATGGTCGAGGTGCTGTCGCTGCTGACGCTCGCGGCGTGGGCGCTGCGCATCGCCGCCGACCGGCGCGAAACGGGCTGGCCGTCCCTCGCGGGGCTGTGGCGGCGCATGACCTCGCTCGACAAGGCGGTGGGGCTGTTCATCGCGGTGAGCGTCGTCTCGCTGGCATGGGCGGACCTGCTTGGCGTGGCCGTGACCGAGCTGCGGCAGATGGTGATCGAGCCGTTTGTCGTGTACCTTGTGCTGCGCACCGTGCCCTTCACCCGCGCGGAACGCTGGCGCATGGTCGACCTGCTCGTGCTGACCGGCGCGGTCGTCTCTGTGATCGGGCTGGCGCAATTTGTGGCGGGCGTGAACGTGATTGCCGCAGAGGGCGGCATGCCGCGCCTGCAAAGCGTGTTCGGCACGCCGAACAACGCGGCGCTGTTCCTGGGGCGGGTTGTGCCCTTCGGCGCGGCGGCGCTGCTCATCGACCGGGGCGGCTGGCGGCGCTGGCTGTACGGCGTGGCGGCCTTCGTGATGGCGCTCGCGCTGGGGCTGACGCTTTCGAAGGGCGGTATCCTGCTGGGGCTGCCCGCCGGGCTGGCGATGGTCGTCATCCTGTGGGCGGGTCGCAAGGGGCTGATCGCCGTGGTTGCGGGCGCTATACTGGAAGCGTTAGCCCTGATCCCGCTCTCGCGGCTGCCGCGCTTCAGCGGGCTGATCGACTTTACAAGCGGGACGAGCACGACGTTCTTCCGGCTGCAGTTGTGGAAGAGCACGCTGCGCATGATCCGCGACCACCCGATCACCGGCGTCGGGCTGGACCAGTTTCTGTACGAGTACCGGGGGCGCTACATCCTGCCCTCGGCGTGGCAGCAGCCGGATCTGAGCCAGCCGCACAACTTCCTGCTGAACTACTGGGTGCGGCTGGGGATTATCGGGCTGATCGCGGGCATCTGGATGCAGGTAGCCTTCTGGCGGCTGGGCTGGCGCGTGCAGGAGCGGCTGCGCGGTGCCGACGCGGGGATGCGCGCGCTGGCGGTCGGTGCGATGGGCAGCATGGCGGCGATGATCGCGCATGGGATGGTCGACGCCGTGCACTTTGTGATCGACCTGGCCTTCATCTTCTACATGACGCTGGGGTTGATGAGCCAGTTGGGGGAGGAAGTGGAACATGGAGACGCTGATCAACGGGCGGACGCTGGCGCTCGTGGAGGGTGACATCACCGAGCAGGACACGGATGCTATCGTCAACGCGGCAAACGAGCATCTCCAGCTCGGCGGGGGAGTGGCGGGCGCGATCCGGCGCAAGGGCGGGTCTGCCATCCAGGCGGAATGCGACGAGATCGGCTACTGCCCGGTAGGGCAGGCGGTCAGCACGACGGGCGGGAACCTCAAGGCGCGGTATGTGATCCACGCCGTGGGGCCGCGCGGCGGCGAGCCGGAGGCGGATGTCAAACTGGCAAGTGCGGTGCGCTCGGCGCTGGGTGAGGCCGACCGGCTCGGCCTGCGCTCGATTGCGCTGCCTGCCATCTCGACGGGGATTTTCGGCTACCCGATGGAGGAGGCCGCGGGCATCATGCTGGCGGCGGCGCTGGCCTATCTGCAGCAGGAGGAGACGGGCCTGGAGCGGGTGGTTTTCTGCCTGTACGGAGAGGAGGCCTACAACATCTTTGCGACAGAACTGGCTCGCCTGCTCGACGAGTTGAGCAAGATTGAGAAGTGACCATACGCCGGGCGGCGGGGCAAATCTCTTGCCGCCGGGGTAAAATACGCATACACCATTCTATCAGGCGCATCATGCGCCTAGCTTGCAATCTTTGGAGAGATCGTCTTGCGTGTCTTAATCACCGGCGGCGCCGGTTTTCTGGGGTCTCACCTGTGTGACAAGTTCCTCACGGAAGGTCACACGGTGATCGCAATGGACAACCTGATCACGGGCACGACGCAGAACATTGAGCATCTGGCCGGGCATGATCGGTTCCTGTTCATCAAGCACGACGTAACCAACTACATCTACGTTGAGGGCGAGCTTGACGCGGTGCTGCACTTCGCCTCGCCTGCCAGTCCCATCGACTACCTGACCCTGCCCATCCAGACGCTTAAGGTCGGTGCGCTGGGCACGCACAAGGCGCTGGGGCTGGCGAAGGCCAAGGGCGCGCGCTTCCTGCTGGCCTCGACCTCGGAGGTGTACGGCGACCCACTCGTCCACCCGCAGA
This sequence comes from Anaerolineales bacterium UBA3940, assembly GCA_002385675.1. Classification (GTDB taxonomy): domain Bacteria; phylum Chloroflexota; class Anaerolineae; order Aggregatilineales; family UBA3940; genus UBA3940. The sequence continues at coordinate 46,366 of DGDY01000277.1, read as the reverse complement.
GCGAGGATTACCGGGGCAACGTGGACGCCATCGGCCCGCGCGGCGTGTACGACGAGGCCAAGCGCTTCGCCGAGGCGATTACGATGGCCTACAACCACTTCCACGGCGTGGAGACGCGCATCGCGCGGATCTTCAACACCTACGGGCCCCGGATGCGGCTGAACGACGGGCGCGTCGTGCCGAACTTCATCGCACAGGCGCTGCGGGGTGAGCCGCTCACGGTCTACGGGGCCGGCGACCAGACGCGCAGCTTCTGCTACGTGAGCGACCTCGTCGAGGGCATCTACCGGCTGCTGCTCTCCGACGAGGACTACCCGGTAAACCTCGGCAACCCGGAAGAGATGACCATCCTGGAGTTTGCCCAGGTGGTCAACGAGGTAACGGGCAACCCCGGCGGCATCGTGTTCCAGCCGGAAAAGCGCATCGAGGGCGACCCGCAGATTCGCCAGCCGGACATCACCAAGGCGCGGCGTGTCCTTGGCTGGGAGCCGAAGGTCGGCCTGCGCGAGGGGTTGGAACGGACCATTGAGTATTTCAAGGACCGCATCAAGGTTCCCGGCTAGGTTCAGCCTGCCGAACCCTTTTGCCACAGATCGCTGGCTGCCCGGCTGGGCAGTCGTGTTACTGGCTGCCGCCGCACTGCTGGCCGGTGTGGCGGCAGCCCGGCTGCCGCTCCTGTGGGTGGCTGCCGGGTTTGGCGTCCTCGTGCTCGTCGTGCTGACGCTCGTGGAGCCGGTCGTTGGGCTGTGCGCGGCGCTCATCCTCGGCCCGACGAAGCCCCTCACCGATGTGTACGTGCCGGAGTTCCCGCTCGACGCCGGGCAGCTCCTGCTGATCCTGACGCTCGGCGCATGGTTTCTGCACGCGGCGCGACGGCATCGCATCCGCGTGCCGCATTCCCCGCTCAACGTGCCGGTGCTGATCTTCCTCGGCGCGGCGGCGCTCAGCCTCGTGAATGCGCTCTCGCTCGGCTACGCACTTGAGGAGCTTATCAAGTGGGGGCAGATCCTGCTGGTGATGTGGCTCGTCGTCGATATGGGGCAGCGGGGGCGCTGGCGGGCCGTGCTGGGCGCGGTACTCGGCGCGGCGGCAGTGCAGGCGGCGATCGGCGTGTGGCAGTTCGGGCTGCGCGGCGACGGGCCTGAGCACTTCCTGATCCTCGGCGACCGCTTCTATCGGGCCTACGGCACGTTCGAGCAGCCGAACCCCTACGGCGGCTTTCTGGGGCTGGCGCTCGCCGTGGCGGTGGGACTGGCGCTCGTCGGGCTGGAGCAGTGGTTCGGCCCGGTGTGGGGAGCGCTCAGGGGCCAGCGCCCGGTGAACGCCCGCCGCGTTGTTGCCGCGCTGTTCAACAAGAATATCTGGCGGCTGGCGGCGCTTGCCGTGCTGGCAGGCCTGATGCTCGCCGGGCTGCTCGCGTCGTGGTCACGCGGGGCGTGGCTGGGGTTTGCGGCGGCGGCGGTGGCGATCCTGTTCGCGTGGCCGCGCCGGGCATGGCTGGGCGTGCTGCTCGTCGCGGGCGGGGTGGGGCTGGGCCTGCTGCTGCTCGCATCGGGGCTGCTGCCTGCCGCCATCGCCGACCGGCTGACGGGCTTCACCGCATTTGTGCAGAGCTTCGACGTGCGCGGCGTGGACATCACCACGGCGAACTTCGCGGTGATCGAGCGGCTGGCGCACTGGTGGGCAGCCCAGGAGATGGCGCGATATAATTTCTGGCTTGGCGTGGGTATCGGGAATTACGAGCCCGTTTACCCGGCGTATGCGCTCATGAACTGGCCGCAGCCACTCGGACATGCGCATAATTTCTACCTGAATCTGCTGGCTGAAACGGGTATAATCGGCGCGGTCGCCTATGGGCTGATGTGGGCCGCCGTGATCTGGCAGACCTGGCGCGCGACCCGCAGCGGCACACACTGGCGGCGAGGCGTGGCAATCGGGCTGTTCGGGGCGTGGATGCACCTGTCGGTGCACCATCTCGTCGATAAGCTGTACGTTGCCAACCTCCACTTACACATCGGGGCGCTGTTTGGCATCCTGACCATACTGAGCGCGCTAGAACGTAACCCAGAAGCGGAGGCCTCGACTATTGATAACTGAAAGCGCTGAACCCACGGCGAAGAAGACCACCCTCACGACAGAATCGCCCGCCCCGACCTCATCCGGTGGCATTTTCGGCACCCTGCTGGCGCTCCTGCGACGTCACAAGGAGTTCAAGCGCTTTACGAAGTTTGCCATCGTCGGCGCGCTGGGCTTTGTCATCGACGCAGGCACGGTCAACGGTTTGCTGACCCTCGGCTGGCTGGAGAATGTGATGCTGCGGCTGCCCTTCGGCCTGCCGGAGATTACCGAGATTGGCATCGTCGGTGCGATTGGCTTCACGTGTGCGGTGACGAGCAACTTCCTGTGGAACCGCTTCTGGACATACCCCGACTCCCGCACCAAGCCGGTCGCCGGCCAACTGGTGACGTTCTTCTTCGTGAACATCGTCGGCCTGATCATCCGTATCCCCGTTCTCGAAGGGCTGAACCGGCCCCTTGCCCGGCTGATCGAGGCTGTGCTGCCCTTCCTTGGCGCGGAGAAGGCGGCGCGGCTGGGTGTCAACGCGGCGCTGGTGACGGCGGTGCTGATCGTCATGTTCTGGAACTTCTTTGTGAACCGCTACTGGACGTACAACGACGTCGAGTAACCTGCCGGAAAGCTGCGTGATGGGCAGCCCCCCCGCAAGGATCGCCATCGACTACACCTCTGCCGTGACGCAGGGCGGCGGCATTGGCCGCTACACCCGCGAACTGGTGCGCGCCGTCGCCCGGCAGGACGGCGAGACGGACTTCCGGCTGTTCGTCGCCGCTGGGCGGGAGGCGGCGCTCCCCGAGCCACCCGGCCCGAACTTCTCCTACTGCCTGGCCCCTCTGAATGCCGAATGGTTCGCGCGGCTGTGGCACCGCGCCCGGCTGCCGCTCCCCATTGAGACGTGGACCGGGCCAATCGACCTGCTGCACGCGCCTGACTTCACCCTGCCGCCTGTGCGACGCGGCGTCCGCACGCTGCTGACCGTCCACGACCTGTCGTTCATCCGCGCGCCGGAGGCCGCCGCGCCGGGATTGCGCGCCTACCTCAACCGCGTCGTGCCCCGCTCGGTGCAGCGGGCCGATCACATCCTGGCCGATTCGGAGGCGACGCGGCGCGATCTGATGGAGCTGTACGGCACGCCCGGCGAGAAGATCAGCGTGCTCTACAGCGGGGTGGACGAGCATTTCAAGCCCGTGCGGGACGCCGAGGCGCTGCGGCGGGTGCGGACGAAGTACGGCATCGGGGAAGCGCCCTACATCTTCAGCCTCGGCACGGTGCAGCCTCGCAAGAACTACGCGCGGCTGGCCGAGGCGTTGCACCGGCTCGACCGCCCGGACCTCAAGCTGGTGATCGCCGGGGGGAAGGGCTGGCTGGAAGACCCGCTTTACGCACAGATCGAGGCGCTTGGGCTGGGCGACCGGGTGCAGTTCATCGGCTTTGCCGCTGACGAGGATCTTCCGGCGCTGTACAGCGCCGCGCAGGTATTCGCGTTTCCGTCGCTCTACGAGGGGTTTGGCCTGCCGCCGCTTGAGGCGATGGCCTGCGGCGTCCCGGTAGTCGCTTCGCGCGCGTCGTCCGTGCCGGAGGTGGTAGGGGAGGCCGGTTTGCTTATCGACCCGCTGGATGTGGATGACCTCGCCGGGGCGCTGGCGCGCGCGCTCGACGACGAGGCGCTGCGGGCGGAGCTTACCCGGCGCGGGCTGGAGCAGGCGCGCCGCTTCTCGTGGGCGGAGTCGGCGCGGCAGCTTCGGGAGCACTACGCCCGGCTGCTGGGATGATGGGCAGGGCTCAGACGCGCGGCTGGCTCAGCGCCACGCGCAGATCGTCGCTGCGCCGCACGATGTAAGTCGGGATGTTGAGGTGTGCCAGCCGGAGCGCGTTCTCCTCGGTGCCGGGCCTCCCGCCGAATGACTGCCCATCGATGAGCACCGCCGCGATGCGCAGCCCGCGCTGCGTGTAGGCGTGCGCGGCAGTCACCCAGCCGTCGCGGGTGGACGGCGTGACGAGCACAACCGTCGAGCCGCGCGGAAGCTGGTTGGCGTAGATGGACATCAACTGCTCAAAGGTGAGTATCCCCCGCGCCTCGATGATAGCCAGCGTCTCAAGAATCTTGGTAAGCTGCCGCCCCCCGCGCTCCGGGTGGATGAACTCGCGCTGGCGGGCGTGTGAGATCAGGCCAACCGCCCGGTCGCGCTGGAGGAAGTACCGCGCCAGCGACGCCGTCGCCGCGATGGTGTACTCCTCCGTCGTCGGGGGGATACCATGCGGCGTGGACTGCAGCAGTTGGAGTACTGCCGGGTCGGTTGAGTCGTAGCTGCCGACGTGCACGGTGCGCTCGGCGTCCATCAGCAGCCACACGTCGGCGAGCGGGTCCAGTTCGAACTCCTTCACGAACAGCCGGTTCTTGCGGGCGCTCGTCGGCCAGTGGATGCGGCTGAAGCTGTCGCCGGGGGCATAATCGCGGATGCCGGCGGCGTTGGTCGTAACTTGCTGCGTGCGCCGGCGGACGGCGTCGCCGCCGGGCAGGATGCCGATCGGCAGCGTGAACTCCGGGATGTCCACGGTGGGCGGGTAGACGACGAGCGGCGAGGTCGCGCTGAGACGGCGCTCCGCCTGGAACAGCCCGAACGGGTCACCGGTGACGACGCGCAGCGGCCCGAGCCGGTACGCGCCACGCCGCACGCACAGCGTGTGGGCTCGCCAGCTTGTCTCCTGCCGGGGGCCGAGGTTGCTCACGACCTGGCTGGCGGTGTGCCCCGGTAGGTCGGAGTGGTCGTATATCTCAAGCCACAGCTTGGGCAGCAGCCCGGTGTTCTTCACGGTGAACAGCTCGTCGAGGAAGTGGCCGACCTGCGCCCGCCGGGCGCGAGTCTGGCGGCGGAGGTGCAGCCAGCGCACGCCGCTCCATGCCCACAGGAATGAGAACACGACCAGCCCGATGAAGGCGTAGGCGACCGTGAAGAAGAAGTCGCGGCCTGTGATCATCCCCGCCAGCAGGCTGACGACGATGATCAGGTAGATGGAAGAGCGGCGGCTGTCCATGCGCCTAGTCGATGCCCAGCGTTGCCCCGGGGACCGGTACCCGCTTGAGGACCTCCGCGATGACGTTCTCGGCTGTGATGTCCTTGATGCGCGCCGACGGCCCGATGATGATGCGGTGCGCGAGCGTGGGTATAGCAAGCGCCTTCACATCGTCAGGCAGGACGTGATCGCGACCGGCGAGTGCGGCGCGGGCCTGGGAGGCGCGGTACAGGGCGAGGCTGCCTCGCGGGCTGGCGCCGAGGTATACATCATCGTGATTGCGGGTCGCGGAGACGATGTCGACAATGTAGCGCTTGATCTGCCGGTCGATGTATACCGAGCGCACGGCTGCCTGCGCCTCGCGCAGCTCGTCAAGCGTCACCACCTGCCGCAGGCCCGTCACCGGGTGGTGGTACTGCTGAGCGTCCAGCATGGCCATCTCGTCCGTCGCCTCAGGGTAGCCGAGGCGGATGCGCAGCAGGAAGCGGTCGAGCTGCGCTTCAGGCAGGGGGAACGTCCCCTCGTACTCGATGGGGTTCTGCGTGGCGAGAACGAGGAAGGGCGGGGCGAGTTCGTAAGTCGTGCCGTCTACCGTGACCTGCCGCTCCTCCATGGCCTCCAGCAGCGCGGACTGCGTCTTGGGAGTGGCGCGGTTGATCTCGTCGGCGAGCACGATCTGCGCCATGATGGGGCCGGGGCGGAACTCGAACTCGCGGGTCTGCTGGTTAAACACCGAGACGCCGGTCACGTCGCTGGGGAGCATGTCGGGCGTGAACTGGATGCGGCTGAAGTTGCCGCCAACCGAGCGAGCGAGCGCCTTGGCGAGCATGGTCTTGCCGACGCCGGGCACATCTTCGATCAGCAGGTGTCCCTCGCACAGCAAGCCGATGAGGGCCAGCATGACTTCTTCGTGCTTACCGAGGATCACTCGCTCGATGTTCTGGGCCAGCCGGTCGCCGACGGCCTTTACAGACGAAATGCTCATGGATGGCTCCTGCCTGGCGTTTCTGATGAGCGGACTCGCCAGATTATAGCGGGTCTCGTAAGAATCATACAGGAATCACGGGGCATGGAATTGACAAATGGGTCGAGCGCGCTATAATCTGATCGACATTATGGCCCGCTAGCTCAATCGGCAGAGCAGTTGACTCTTAATCAATTGGTTCCAGGTTCGAGTCCTGGGCGGGTCATGAGGAGAGCGCCACGCGGCGCTCTTTTTGATTCGGGGGGCTGAAAAGTGTGCGCTGCGTCATCGGGACGCACGCCGAGTTGGTTATAACGATGGGCTTCACCCCGCTCTCCAGTTGGAACCAGCAATAAACACGACGACAGCTCTCAGGCTGTGGTCGTGTTTCACGTCTGGGGCGCGCATGCTCAGGCCCAGAACATCTCCCCGGCTTCTTCGAAGATCCCGGCCTCCTTCAGCAGCGCGACGCCCTTCGCCAGCCCTTCATTGGTTGACATCATTGCGTCCTCGTGCTCGATGGAGATCACGTAGTCGTAGCCGACCATCCGCAGCGCGCTGACGATGTCTTTCCACGCCTTGACGTCGTGCCCGTAGCCGATGCTGCGGAACGTCCAGGCGCGGTCGAGGATGCGGTCGTAGGGCTTGTTGTCGTTGACGCCGTTAACGCGCACGTTGTGCGGGTCGACGGCGACATCTTTGCCATGCACGTGGAAGATCGCCTCGCCCAGCGCGCGGATCGCCTCGACCGGGTCGACGCCGTTCCACCACAGGTGGCTCGGATCGAAGTTGCAGCCGAGCACCGGGTTGACCTCGCGCAGGCGCAGCAGCGTCTCGACATTGTAGACGAGCATGCCGGGGTGCATCTCGAAGGCCACCTTGATGCCGTGGTCGGCGGCGAACGGCGCAGCCTCGCGCCAGTACGGCAGGGCGACCTTGTTCCACTGGTAATCGAGCGTTTCCAGGAAGTGCGGCGGCCACGGGCAGGTAACCCAGTTCGGCATCGTGTCGCCGGGCGCGCCGGCAGGCAGCCCCGAGAAGGTGTTGACGACGGGTACGCCGAGCGCCTCCGCGAGTCGGATTGCCTTGCGGAACGTCTCGTCCGCCTCGCGGGCGACCTCGGCGTCGGGGTGGAGCGGATTGTTGTGGATGCTGAGCGCGCTGAGCATCAGCCCGCGCGACGCGATCTCGCCCAGCCACTCGTCGCGGCGGGCCTGACTCTCCAGCAGCTCGTCGACCGGGCAGTGCGGGCTGCCGGGGTAGCCGCCCGCCCCGATCTCGACTGCCTGGACGCCGTGCTGCACAGCGCAGTCCAGCGCTTCTTCAAACGACAGGTTGCCCCACAGGGCAGTGAACACGCCAATCTTCATTGTTGCCTCCGTTCGTGTTGAGAGGAACCTATCAGGGCTTCAGAGCTTGGCATCAAGCGCGTCCTGCTCGCGGCGCAGCCGGACGACCGTACTGCTCTCATCGAGCGTGACGTCATCCCATGTGATGATCTCACCGCGCGCGACGGGCCTCACGACCCTCGCGCCGGGGGCCAGCCCGACCGGCAGCGCGTTCAGCCCGCGTGCGACCTCGGCGCGGTCCATCACGCCGTACTGGGTGTACCCGCCGAAGGTGTCCAGCGTCTCTCCGGGGGTCAGGTCGCGCTTGGCGACCGCCATCACGTCTGCGACCGGACGGTCGAGCGGCACGAGCGTCGGTTCGCGGTGCAGGTGCGCGCGGGCGATGGAGATCGGCGCCTCGAGGAACCACAGGTGGTAGGGGCGGAAGAAGGTGAAGTACTTCCCGCGTCCGACCTTCAGATAGTTGAGGTCGGCCTGGATGCGCTCATCCGCGATGCGCACGGTGACGAACACCCCGCCCGCCATCGCCTCTCCCTGCACGAAGTCGACGATGCCGGGGTAGGGCGTGAGGCCGCCGTCCGCCTCCAGCGCAAACACCTGCGACACGGTCTCCAGCGTGGCTTCCGGCCCCAGCATGCCGCGCCGCACCGGCAGGCAGCCGGTCGCGTTGGCGGCGCAGGTCATCTCGAACATCGTCTTGGTGCCGTCAACGTACGAGGCGACCTGGTACGGGTCTTTGTCAGCCTTGCGCGCCGACTCTGCCACCGTCTCCGGCGTGGCTGACGGGTCGAGCGGGTTGTTCTTGCCCTTGCCGATGGCGATGACCTCGTAGCCGAGGGCGGTCACAAAGTCCACCAGTTCCATCAGGCAGCCGGGCTCATCCCCGCCCGAAACACTGTACAGCACCCCTGCCTGTTCGGCCTTCCGGCGCAGGATGCGCCCCACGGTGACGTCCGCCTCGATATTGACAAGTACCACGTCCTTGCCGTGCTCGATGGCGGCGCAGGCGGTCTCCGCGCCGGTGGCAGGCGACCACGTCACGTCGGTGACGATGTCCACAGCTTCAAGCTGTGCGGCGAGCCAGTATGAGCCGGTAGCGACGACCTGCCCGGCGCGCAGTGCGTCCATTGCGGGGCCGGGCGCGCTGGCCTCGGCGATCTGCTCCGGCGGCACCCCGGCTGCCAGGAATGCCGCCCGCGCTGCCGCCACATCCTCGTCGGCGATGACGTTGACGACCATGCCGGGCACGTGCCGCACCGCCGCTAGGAAGCCGGTGCCCATCCAGCCCGCGCCGCTCATGCTGACGCGGATGGGGCGGCCCTCCCGCTCGCGCTGGGTCAGCTCCCACGAGATCACGTTACCATCGCCTTCTTTGCCGCCACGGCCTCGCGCGCTGCCGCGACGATGTCGTCAGGCGTCATGTTGTACTTCTCAAGCAGGTCCCACGGATCGCCCGACTCGACGTAGGTGTCACGCAGCCCCACGAAGCGCATTGGCACCGGGTGGTTCAGCGCCACCAGCCGGGCGACGTTAGCGCCTATGCCGCCCTGGAGCAGATGCTCCTCCGCCGTGACGATGGCGCCGGTTTCGCGAGCGGCGGCGGCGATGGCCTCTTCGTCCAGCGGGCGGATGGTGTGCAGGTCGAGCACCCGCGCCTCGATGCCCTCTTCCGCCAGCACGGCGGCGGCGTCCAGCGCGGCGGCAACCATGATGCCGGTGCCGATGATGGTCAGGTCATCGCCCTCGCGCACTACGTTCGCCTTGCCGATCTCGAACGGCGTGTCCTCGGGGTCGTAGATGTAGGGCAACTCGACGCGGCTGGAGCGCAGGAAGCACGGCCCCTCGTGCTCGGCGATGGCGCGCACTGCGGCGTGCATCGAGGCGGGGTCGCTCGGCACGACGATGGTGAAGGTCGGCAGCCCGCCCACCAGCGCCAGGTCCTCGATACCCATCTGCGTCGGCCCGTCCTTGCCGAGCGTGATCCCGCCGTGGCTACCGACGACCTTGGCGTTAATGTTCGACATAGCGATGGCCAGCCGGATCTGGTCGTAGGCGTTGCACAACAGGAAGGAAGAGAAGCTCACGATGAAGGGGATGTGCCCCGTCGCGGCAAACCCCGCCCCCACGCCGACCAGGTTGCTCTCGGCAATGCCAATGTTGAAGAAGCGCTCGGGGAACGCCTCGCGCACCGTCTCGGCCTTGGTCGAGTTGCCGAGGTCGCCGTCCAGCACGACGACCTTCTTATTCTGCCGGGCCACTTCCAGCAGCGCATCCCCGAAGTGGTCGCGCAGCGGCTTGCCGCCCGGCTTGAGCCCTGCCCTAGCCCCTAGCTGCATGGAGTTCCTCCCGCGCTTTCTCAACCTGTTCCGGCTTCGTGATCGCGCGTCCGTGCCAGGTGAAATCCTGCTCGACGAATGAGACGCCCTTGCCCTTCACCGTATGGGCGATGAGGATCGTGGGCTGGTCTTCGCGCTGCCGGGCGGCCCGCAGCTTCTCAACCAGCGCCGCGACGTCGTGCCCGTCAACCTCGTCCACGCGCCAGCCGAACGCCTGCCACTTGTCCGCCAGCGGCTCGAGCGCCATCTCCCGCGCGATAGGGCCGGTCTCCTGGTACTTGTTGTAGTCGAGGATGGCGTGCAGGCGGCCCGCCTTGAAGTGCGCTCCGGCCATCGCCGCCTCCCAGATCTGGCCCGCCTGGCACTCGCCGTCGCCCAGCAGCACGAATACGTGATAGTCATGCCCGTTCAGCCGCCCGCCGAGGATATGGCCCAGCCCTACGCTCAACCCCTGCCCGAGCGAGCCGGTTGTCGCCTCGACACCCGGCATTGCGCCCTGGATGGGGTGACCCTGCACCGGGCTGCCAGCTTCACGCAGCTCCCACAGCCGCTCGCGGTCGAAGTAGCCGGCATGTGCCAGCACCGCATAGAGCAACGGCGAGGCGTGTCCTTTGCTCATGATGAAGCGGTCGCGCTCCGGCCACCAGGGATCGGCGGGGTCGTAGCGCAGCACGCCGCCGAAGAACAGCGCAACGGCGATCTCCGTGGCCGACCACGAACTCGACGGGTGGCCGGACCCGGCACGTGTGGTCATCTCCAGGATGTCGAGCCGGATCTGCCGGGCCTTCTCTTTCAGTTCGGGTGTGTCTAACACCGGCGGTGCTGGCATAAGGCCTCCTTGTGGCGGTTGCTATCCGCCAAGTATCTGGCGCTGGAGCTGCGCGATCTTCGCGGCGTCGGCGCTGCGGAAGACCTCATACCATGCCTCACGCGGCACGCGGTCAAGCAGTTCGTAGCCAAACTGAAGGTTGCGGATACTCTCGCGCACGGCGTCGGCGGGGTCTTCGCGGTAGGGGAACAGGTCCAGCCCGAACCAGCCGTCGTAGCCCCACTCGTCCAGCCAGAACAGCGCCTCGAGCGTCTCCCACAGGTTGACGGTGCCTACGATCACGTCGTCGTCGAACAGCTTCCAGTTGTCATTCCAGTGCGTGTGGAACAGCTTGCCGTAGCGGCAGGCCAGCGAGAACGACTCCGCGAGGTTCTCCTTCATCATGAAGGCGTGCCCCACGTCGATGTTGACGCCGAGGTTCGGGCGGTTGATCTCGTTGACGATGGTCATCACGTGGCCGATGGTTGGCAGCAGGATGCGCGAGCGCGGCTCCCAGGCCTTGTATTCGACGGCGATCTTCTGCTCGGGGTTGTGGTCGCACCAGGCGGCGAGGTTCTCCACCAGCCAATCGAGCGCGCGGCGGTGGTCGATTTGGAAGGGGTAATCGTAGCCGTCCTGGGCAGGCCAGTACACCATGATGTGCGCTTCCATATACTGCGCGATGTCGGTGGTGCGCTTGGCGAGGTCCAGTGCGGACTGGCGGATCGCCGGGTCGGGGTTGGTAAACTGGCCGAACTTGTACTTGGGATCGACCCACAGGTGGGGGCAGAACTGCACGATCTCCATGCCGAGGTCGTCGGCGAGTTGCTTGAGGTCTTTGTAGGTGTCGTCGGTGACTTCGGTGGGGTAGTGCATCTCGAGCCCCTGCACCCCCTCGATGCTCGCCGCGAGTTCGAAGCGCTCACGGATCGTCTTGTCGGGGCGGTAACCCGCCCTCACGAAGCGGTCGCTCGTCGCGCCCAGAAACCAGATACCACAGGATACTTTGATGTCGCGCATGGGGTGTCCTTCCGTGAACGCTAAGGGCCAGTAAAAGCAGAGCCGCAAAGGCGCGGGCACACACGCTTAGAACGTCTCGTCGTACAGTTCGTTGTACAGCGTATACCGGTCGCCACGGTTGTAGATCTGCAGGTACTCGACAGCCGTTTCCGTGGCGGTGAATGTGGTGCGTTCGATGTAGAGCAGCGGCGCGCCTGGTGCGATGTCGAGGTGAGTGGCGATATCAACCGGCGCGGCGATCGCGGAGATGTGTTGCCTGGCGTGGACGAGGAAGATGTTGTACTCGCGCGCTAGCGCCTCGCGCAGCGGCACGCGGCTGTAGTCGCGCTCCAGCACGCCGGGGCAGTAGCGGTGCACGAGATAGGACTTCTCGATGCTCATCGGCGCGCCGTCTGCCAGCCGCAGCCGCTCCAGATGGGCCAGCTCCTCGCCGACTGGCACGCCCAGCGCCTCCGCGATGTGCTCGGGCGCGGGTACCAGCCGGCGCTGCAGCACGCGGGTGCCGGGCTTCAGCCCGCGGCGGCGCATGTCTTCCGTAAAGCTGATGATGCGGGTCAGACCCTGCTCGATCTTCGGCTGGGCGACGAACGTTCCGCGCCCGCGCTCGCGCACAATGAGCCCGTCATTCACGAGCATGTCGAGCGCCTGGCGGACGGTGTTGCGGCTGATGCCGTACTGGTCGAGCAGTTCGGATTCGGTGGGGAGCATATCGCCGGGCTCCAGCTCGCCGTTGAGAATCTGGCTGCGGAGTTCCTCGTACAGTTGGTGGTAGAGGGGGATCTTGCTGCTTCGACTGATCATTACGTGTACCTCATCGTGCCGGGATATTGTACCAACATTCTAATATTGTATTTTTCTTCTTGTCAACCTTCATCATTACTCTTAGGTTCGCCAGCCATAGCATGCGCATCGTAATTCTCCCTTCCAGTATTGAAGGTATTATGTTCGACATGGGCGTTGATTGAGGCAGTCGAAGTATAGGGCACCCGGAGAGCGAAACCGCACACGACTCGAAAGAGTGCCACGCGGCGCTCTTTTTGATTCGGGTAAGCATAATGGCTTATTCATGGGCTGACATTCCTCACTGCACGATAGGCCAATTGGAGCTTATCCGCAGCCGCGAATCGGGTTAAATTTGCCACAAGATTTATCTGTTTTGTGGAGAGGGATATGGTCCACTCTGCGCGTGCTCGAACCCTGATGATCCTGCTGGCCCTCGGCGTGCTGCTGGTGCTGGCCGGCTGCGGCGCTGAGTCGGATGGCATCTCGCTGGCCCCCGCCTCCATGCTTCCCGACTTCGCCAGCCAGGCGCCGCCGCGCGTGCGCGATGCCTATCGCTACGCCATCGCCCATCACGATGAGCTTGAGCACTACCCGTGCTACTGCGGCTGCGGCGCGATGGGCCATACCAGCAATCTTAGCTGCTACATTCAGGATATTGGCGAGGATAGCACCATCATCTTCGACACCCATGCCATCGGCTGCGGCATCTGCGTGGACATCACGCAGGACGTGATGCGCCTGAACGCCGAGGGCAGGTCGGCGCAGGAGATCCGCGCCTACATCGACAGCACGTACAGTGCCTATGGCCCCTCAACGGACACGCCGCTCCCCTGACATGCTGACAGCTTTAGCTGAGCGACTTCAACTCCTGGGCAGGCTGCCGCTTCGGCGGCTTCTTGTCTTTGGGCTGATGGGGCTTGCGGTGCTGGTCATACCCGTGCCGACCCTGGCGGCGCCGCAGACCCACCATGTTGAGATTGACAGCACACAGTTCGAGTTCTCGCCGGGGCGTCTGCGTGTCAACCAGGGTGATACCGTCGTGTTCCACCTCACGGCGTCCGACGTGGTGCACGGCTTCTACCTGGACGGCTACGGCATCGACGAGCGGCTTGAGCCCGGCGTGACCAAAGAGATCACTGTTGTAGCCGACCAGCGCGGCAAGTTCCGCTACCGCTGTTCGGTGAGCTGCGGCCCGCTGCACCCCTTCATGATCGGCGAACTCATCGTCGGGCCGAACGTGCCGCTGTGGCGGGCAATCGGGGTTGCTCTCGTCGCGCTGGCGGGGCTGTTTGCCAGCATCAATCGCAAGGACAACGTTCAGGAGATGGCAGGATGAGCCATTCAAGGAAGCGTGTTCAAGCCCGCAGAGCGCAGCAGGCCGCGCAGCGCAAGCGGCTGATGGCAGTCGCCGTCGCGGCTCTCGGCATGGTGATCGTGGGCGTGGCGGCATTGCTGCTGGCTCGCAGTGGCAGCCCGACGGGATATGAGCCGGAGTACACAGGCGGGCCCCGCGTCAGTCTGAAGCAAGACTTCTACAACTACGGCTACGTCAAGCACGGCACCCTCATTACGACGGATGTCGAGATCGGCAACGTTGGCGATGAACCGCTGCAGATCCTGGATGTCCCGGTCGTCGAAGTCCGGGACGGGTGTTGACCGCCTACACCCGTCATCAGTTCGATGACAATCGCTCCTGGCCGGTCGGCTACCATGCGTCTGCAGTTTATGATGCACGAAGGGATGGACGGCTTCCACGACTTCCGCGTCCATCTCAGGACGAACGATCCGGTTGAGCCGGAAAAAGAGATCACGATTCTATCTGACTGGGGTCCTTAACGAACGTGTCTGGCATACCGCGCACCGATCTCCTCACACGATACCCGTGGCTGAAGCGCGCCCTGCAATCGCGCGCGTTCCAGCCCACGCTGATGATGGTCACGCTGGCGGTCTTTACGCTGGCGATCCTGACAGGGTTGTTCGGCACCCCCGCCGGGAGCCGGAACTTCGGTATTATCTTCGTGTGGATCGTGTGGTGGGCGCTGCTCATCATCGGCATCGTGCCGCTCGCGGGGCGGCTGTGGTGTGCGATGTGCCCCATTCCAGCACCGGGCGAGTGGCTTCAGCGGCGGGGCGTCGTCGAGCGGGTGATGGGCAGGCCGTTCACCCGCGGACTGCGCTGGCCGCGCCGCCTCAAGAACATGTGGCTGCAGAACTTCGGCTTCCTGGGCGTGGCGATCTTCAGCGCCATCATCCTGACGCGCCCGCAGGTCAGCGCGTGGGTGCTGCTCGGCTTCGTCGTGATCGGCATTGCGCTGAGCCTGCTGTACGAGAGGCGGGTGTTCTGCAAGTATGTGTGCCCGGTCGGCGGGTTCATCGGCCTGTACTCGCTCGTCGCGCCGACCGAGCTGCGCGTGAAGGACCCGGCGATCTGCGCATCGCACCGCAGCAAGGACTGCGTAACGGGGAACGAGCGCGGCTACGGCTGCCCGTGGCTGGCCTACCCGGGTAGTCTGACACGCAACATCGACTGCGGGCTGTGCACCGAGTGCCTCAAGACCTGCCCGATGGATAACATCGGCCTGTTCATCCGCGCGCCGGGCAGCGACTTGCTCAAGCCGAAGGGCCGCCGGCTCGACGAGGCTTACAAGGCCTTCATCATGCTTGGGTGCGCGCTGCTCTACTCGGCGGTGCTGCTCGGGCCATGGGGCTGGCTCAAAAGCTGGGCGAACATGCAGACACCGGGTCACTGGGCGCTGTATGCGCTCGGCTTCATCACGTTCGTGCTGCTGGTGCTGCCGGGCCTGTTCTGGCTTGTGGCACAGCTTGCAGGCAGGGCGGGCGACCAGCGTGCCGGGGCGCGCCAACTGTTCGTTGATTACGCCTACGCGCTCGTGCCGCTCGGCCTCGCCGCGTGGATCGCGTTCAGCTTCAGCTTCGTGCTCACGAACGGTAGCTACGCGCTCGCCGTCATCTCCGACCCGTTCGGCTGGGGGTAGGACCTGTTTGGCACGGCCAGCTTCCCATGGCAGCCGCTGAGCCCCCGGCTCATCGCCTTCCTGCAGGCGGGGGCGCTGACCGCCGGTCTGCTCTTCGCCACCCGTACCGCTTTCCAGATCGCCCGCGAGCACAGCGAGGACGCGCGGCAGGCGTTCCGTGCCGCGCTGCCGGTCAGCATGTTCCTGCTGGTCGTGACGCTTGCCTTCTTCAGACTGTACCTGGGGTGAGAGGCTGATCTTATGATCCGGCGCGAACACATCGCATTGCTCACGATCGCCCTCATCCTGATCGGCCTGCCCGTCGCTGTGTTCAGTTACGAGCTGGGCGTGCGACCGTCGCAGGCCGCTCACCGCGTCATCGATGTGACCGCGGCTGCCCCCGAGGCGGGCGGCTTCCAGCCAGCGCACGTGGAAGTTGCTGTCGGGGAGACCGTCACCCTGCGCTTTCGCTCGGTCGATGTGACGCACGGCATCGCCATTGGGCCGGGGCTCGGCATCGACCTGGGGCACGTGGACCCTGGTCATGTCGAGGAGATCACGCTGACATTCGACAAGCCGGGCACGTACACGTACTACTGCAACACCTGGTGCGGCAGGGACCACTGGCGGATGCGCGGCGTCATCGAGGTGCGCGACCCGGCAGGTGGCACGGCGCTCGGCGTCGAGCGCGATCCGGTGATCGAGGCGTTGATCGCCGAAGGCGTAGACATCGATGTGCGGCTGTCGCACGGCGACAGTAGTGAGCATGTGAGCGAGCAGCCGGGCGTCTCTCC
Organism: Anaerolineales bacterium UBA3940; assembly: GCA_002385675.1. Taxonomy (GTDB): domain Bacteria; phylum Chloroflexota; class Anaerolineae; order Aggregatilineales; family UBA3940; genus UBA3940. The sequence continues at coordinate 30,246 of DGDY01000277.1, read as the reverse complement.
CTCTGCCGGGCGCGGGGCGGAGGTCATCGCGGCGCTGACGGTGCCCACCGACCTCCGGGATGCGGCCTGGCGCTTCAGCCACACCCCCGCCCAGGGGCTTGCTCTCCTGCGGGAGGCCAACCCGGAGCAGTCGGAAGATGTGCTCGCGGACGCCATAGCCCACCTGTGGCTGACGGAAGTATCGCCGGAGACCGTCGCGCTGTACGACAAGAACTGCGCCGCCTGCCACGGGCAGACCGGCGGCGCGGAAGGACCGATCGCTGCCACAACCGCCGAGGAACCGGCGGCCTTTGCCGATGCGGGCTACATGTGGGAGATGCGCGGCGACGTGCTGTATGCCAAGATCCGTCGCGGTGGCATGGGCACCGATATGCCGAATTTCGGCACCGTGTTCACCCGGGAGGAGACGCGCGCCCTCGTCGATTATCTCTGGCGGCTGGCGTTCGACGGAGAGGGAAAGCCGCTGCACGGCGGAATGCCGCCGGAACACTGAGGGCTGAGGCCCGCGCGGTTGCCGCCTTCGATCTCGCACTATACACTCATGGCGCAGCGAACAGATAGCGGATGGGAATACCACAGCCGTGAAAGGGAGGGGGCTATGTCCGGCGACCCGGCTCAGACCATTCGCGTGATCCTCGCCGACGATCACCAGGTCGTGAGACGCGGCATCAAGGGCTTTCTCAAAGAGGCGGGCATTGAGGTCGTCGCCGAGGCTGAGAACGGCGAGCAGGCCGTTGCCCTCATCCGGGAACATCAGCCCGACGTTGCCGTGCTCGACGTTCGGATGCCGGATTTCAGCGGAATCGAAGTGGCGCGGCGGGTCCGCGAGGCTGGCAGTGAGGCCGGCCTGCTGATTCTCACCGCCTTCGACGACGAACCCTATATCCTCGCAGCCATTGAAGCGGGCGTAAACGGCTACGTGCTCAAGACGGCGGATGCCGAGGAAATCGTCCAGGCCGTACATGATGTGCACGCCGGACGGTCAGTGCTCGACCGGGCGGTGGTAGGCAAAGTCCTGCAGGCCGTTGTAGCAGGGCCGGCCTCACAGCCGGAGTACGAGCCGCTCAGCGACCGCGAGCTTGAAGTCCTGTGTGAGGCGGCGCGTGGGCTCACGAACAGGGCGATCGCTGTCCGTCTTGGCATCAGCGACCGCACCGTGCAGAGCCACCTGCGGAGCGTGTTCGACAAGCTGCAAGTCACCAACCGTACCGAGGCGGTTGTCAAGGCCGCCCAGCTCGGTCTGCTGGAACTGCCCAAGTGATCAAACGCCTCAGCAGTTTACCGCTTCAGATCCTCTTCTTCGTTATCCTGCCCCTGCTCGCCCTGCTGGTCCTCGTCGCCTTCGGCGGGGTGGCAATCCACCAGTCGGAAATGCGGGACATGATCGCCGAGCGCAACCTGCAGGTGGTGCGGGGCACGGCGGCCAGCCTGTCGCTTCGCCTGGAGCAGCGCCGCGCCGTGCTGGCCGTGCTGGCCGCGGAGGTCGCCGGGGGGCGGGACGCCTCCGAGGTTCTTGATGCGTCCGGGTGGGTGGGCGATCTGTTCGACGGCGGGGTTGCCCTGTACACGGCGGACGGAGAACTGCTGGAGTCCACAGCAAATTTTCCGGCGGCGCTCGACGCGCCTAGCGAAAGTGTCGCCGTGCTTCCTGCTTCCGGGGCGCAGCCTACCCGTGTGGCCGTCGCGGCTGAGGCCGGGAACGGGGGTGGGGCGGTTGCTGTGGGCATCATGACATTCGAGAGTCTGGGCATCCGCGAGGCGCTGGAGAGCCTGCACGCATCGGAGCACACAACCGTCCTGATCGCCAGCGAGGCAGGCGAGTTGCTCTATAACAGCACGGGAAACTTGACCGGCGAAGATGCGTCTGGCGAGCTTCCACGCATCGGGGCGGCGCTGGCCGGGGGGAGTGCAGATGTCATCACCACGGCAGACGGGCAGGAGGTTGTCGTGACCGCCGCACCGATCCCGGCTGCAGGGTGGGTGCTGATCCATCAGGAGCAGTGGCAGGCCGCCCTCAGCCCGCTGACACGCTTCTCGCTGGTGGCGCCGCTGGTTCTCATACCGGGGCTGCTCATCGCCGCCGGGGCGCTCTGGTTTGGCCTGCAGCAGATCGTGCGTCCGCTGCAGCGCCTTGAGCGGGGCGCAACCAGCCTGGCCTGGGGAGACTACAGCAGCCTGGAGCAGCCGGTCGGCGGGATCAAGGAGATCCAGCACCTGCAGGCTACGTTAGCTCACCTGGCAGAGCGCATCCGGTCGGCCCAGGTGGCGGCCCACAACTACATCGGCGTGATCACGCAGGCGCAGGAGGACGAGCGAGCGCGGCTGGCGCGGGAGTTGCACGACCAGACGGCGCAGTCACTAGTCGCCATCAGCCACCGGGAGCAGATGCTCAAGCGCTACCTGAGCGATGATCCGCAGGCCGAGGCGCTGCTCTCCGAGCTGCGCGAGATGACGATGCAGGCTATCGATGACCTGCGCCGCATCATCCGCGCCATGCGCCCGACGTATCTGGAAGAGCTTGGACTGTCCCGGCGCTGCAGATGTTGGTAAAGGACTTCAGCGCTATCGCGCCACACATCACTGTCGACTTTGTGCAGGAGGGGGAGCCGATCCGCCTGCCGGTGGAAAGCGAGATGGCGCTGTACCGCGTTGCCCAGGAGGCATTGAATAACGCCTGGCAGCATAGCGACGCTGACCGCATTACACTGGAAGTGCGCTTCGCACGGGACGGTGTGGCGATCACTGTGCGTGATAACGGGGTGGGCTTTGAGGCGCCGCGCCGTGTGACCGACCTGTCGGAGCGAGGTCACTTCGGCCTCATGGGGATGTACGAGCGGGCCGCGCTCATCGGGGCTGAACTGCGAATCCAGTCTCAGGCGGGCCAGGGAACACAGGTCACGGTGCGTACAGCGCCCACACGACGCTCTTTTTGATTCAGGAATTTCTGGCCTAAAAAGCCTCCCTACTCAAAAATGTCCCTGACAGCAATGCAGTAGGAGCCATAGCCATTCCACGCCCGCGCGTAGTAGGGCGTTTGGATGGTCAGTTCAGGGCGCTGGGGTGCAAGGTAGATTCGGTACACGGACTGCTCTGGCTGCACCTCGCCCGTGCGACTGTCGTAGACGCGCACCTCTGCCTTCCTGTTAGGGTAGGTTAGCTGCAGCAAATCGCACTGGGGGTTGGTTGGGTCGGGTGAGTGCCTGGGATGGGGCAGGGTGATGTGCACCGCTGCTGGCGCTCCGATCTGCTCGACGAGCGCGCCAACGGTGAGCGCGCCTTCCGGATACTCCAGCACGATGGTTCCTGCCACACCATCGGAGATGGCAATATGACCGCTAGTCCCGTCCTCTCCTTCCCAGGTGATGACCTCGCCAGTTTGAGAGACACGCTCTGCACCGTACAGCCGCTCAAGCACACTGCGTGCCTCGGAGGCAGGCGTGTGGTGCGGGGTGATCCCCTGCCAGCATGGCAGATCGCAGGCGCTGGAACTGTCTGCGTCCGCGGGCGACCTGCTGAGGATACAGCCGCCAAGTAGCGCGGCGAGGATAGCAACAACTCCTAGGGTGGGGATCGGTTTTGGCCTGGAAGAAAGGCGTTTCACGGCGGCTTGTCTCCACTGGAAGCCAGCTCTGTTGGGGGCTGTGGGGCTTAATCGCCGCTGATCCTACCTGATTGCGCTGCAATAGAAAACTCTTGACTCGATACACGATGTCCATAAAATGATAGTTGTCTGACAAGTTTGTTGGGACAAGGCAAACCGCCGTGCAACTTAATCGCCCCGCTCCGCTGGCCATACAGGTGGCGAAGTCCCTTCGTAAGCTGCTGCAGCGCAGCGAGTACATTACCGGAGGGCGTTTGCCTTCGGAGCCTGAGCTGGCCGCGCAGTTCGGTGTAAGCCGTGGGACGATTCGCGAAGCGCTCGCGATGCTCGAACGCGAGGGCATGATATTCCGACGACACGGCTCAGGCACCTATGTAAACAAACATGCGCTGCGCATTCAAGCACGCATCGAGGCAGCGCTGGAATTCTCGGAACTGCTGCGGCAGGCTGGCTTCGATGCGAGCATCCAGCTTGTACAAGCGGAGATCGAACCCCTGCCGCCGGACATAGCCTCTCTGCTTGATACCGACACCGACACCCCCGCGTTATTCGTAAAGAAACTCTTCCTCGCCGACGACCAACCCGCCATCTACTGCATCGACGTCATCCCCGAGAGGCTAATCCAATCTCCGTACACAGAGGAAGAACTGCAGCGCCCCATTTTCGACTTTCTCAAGACTCACTGTAACGAGAGCGTCGTTAACGTATGGGCGGAGATCATCCCGGAAATTGCGGAAGAGGAGCTTACCCGCCTCCTGGAAGTTGACCCCTGTAAGCCGTTGATCCGCCTTGAAGAAGTCAGCTTCAACTCCCTTAACCTCCCCATCCTCTTTTCCCGCGTGTATTACAAAGACCAGTTCATTCGTTTTTCGGTTCTGCGTAAGAAAGTCTAGCTAAAAGGACGTGCCATGCACCTCTCTCCACCACGACGACCTCTGATCGAAGCGGCGCTGGGCCAGCGCCCGCTCGACCTGGCTATCGACAATTTGCGTATCGTCAATGTTTATACCGGGCAGGTGGAAGACGGCTCTCTCGGTATCTTGAATGGCCGCATTGTGACGCTGGATGCCGCGGGATTGGAGGCGGTGGAGCGCTTCGATGGGGGTGGTCGCTATGCCGTGCCGGGTTTCATCGACTCACACGTCCACCTCGACTCGTCGCTGGTCACGCCGGAGAACCTGGCCGAACTCATCGTTCCGCGTGGCACGACCGTCATGCTTGCGGACCCTATGGAGAGCGCCAATGTCGGCGGTTACGAGGGTTTGCAGGCGCTGCTAGGGATGCGTGAGCAGCTCCCATACCATCTGATGATCGAGGTTTCCTCCCGCGTGCCGACGGCGCCGGGGTTGGAAACCACCGGCGGCGAGCTTGGCGTCGAGGCGGTGCGCGAAATCCTGAAGTGGCCGCACTGCATCAGCCTGGGCGAGCTTGATCCCTCGAAGGTGCTCGGCCTGCGCGATGAATACCTCGCCAAGGTCGAAGCGGCGCACGAACTGGGAAAGATCGCCAACGGGCACGCTGCGGGGCTTGCGGGGCGGGAACTTGAGGCCTACGTATGCGGCGGGCTCTCGGATGATCACGAGTGCGTGGATTATGAAGAAGCCTTCGCGCGGCTGCGCCTCGGCTTGCCGATCTTTGTGCGCGAAGGCAGCACGGAGCGCAATCTTGTGCCGATCATCACCGGGGTTGTCGCGTCGGGTATCGACACGCGGCACATGATGTTCTGCACCGACGACAAGCACCCTGACGACATCCTCGAAGAGGGGCACATCGACTTCATGATCAACCGGGCCATCGAGCTTGGCCTGCCGCCTATCACGGCGATCCAGATGGCCACCATCAACGCGGCGGTGCACTTCCGCGTCGATCACATGCTGGGCAGCCTGTCGCCGGGGCGCTGGGCCGATGTTGTGCTCATGGACAGCCTCGAGCGGGTGGAGCCGACGCATGTTTTCTTCAAAGGGCAGCTCGTGGCTCAGGATGGCAAGATGGTGATTGACCTGCCCCCCGGTGAGTACCCCGAGTGGTTCCGCCACACCGTGACGGTGACAAGGGGTAAGCAGGCGGCAGATTTCGCAATCAAGGCGCCAAACGGGTCAAGCGCCAAAGTACGGGTTATTGAACTCTACCCGGATCAGATCATTAACGAAATCGGACAGGCAACACTGCAGGTCGTCGATGGCTGTGTGATGCCGGACCCCGAGCAGGATGTGCTCAAGCTGGCTGTTGTTGAGCGCTACGGCAAGAACGGGAATATCGGCCTCGCGTTTGTGAAGGGCTTTGGCCTCAAGCGCGGGGCGCTGGCATCCTCCGTCGCACATGATCACCACAATATCATCGTCGTCGGCACGAACGATGAGGACATGGCGGCCTGTGTGCGAGCCATTGAAGAGATGCAGGGCGGGCTGGCGATTGCCGCCGATGGCGAACTGCTCGGCGCGTTGCCGCTGCCTCTCGGTGGCCTGATGAGCGACAAACCGGTACGCGAAGTCATCGCCGAGTTGAACCGGATCACAGCCATCTCGCACGAACTCGGCGGCAGCCTCCCTGCGCCGTTCATGACGATTTCTTTCATCTCTCTGCCTACAGTGCCTGAACTGGGACTGACCGACAAAGGCCTGGTCGACGTTCGGCAACACGCTCTGATCAGCGGATTCCTTGAGTAAAGGAGGGAAGACCGCATTAACCAGTGTGCCGTAACCCCAGCATGTCGTATCTAGTGAAACATAAAGGATGGAGAATCTCATGAAGGCTCGCAAACTCCTGAACCTGTTGCTTGTCGCAGCGCTGCTCATGGCGGTGTTGGCCGCCTGCACTCCGGCGACTCCTGAAGAGCCCGCGGCTGAGGAACCGGCTGCGGAAGAACCGGAAGAGAGCGCTGCAGAGGGTGATGTCGTCCGCGTGGCACTCATCCTGCCGGGGCGTGCTGACGACGTCTCCTGGAACCAGGCCGCCTTCGACGGAATGAACCGCGCTGTCGAGGCCGCGAGTGTGCCCGTCGAGCTGACGGTCGTCGAGCAGGTCTACGACCCGGTTGACATCGAGCCTGCGCTCATCGACTATGCCCAGCAGGGCTACGATCTCGTCGTGGGGCATGGTTTCCAGTTCCAGGAGCCGATCATCAAGGTTGCCGAGGATTACCCTGACGTCAACTTCGCCATCGGCACGGGCTTCAAGATGGCCCCGAACGTCGGTGTTTATGACGTGAAGCTGGAGCAGGGCGGCTACGTGATGGGCATCCTGGCCGGTCTGGGGACCGAGAGCAACATCGTCGGGTCGGTCGGTGGTGTGGACGTGTCTGAGATCCATCGCGGTCATGTGGCGTTCATCCTCGGCGCAGAGTCTGTCAACCCCGATGTGACGGCGCTCACGACCTTCGTTGGCGACTTCAACGACCTGGCCGGTGCCAAGGAAGCGGCGCTCAGCCAGATCGAAGCCGGTGCTGACCGCCTGTGGCAGACGGGCGATGGCGTGGGCATCGCGGTAATCGGGGCCTGCCAGGAGCAGGGCGTGATCTGCATGGGCAACGTTGCCAACCAGACGGAGCTTGCGCCGAACAACGTGCTCGCAAACTTCGTGTACGACTGGTCTGCCGCTTACAAACAGATGATCGAAGAGACGGCGGCTGGCAACTTCGGCAACAAGTACTACTGGATCGAGTTCGCTAATGGCGGCGTCGCCGTTGAGTGGAACGATGCACTGTCTGACCTGGTGACAGACGAGATGCGCGAGGCGGTTGATGCCGCTATCGCGGGCTTCAAGGATGGCTCGCTCGACCTGGGCGATCTCGACTCCTACACCATTGAAGGGAGCTAGGCGGCAAGAACCTTCTCCAGAAGGGAAGAATCTTGCGCAAGCTGATCACCCGCCTGCCGTTCGCAAGGCAACTGACCGGGAGCAGGAAGCCACTCCTGCTCCCGGTAGAGATCCGTAGAGGTACCCATGACTTCTGTACAGATGCGCGGGATTACCAAGCGCTTTCCGGGCGTCGTGGCGAATGATTCAGTGGACCTCGACCTGTACGAGGGTGAAGTCCACGGCCTGCTCGGCGAGAACGGCGCTGGTAAGACAACGCTAATGAACATCCTTTTTGGCCTTTACCAGCCGGACGAAGGCCAGATCCTGCTTAACGAACGACCTGTCTCCATCCACTCTCCTGCTGACGCCATCAACCTCGGAATTGGCATGATCCACCAGCATTTCAAGCTGGTAGCCCCCTTCACGGTTGCCGAGAACATCATTCTCGGGCTGCGGGGCAGCCTCTTCATTGATATGAAGAAGGTGCAGCGAGAGATCGCGAAAGTCGCCGAGCAGTACGGGCTTGAAGTCGATCTCGATGCACGTGTGCAGGAACTCTCTGTCGGCGAGCAGCAGCGCGTCGAGATCCTGAGCAGCCTGTATCGCGGCGCGCAGGTGCTCATCCTCGATGAGCCGACCGCTGTGCTCACCCCGCAGGAAGCGGATAACCTGGGCGTTATTCTTCGCGAGATGGCCCGCCAGGGGAAGACGATTGTCTTCATCAGCCACAAGCTGGAAGAGGTGATGAAGGTGACCGATCGGGTCACCGTGCTCCGTGGCGGGCGCGTCGTCTTCTCGTCGCTCACCCGTGAAACGACGAAACAGGAACTCGCACGGGAGATGATCGGGCGCGAACTCAGCGGGCTGCGCTCGGAGCAGGCGGCGGTGGTCCTCGCCCTGGCCGGGGCTGAAGACGCCTCGCTGGCGGCAGAGAAGATCGCAAACGGGGCCCAGGCGGTCATAGAAGTGACAGACCTCCACGTCAATGACGACCGCAACCTGCCTGCCGTCCGTGGCGTCGACCTGACCGTGCACAGGGGGGAGATCCTCGGCATCGCGGGTGTTGATGGCAACGGGCAGCACGAGCTTGTCGAGGCAATCGTGCGGCTGCGCCCGGTGCAGAGCGGGCAAATCCGGCTCAACGGGAAGGACGCAACCCGCTGGGACGTGCGCGACACCATCGCACACAATGTGGCCTATATCAGTGACGACCGGCAAAAGGACGGTCTGATCCTCAATTTCGATCTCAGCCGCAATGCCGTCATCAAACTGTTCGAGCGAGAACCGTTCTCACGGCGCGGGCTGCTGAACTTCGATGCGATTGACGAGTTCACGAAGAACCTGATCGAGCAGTTTGACGTGCGTACACCCGGGCCACACGTCGCGGCGGCGAAGCTCTCCGGTGGCAACCAGCAGAAGCTGATTCTGGCCAGGGAGCTCAGCCAGTCGCCCAGCGTGATCATCGCCAACAAACCGACCCGCGGCCTGGATATCGGGGCGGCGGCCTATGTGCACGAACGGCTGCTGGCAGAACGCGAGCGGGGCGCCGCCATCCTGCTGCTCTCGGCGGACCTCGACGAGATCCTGCTGCTGAGCGATCGCATCCTGGTGATGTGCAACGGGCAGTCGATGGGTGTGCTCGAACGCCAGCACGCGGACGTCCAGACGCTTGGCCTGATGATGGCGGGCACGCCGTTGGCCAGCATTGAAAAGCAGGGGGCGATATCCTGATGACAACAACGACGAAACCGATCCCCAAACCCGAACGCGCCAAGCCGCGTATCGACTGGCGCAAGCTGGGCGGACGAGTCTTCCAGGCGGTGCTGTCGGTTGTGCTGGCCATGCTCATTGGTGCGCTGCTGCTCCTGGTCAGCGGCACCAACCCGCTGACCGCATACCGCAGCCTGTTTTACGGCGCGTTTGGCACCGTTGACCGCTTCGCTGAAACCCTCGTCAAGGCCACGCCGCTTCTGATCATCGCCGTCTCGGTGTCGATTTGCTTCCGGGCGCAGGTGTGGAACATTGGCGCAGAGGGACAGCTCATCCTGGGCGCGATTACCTCGACGTGGGTGGCGCTCACTTTCTCCAGCCTGCCTGCTCCATTGCTGCTGGTTCTCTCGCTGATTGCCGGGGCAATCGGGGGAGCGGTCTGGGGAGGCATTGCAGGCATACTCAAAGCCAAGATGCAGGCTAACGAAGTCATCACGACTTCGATGCTGAACTACATCGCGGTGTACCTGCTGGGCTTTCTGGTGCGCGGGCCGCTCATGGACCCGAACGGCTTCAACTTCCCACAGTCGGCGCTGATCAAGGAGTCGCTGGAGCTGCCGCGCCTGATCCCCGGCACCCGCCTGAATCTGGCGTTTGTGCTGGCGCTGCTGCTGGTCGCCGGCGCGATGGTGTTCTGGCGCAGTACGATTGGCTTCCGCACGGAGATTGTGGGTGCAAGCCGCCGGGTAGCCAAGCAGATCGGGCTGAGTGTGGGCGGCACGTTCGTGCTGGTGACAGCCTTAAGCGGGGCGCTCGTCGGCATGGCTGGCTGGGGCGAGATCTTCGGGTTGCACTTCCGGCTGATTGAGGAGATCGCTCGCGGGCTGGGCAATCTTGGCATCGTCGTTGCGCTGCTCGGTGAGCTGCACCCGCTGGGTATGCTGGTCTCGTCGCTGCTGTTCGGCGCGCTCGTCGTTGGCGGCAACGCGATGGAGCGAAACGCAGGTGTGCCTTTTGCGCTGGTCGATGTGATCCAGGGTGCGATCATCCTCCTCATCCTGGCTCGCACTTACTTCTTTAAAAAGGCTTCCGCATCATGAATGTCGAACTCATCACGTTCTCATTAGTCGTCGGATGGCTTGCCGCCTCCATGCGGCTGGCGACGCCGATCCTCTTCGCAGCTCTCGGTGAGGTGTTCACTGAGCGGGCTGGCATCCTCAACCTGGGGCTCGAAGGCATCATGCTGGTCGGTGCGCTGGTCGGCTTTGTCGTAACCTACGCGACCGGCAGCCTGTGGTTTGGGCTTGCAGCGGCGGCGCTTGCAGGGATGCTGATGGCCCTGCTCATGGGCTTCATGAGCATCACGGCCAAGGTCAACCAGGTTGTTGCCGGGATAGGTATCACTATCCTGGGCAGCGGGCTTTCGACGCTGCTGTTCCGCATGTTCTTCGGCCTGCGCTCGACCCCGCCGCAGATCGCGATGTTCCCTACGCGGCCAATCCCGCTGCTCAGCCAGATCCCGGTGCTTGGCCGGGTGTTTTTCTCGCATAACGTGCTCGTCTACCTCGCGCTCATCCTGGTGGCGGTATCGTGGGTGATCCTGTACCGCACCCGCTTCGGGCTGGCGATCCGCGCCGTCGGCGAGCGACCTGATGCGGTCGATACCCGCGGGCTGAACGTCGCCGTGCTGCGCTACGTCGCCTTGATGATCGGCGGCGCGCTGGCGGGCATCGGCGGCGCTTACCTGCCGCTCGCGAACCTCGGCCTTTTCTGGACGGGTATGACGGCGGGGCGCGGCTTCATCGCCATTGCGGTTGTCGTCTTTTCCCGCTGGGACCCGGTTGGCGCGCTCATCGGTTCGCTGGTGTTCGGCGGAGCGCATGCGCTGCAGCTTACTCTGCAGACGCTTCAAGCGCCGATTCCATCCGAACTGCTGCTGATGCTGCCTTATGTCGTGACGATCATCGTGCTGGTGAGCGTCTCGCGCCGTGCGGAATTCCCCGGTGCGTTCGCCGTCCCGTACTCACGTAGCGGCGAGGAGTAGGGCGGATGAACCTGGACCTTGTGATCCGCAACGGCATCCTCGATACGTCAGGCGAGCCTGTCGAGGTTGGTATTGCCGATGGCCACATTGTCGCCATCGAGCCAGAGGGATTGCCTGATGGCGCGCAGGTGCTCGATGCCGGCGGCGGCATGATCTCCCCGGCCTTTATCGAGTCACACTTTCACCTTGAGAACGCGCTGATCTGGGATGGCGCAATCAATCGGAGCGGCACGCTTCGCGAGGCCATCGAACTGTACGCGGAGGTCAAAAAACGGCTCACCGTCGATGACATCGTTGAGCGGGCCGGACGGGCGATACGAGAAGCTGTGGCTCATGGCACGTTATGGCTGCGCAGCCATGTCGATATCGATCACATCGCAAAGCTCAGCATTCTGGAAGGCGTGGCGGCGGCGCGGGAAGCCAACCGCGACATCATAGACGTGCAGCTTGTCGCGTTCCCGCAGCTTGGCCTCACACGCAACCCGGAAGCGGTCGATATGATGTGGGCAGCGATGGAGAAGGGCTGCGACCTGGTAGGCGGGATGCCCCACGGCGAGCGCGACATGGATGATGCGGCCCGGCACATCGAGATCGCATTCGAGATCGCGAAGGCGTACGATGCCGACGTGGACATGCACATCGACGAAACAGACGACCCGTACTGGCACTCGCTGGAACTGCTGGCCGAGAAAACGATCGAAATGGGCTGGCAGGGCCGGGTAACCGCCAGCCACTGCTGCGCAATGTCGGCGTGGGACGATGCGCTGGCAGAGCGAGTGATTGACAAGGTGCGCGAGGCTGGCATCAGCGTGGTCACGAACGCGCCAATCAACCTGATGCTGGAAGGGCGCGAGTTGCCTCATCCGAAACCGCGCGGCATCGCCCGGGTGAAGGAGCTTATCGAGGCAGGGGTCAACGTGGCCTGCGGGCAGGACGACCTGCAGAACATGTTTTACTCCTACGGGAAGATGGACCCGCTTGAGGTAGCCGTGATCACGGCTCACGCCGCACACCTGAGCGCCCCGCACGAGATCCAGGCGGCGTTTGACATGCCGCGCTATAACGCCGCGCGGCTCTGGCCGCTGCCGGATTACGGCCTGAAGGTCGGGGCTGAGGCGAATCTCATCGTGCTGGATGCCCGCTCGGCGGTTGAGGCGCTGCGCCGCCAGCCGGATCGGCGGTATGTCATCCGCAAGGGCAGGGTGCTCACCGAGACCCGCACCGACGTGCGCTGGTACCGACCGGCCTGATGATAGCTCCTTTTCAACCCAACCCCTCACCGTGAGGTAACGCACATGCAGGAATTCGATTTTGCCTCTCCAAAGACGCTGGACGCTGCCTGCCAACTGCTCGCCCAGACGGGTGGGCGTGTTGTGGCTGGCGGCACCGACGTGATCCCCCGCCTGCAGCGTCATATGTTCCCGGCAACCACGCTGGTAGATATTAGCCGGCTCGATGCGCTGCGCTTCATCACTACCGAAGATAATGAAATCCGGATCGGGGCCTTGACCACCTACGCGGAAATGCTCGAATCTCCGCTGCTGCAGGAAGAGGCCCCCGTGCTGCTGGAAGCGGCGCGCACGGTCGGCTGCCCGCAGACCCGCTATCGGGGCACACTGGGCGGCAACATCGCCAATGCCTCACCCGCCGGTGACACGCTCCCGCCGCTGCTGGTTCTCAATGCAGAGGTTAAGCTCGTGAGCGCCGCAGGTGAGCGCGTGCTGCCGCTCTCGGAGGTGCTGCTTGGCCCGGGGCAGACGGCTATCCGGCCTGACGAAGTGCTGCACAGTGTCGCGTTTCAGCGGCTGGAAGGTCCGTATGGCAGCGCCTTCTTCAAGCTCGGAAAGCGCAAGGGCATGAACATCGCAGTGGTGAGTGTGGCGGTGCTCATGCGCCTGGTGGCTGATGGGACAATCGCCGGGGCGCGTGTGGCCTTTGGCTCTGTCGCGCCAACCGCTGTCCGAAGCAAGCACGCCGAAGCTGTGCTGAACGGCGAGCGGCCCACAGCCGAGGTCTTTGAGCGCGCGGCCCGGGCCGCTCTTGCGGATATCTCACCTATCAGCGATGTGCGTTCCACCGCTGCCTACCGCCGCCATGCCAGCATGACGCTGCTTCGGCGGGCGCTGGAAACGGCAGCCGCTCGTGCAGGAGGCATCCTATGAACCGCATCACCATCACTCTGACGGTGAACGGCCATCGCCGGACCGTCACCACCGAACCGAACAAGACCCTGCTCTACCTGCTGCGCGACGATCTCGGTCTGCACGGCGCTAAAGACGCCTGTGGCGGCGAGGGCGAGTGTGGAGCCTGTACTGTGCTGATGGACGGCCAGCCGGTCAACTCGTGCCTTGTACTGGCGGGGCAGGCCGATGGGCACGATATCGTCACCATCGAAGGGCTGGCGGAAAACGGCCACCTGCATCCGCTGCAACGCAGCTTCGTGGAGGCCGGGGCGGTACAGTGTGGCTTTTGCACGCCGGGCGCCATCCTTGCCGCCAAGGCGCTGCTCGACCGCTCGCCCTCGCCGACCGATGAGGAGATTCGGGAGGCGCTGTCGGGCAACCTGTGCCGGTGTACCGGCTACGTTAAGATGATCAAGGCTATCCATCTGGCAGCGGAGGAACTGAGCCATGCTGGCTGAGATGCTGACGGTTGGGAAATCAGAGATGCGCAAGGACGCGTGGTCGAAGGTAACGGGCGAGGCTCAGTACGTGGATGACCTCCCGGCGGAAGGGACGCTGTACGCACGTGTGCTGCGCTCGCCGCACCACCATGCCCGGATTGTCCGCATCGATGTGGCTGACGCGGCTCAGGTGCCGGGTGTCGTCGCCGTGCTCACCGCGCGTGATGTGCCCGGTGAAAAGACCTTCGGCCCGCTGATCGCCGACCAGCCTGTGCTGGCGATCGATGTGGTGCGGCACCTGGGCGAGCCGGTGGCGCTCGTGGTGGCGGAGAGCAAACTCGCCGCCCAGCGCGGGCTTGATGCGATCCACGTCGAGTACGAGCCGCTGCCTGCCGTCTTCGACCCGGTTGAAGCGCTGGCGGAGGGTGCGCCACAGATACACCCCGGCGGCAATCTCGTCACGGAGTACGATGTGCGCAGCGGCGATCTGGATGCCGGTTTCGCCGAGGCGGATGTCGTGCTCGAAGAGACGTTCTTCGTGCCGCGCATCTCGCCGGGCTACATGGAACCTGAGGCGTCGATGGCGTGCTGGAACGATGACGGCACGCTGACGGTATGGGTTAGCTCGCAGAAGCCTTTTGAGGATCGCCACGCGATCGCGAGCGTGCTGAACCTGCCAGTCGAGCAGGTGCAGGTGCGTTCAGCCGTGATCGGTGGGGCGTTTGGCGGCAAAGAGGACTCGAGTCTCTCCATTCTGGCCGCGTTTGCTGCCTACGCCACGCACTCGACCGTGCGTCTCACCAACACGCGGCACGAGTCATTCCTGGCGCATCCCAAACGGCATCCGGCCCAGCTCCGGGTCAAGATTGGGGCGAAGCGTGATGGCACGCTGGTCGCCCTCGACGCGACGGTCCACCTGGATACCGGCGCGTTCGCTTCGTACGGACCGGCAGTTGGCGGGCTGCTGACGGAGGTGGTTCCCGGCGCCTATCGCATTCCAAATGTGCGAGTTCATACGCTCGTCGCTTACACCAACAGTCCGTATTCGGGTGCGATGCGCGGGTTTGGCAGCCCACAGGCCCACTTTGCGACGGAGAGCCTGCTCGACATGCTGGCCGGGGAACTGGGGATCGACCCCCTTGAACTGCGCCGGAAGAACATCCTCGCCCCGGGCGATAAGGTCTTCACTGGCGTGACGGTTGCTGACACAGCCAATGCCCTGCCGGTGATCCTGGATCACGTGCAGGCGGCGCGGGAGCGGCTGAGCAGCATCCCGGCCACCGAAGGCAGGCGCAGCGGGGTGGGCTTCGCACTGAACGTCCAGACGATGGGGCTGGGCTACCGCGTGCCCGACGACTCGACGAACCGGCTGGAGATCGCGCCGGACGGCAGCCTGCTGGTCTACGTCGGCGCGCCAGACCTGGGTCAAGGGCTGGCGACCGTTGCCGAGCAGATGGTCGCGGAGGCGCTCGGGCTGCCATACGAAGCGGTGCGTGCGGTGCCCATCGACACTCACATCTCGCCAAACGGCGGTGTAACGTGCGCCTCGCGGATGACCTACGTGGTTGGCAACTCGGTGATCCTCGCCGCGCAGAGGTTGGTCGATACGCTGCTGGACTATGCTGCGGGGGTGCTGCGCGTGCCGCGTGAGCAGGTTGCATATGCAGCGGGGCACGTTAAGCTGGCAGACGGGCAGTCGATTCCCTTGAGCGAGTTTGCGAGCCGTGCCGCCGAGGATGGCATGATGCTGTCCGCCGAGGCAACTTTCAGCTTCCCGTACCCTGAAGAGACAACCCCCAAGTACCTGCCGGTTGGGATGCCGCATGTGATGTATGTCTTTGGCGCGCAGGTGGCGCGTGTGGAGGTTGACCCTGAACTCGGTACGGTTGAACTAACCGACCTCGTCGCGATTCATGACGTAGGCAAGGTGATCAATCGGGCGGCAGTTGAAGGTCAGGTTGAAGGTGCCGCTGCACAGGGCATCGGCTATGCGCTGTATGAGGACGTGAAGCTTAA
Source organism: Anaerolineales bacterium UBA3940 (assembly GCA_002385675.1). Taxonomy (GTDB): domain Bacteria; phylum Chloroflexota; class Anaerolineae; order Aggregatilineales; family UBA3940; genus UBA3940. The sequence continues at coordinate 14,454 of DGDY01000277.1, read as the reverse complement.
AGACAACGGGCGCTGGGTGGACGGCTTCGCTGAGTACCTGCTGCCGACCTCGGAAGATATGCCCCGTGTCGAGAGCATCATTGTCGAGGTGCCTGAGCCGTCCGGTCCGCACGGTGCAAAGGGGGTCGGTGAAGTGGCACTCGTACCGACCGCCCCTGCGATCGCCAACGCGGTCTATGACGCGGTGAACGTTCGTGTGACCAGAATCCCCATCCAGCCGGAGATGATTGTGGGAGATCGTCTCGCTGTAGGGTAGGCGCGAGCGGTAACGAATGCGTTACTAAGCCCACCCGGGGACGGGTGGGCTTTTTATCCAGGCAGGGTCATGAGAAGAGCGCCGCGCGGCGCTCGGTGTGGGCATAGAGGCCGCCGGCGAGTCGAGGCCCCAGATGAGCAGCATCTCATTCGCCAACTGCCGCGACGCTACGGCTCCACCCCGATCCGCCGTTTGGCGTGGCCGGGCGGTGCGCCGCCTGTGCTCTGCTCGCCCGTCACGCTGACCGCCAGCGCGCCGGAGCGAACCGCCCGAACCTCCTCGACCAGAGCCACACGCACCGGGTCGATAAGCGCCTCCTCCGGCGGGGCGGCGAGGTGCAGATGAACGCTCAGGCGCGGCCCGCCATCCGCCCGGCTCAGCGTGGCGGTGAAGTCCAGCACCTTGTCGAAACGGAAGATCACCTCGTCCAGCTCGGCTATCGAGATAGACGTACCCGCGCCGAGCGGGATGATGCCCCGCACCCGGCTGCGCACGTGGGCCAGCGTTTTCAGGCACGTCCCGCACGGGCATGCGCCGGGGAGAAAGCGGCTGATGTCCCCCGTGCGGTAGCGCAGCAGCGGCATCGCGTGCCGCGTCAGCGTCGTGAACACGACCTCGCCCGGCTGCCCATCGGGGACGGGCTCGCCTGTCTGCGGGTCGACAATCTCGACGTACAGATCGGCCTCGCGCAGATGGTAGCCGCGCCGGGCCTCACAGTCAACGCCGCCGCCCAGCCCCATCTCCGTCATGCCGTAGTGATTGTAAACGGTGCAGGGCCAGGCTTGCTCCAGTGCGCTGACAATGCTCGCCGGTACGTGGTCCATCGACAGCAGGACCGACTCGATGGGTGCGGTGGGGAAGCGCCGGGCCGCCGGGGCGCGGACGAGCGCCAGCACCTGCGTGGGCACGCCCACCACCACGTTCGCTCCCTCGTCAAACAGCGTCGTCAGCGTCTCGGCAACGTCCTGCACCGGGCCATGCCGGATGCCGTGCGCGCCCATCCGCTCCAGCGCATCGGCCAGCAGGTCACCCACGCTGCCCCGCCGCGCGACAGGCAGCAGGATCAGCACGCGATCGCCCGGCCTGGTGAAGGTGGACATGCCGATGTGGAAGAAGTCGAGCGTTAGCTCCTGGTCCGCGCGGGAGAAGAAGATCCGCTTCGGCGTGCCAGTGGTGCCGGATGTGGGGAGCGTCACCACGCGCTCGACCTCGCTCTGAGAAACGCACAGGAAGCGCAGGGGGTTCTGGCGGATGTCGTCAGCCGTTGTGAACGGCAGCGCGCTGAGATCGGCAAGGCTGCCCAGTGTGGTAGGGCAGCCTGCCAGATGCTGGCGATAAAAGGGGCTTCGCTCACGCACCAACCGGAGTGTTTCTTGCAGGCGGGCCAGTTGATATGCTTCAAGCTCCGCACGTGTTAACCGCTCAAGCCCGGCCTTACGCGCGATCCAGGGTTCAAGCGGGGTCAGATGCATACTGGCCTCGGTACAGAGCCTTGCCTTCGCGGCTCGTCAGGTTGTACGCGCAGAACGGGATGATCCGCCCGTCCGGACTGACGATGTGAATGCAGCAGTCAGCCAGGCGCTCAAGGTCGAGCGTCCAGGCATCCTGAAAGGCCATCCCCGAGACGGAGAAGGCGTGCGTCCGGGCGCGCTCAAGGAAGGCGTCCCACTCGCCGAGACTCGGGCCGTCCTGCGGCGGAGTGTCCTGCTGTGGCGCAATCCACTTCTGCGCAACAAACGCGCGGGCCTTCTCCGCGCCCTCCGCCGCGCTCTCCGGCTGGCACTCCGTCCCGCAGCCGCAGTTTCCTCCCGTCTTTGGCTTGCCACCCCATGTGTGCAGCGTGCCGTCGGCCATCAGCACGTAGTTCGCGTGGAACGAGCACAGCGCATTCTCGCAGCCCGGCGGCTGGAAGTGGTCGGCACTGAGGCGCCCATCGGTCTGCTGCTCAAGCGCGCGGATCACTTCAGGGATGGTGACGCGGTCGGCGTCGGTGGGCGGCTGCGGATAGCGCCCAAAGTAGCTGACCGGCTGGAAGTGCACGCCCCGCACCGTCGGCATATGCGCCAGCGCAAAGTCGATGATGGCACCGAGGTTGTGCAGGTTGACGCCCGGTATGACGGTTGGCACGAGGATCACGCCGATGTTGTGGCGGGCGCAGGCTTCGATGGCGGCAACCTTCCGGCTGAACAGGTCGCGCCCGCGGATGGTCCGGTAGATGTCATCTTCGGTGCCGTCGAACTGCAGGAACGCCGAGGACAGCCCGGCATCGGCCAGCGCTGCCACATAGTCCGGGTCGGCGGCGAAGCGCAGACCGTTGGTGTTGACCTGGATGAACTCGAAGCCCAGGGCGCGGCCCATGCGCACGATCTCCGGCAGGTCGTCGCGCAGGGTCGGCTCGCCGCCCGAAAGCTGCACGTTGTACGGCCCGCCAGCTTCCAGCAGGCGGCGATACCAGCCCTCGATCACGTCGAGGCCGGGGTCGGGAGGCGCATCACCGCCTGACGACGCGAAGCACACCGGGCAACCAAGATTGCAGCGCTGCGTCACCTCCAGCAGAGCGGTACAGGTCTGCTGGCGATGGTCGGGGCAGAGCCCGCAGTCGTACGGGCAGCCCGCCTCAATCTCCGTGAACGGGTTCTGGGGGTAGGCGGGTCGCTTGGGGCGGGCCCAACTGGTGAAAGTCGGGCTGCCCCGCCAGATGATCGTCTCAAACGTGCCGTGCTCGGGGCACGTCTTCCGCAGAAACACGTCCCCGCCGCGCCGCACGCGCTGGGCGGTAAGGCGCGTTAAGCACTCCGGGCAGACGCTATCGGTGACGGAGTGGACGTGTTCCAGGTTCATAGCTCAGGTTCCATGAAGCCGTTCTCGGCAAGGAGTTCGCGGGCTTTCTGGTAGGTCTTTGCGACGATGCCGGGGCAGCGTGACGGGGCGTTGTTGAAATTCCCCTCGACGATGGCCTTGCAGGTCGTGTCCCCGTACTGCTGGCCGACCTCCTCGCGGAACCAGTCGACAAGCGCCTGCACCATCTGGATGAGGCGCGGGTCGTCCACTTCGCGGGGGCCGGTGCCTGCGTACAGGCCGAGCAGGCAGGCGCCGCCCGTCAGCGCGCCGCAGGTGTCCTGTGAGAAGCCGATGCCACCGGCCAGCGCCTGGACGGCTCGCACGAGGTCAGGGTTGTCCTTGTCCTGATCCTGCAAGCCCATGCTGACGAGAATCTGGCTGCAGTAAAGCCCCTGCCTCTGCAGCTCTATCATGCGCATCAGTTCTTCCATGTCGTCTGTCCTCGATAAATGCAATGCGGCACTCAGGCCGCGTGCTTGCGTGCGATCAGCAGGAAATAGCCCGGCTTCAGCCGGGCCAGTACCGGCTGGATGTTACAAGCGCAGGCAGCTTCCCCGGCCAGCGCCCGCCAGAAGTTCTCCATCGAGCCATGCTCGAAGATGATCTGCACGGTAAGCTGGCGGAGTTCCTCGCTGTGGTCCTCCCACCGCTCAACGGTGAACCCCGCGTGCTCGACCAGCGCGGTCACCTCGCTGCGGGGCATCGCCCCGCTGGCGCAGCATGAGAGCGGCAGAGCGCGGGCCGCGGCCAGTGCCGCCGGGTTGCCCGCGCCCATATCGCTGACGATCAGCCAGCCGCCGGGCCGCAGCACCCGCCCGAACTCCGACAGCGCAGCGGGGGCGTCCATCAGCGAGAGGCAGCACTCGGCAAACAGCGCATCGAAGACCCCGTTTGCAAACGGCAGCCGCTCGCCCGCAGCCGCGCCGAGCGGCAGGTCGGAGGTTCGCTCCATGCCCGCTTGAAGCAGAACGCGCGACGGATCGATGCCCACGGCACGCAGACCGTGCGTGCGCCGCAGGTGTTCGACCGTCGCGCCTGTGCCGCAGCCGACATCCAGCACGCGGGCTCCAGGCGGCAGCGCACAGTGAGCCAGCGCCCGTTCGGTCAGCGCGAGGCCACCGGGCCGGATAGTGTCGCCGGTTACGTCGCGGATGGCGGGCTGCTCGTAGACGCAGCACGATGGGCTATTCGTGCCTTTCATTTATCTTCCAGCGTCTTTTCAACCTCGGCCATCTTGCCGGTGGCGAGCGCCTCCGGCACATAGACCTGCCCGCACTTCGGGCAGACAGGCAGATCGACCGGGAACTTGCTGCCCATATAGCCCACGCTGACTTTGCGGATCTCCAGCGCACACTTGCAGCAGGCGCACATCCACTTCTCCACGCCGACGAGGTCAACTTTGTGGCTCATGATTTCACATCCTCATCGACTTCCATGCGGTGGCTGTAGGCGTTGTAGACGGTGAAGACGTCGCCTTCGGGAGCGTATTCCACCCAGTACGTGACGGCAGCCGGGCGGTAGTGCGCCAGATAATGCCCGGTGTCGCTGTTGAGCAGCTTGTGATCCGTGCGCTCAGCGTAGGCGATCACCTGCTGGATGTCCTCGACGAGGATCAGGCGTTCGTCGAGCAGGGCCGCCACATCCTCAGAGATGTTGAGCTTGATCGCCTCGTATGCTTCGCCGTCGGTCATAGCTTCTCCCCATAACTCGGTGAGCAGTTTGCGTTTGAGCCGGGCGCGGTTCTCGTGGCGCTCGGACCATGTCGGCCCGCGCCCTGCCGCGCTGTCATCTGCGCCGAAGATCAGGTCGAGCAGGTGCAGGGTGGGCTTCCCCTGGGCGGCGAAGAAGTCCCGGCAGATGGCGCAGTAGGTCACGTAGTCAGCGGGGCTCTCCGCCACCCGCCGGGCGACCGTCTCCCGTGCCAACTCGCGGTCGGCAAAGACCATCAACCCGCCGTAGCTACAGCAGGTGGTCCGCTCGCGGCTGAGCGGCAGTTCTTCGATTGCACCACCAAGCCGCTCGATGATCTGCCGGACGCTGTCCTGCACTGCGGTCTCGTAGCGCGCGGTGCACGGGTCGTGCACGGATACGGTGTAGCCCGCTTCCAGCCGCGCGGCGTCCGCGGGCAACCCTTCCCGTGCGAAGAGTTCCCACAGCGAGATGATCTCCACATCGGGCAGGTGCTTGCTGAAAACCTGCTGGCAGCTTGGGCAGGCCAGCACCAGCGTCGGGCGGCCCATTTCGGCGTGCTGAGCTTCGAAGCTCGCCAGCACCTCGCCGAACAGTTCCTTTCGGCCCGCCCACTCAGCCGGTGCGCCGCAGCAGCCCAGCATCAGGCCGACACCGCCGCTCAGCACGGACTGGAGGTAAGTATACACCTCCTCGACCGCGCCGGGGCGCGAACCGGCGAGCTGGCAGCCGGGGAAGAACAGATACGTGCTCGCCGTCGTACCCGGCTGGTGACGGGCCAGCGCGAACTTGTCGCTCAGGCTGAAGGCCATATCGCGTAGGGCAAAGTCATGCGTGGAGGGCGGCATCCGCCCCTGCTGGACCATCACCTCGCGGGCCTGCTGGCACAGCGAGCCCATGTCAAAGTCGTTCGGGCAGACCTCCATGCACAGGCCGCACAACGCGCACGAGTTGATGAAGGTGTTGGCGTAGCGCTCGCCCATGACGATGGACAGGTTGTTGTAGATGGTCCGAGCGTGGTTTTTCGGGTAGCCGCCGTATTTATCGAGGTAGGCGCAGACCTTGACGCACTCAAGGCACTCGCACTGGATGCAGCGCGCCGCCTCGGCGATGGCCTCGTCGGGCGAGTAGCCCGCTTCCGGGTCGCGCATCGGGGTGACAGGCTCGGGCGGGATACCGACGGTGCTGGTGTACAACTTCGACGGGTAAGCGCCCTCCCGCTCGCGCGATGCGGTGAGCGACACCTTCTGGATGTAGCGGTCGATGGAGATGGCCGCGCGCCGACCGTCGGAGATCGAGGTGATCGGCGACCAGGCTTCGCCGGGACGCAGCAGGCTCCCCCCCGCGAAGACGCAGGGCCGGGCTGTCTCGTAGGTCACCGAGTTGACACTCAGCCGCCCATCCGCGTCCACCAGCAGTTCATCGAGGCCGCCCCATTCCGCGCCGACCGCCAGGTAGATCGCATCGAACGTGACGTTCAGCTCTTCGATGCCGAAAAGGTCGTCTACCGCGTGGTCGTAGTACACGTCCAGGCCCGGCAGGCTGTCCAGAATGGCAAGGTCAGCCGAGATGACCTCCTCTGGCAGCACATCATCCGGGGTGTCCCATATGCGCCCGCCGAGACGCCCGGTGCGCTCGAACACGGCGACGTGATAGCCTTTCCTCACGAGGTCGAAGGCTGCGGTCAGCCCGCTGAGCCCTCCTCCGACGATTGCCACCTGCTTGTTGCGGGCGGGCAGCGTTTTGACAGGCTCGCGGCGATCCCCTGACATCTCCAGGGCGGCGCGCTCCAGCGCCCGGATGGCGATGGGGTCGCCTATCTTGCCGCGCGTACAGGGTAACCGGCAGGGCTCGTCACACACACGGCTGATGATGCCGGGGAAGGGGACGCTCTTCTGCAGCACCTGGCTGGCGCCCGCCGCATCGCCCGCCGCGAGCTTGCCCAGCATAGTGCGGACATCGACGTGCACCGGGCAGCCCGCCTGGCAGGGCGGGGCCTCTTCCTGGATGCAGAGGGCTTCCAGGGCGCGCAGGCTTTTCTGGTCTAGGAAGTTGGTCATCTGGAGATCAACCTGGCTAACTGAGAGGTGAGCGGCTACGCGTACCGCTCACCTCTCGTTTATACGGTCAGCAAACGGCGCGACCGGCTAGTCGTTGGCCGGCACGGCTTCCGCCGCAGAACGTGCAGCCAACGCGGCCAGCACCTTCTCCGGGTAGGCCGGCAGGTGCCGGATGCGTACCCCAACCGCGTTGTTGATCGCGTTGATGATGGCGATGTGCGGTGAGGTCAGCGGGAGCTCGCCCACACCGGCGGCGCCGAAGGGGCCATATTCGCGCGGGGTCTCCACGTAGATGATCTCGATGTCATCCGGGATGTCACGGGCATACGGCACACCGGCGCCGCGCAGCGACGAGTGCTTCTCGATGTCCTCGAAGTCCTCGCTGAGCGCCAGGCCGACACCCTGCGCCAGACCACCGTAGATCTGCCCGTCCACGACGAGCTTATTATTGATCTTGCCGACATCCGCGACGATTGTCAGCTTCTCGACCGTCGTCTTGCCGGTCTTGACCGCGACGTCGACTTCGGCCATGAACACACCGTACATGTAGACCACGAACGGCGCGCCCTGCGCGTTCTCGTCGCAGTTCGTCGCCGCCGAGGCGGTCCAGCTACCCACGTAGCGCAGCGGCAGCCCATCGGCGACGAACTCATCGTAGGTGCGATAGCAGCCGCATTCCTTCTTCGCTGCCTGGACGAGCTGCTCGCAGGCGTTCTTGATCGCGTTACCGATCACGACCTGGCTGCGGCTGCCGCCCGAGGGGCCGCCGTTGGGAGCGAGCGCGGTGTCATTCAGAACCAGCTTGATCTGCTCAGGCCGGATGCCCATAGGCCGCAGCGCCTCATGAGCGGTACCCAGCGCGCCCATGTCCGCGCCCTGGCCGTGATCCTGCCAGGTGGTGGAGATGACCACGCCGTCCGGGGTGATCTCGGCCCAGGCTTCAGCGCTGTCCGGACCGTCCAGGCCGCAGCCGTAGATGCCGATGGACACGCCGACGCCCTTCTTGTGCTCGTCGGTCGAGTTCTCCTTTGCCCGCTTAAGCGCAGCTTCGTACTTCGGGCGCAGGATGTCGATCATCTGCGGCAGGCTGTAAGCGTCCGGCTCCTGGCCAGTGGGGGTTGTCGAACCGGGGCGGTACACGTTCCGGTAGCGCAACTCCAGCGGGTCGATGCCCATCTTCTCGGCCAGTTCGTCGATCAGGCTCTCGCTCGCGACGAGCGCCTCCGGGGCACCATAGCCGCGGAACGCCGCACCCCATACGTGGTTGGTGCAGACGGTGCGCCCCGTACCGCGGATGTTGGGGATGTCATAGCCAGCACCCATGAACTGGGCGCCGCGCAGCGTCAGCAGGTCGCCAAACTCGGAGTAGGGGCCGTGGTCGACGGACCAGTCGCTTTCCATCGCGATGATCTTGCCGTTTTCGTCCGCCCCAAACTTGAGCTTCATCCAGAAGGGCGAGCGTTTGCCGGTGTACTGCATGTGCTGCTCGTAGTTGTAGCGCAGGAACACCGGGCGGCCTGTTGCCATCGCGGCAACGCCGAGCAGGGCTTCCATCGTCGGGCTGAACTTATAGCCGAAGGTCGCACCGGCGGGGTTCAGCACCAGGCGGAGCTTCTCCGGCTCGATGCCCAGGCCGGGGGCGATCATGGCGTGGTGCAGGTACAGACCGATGCTCTTGGAGTGGATGGTCAGGCGACCTTCCTCATCGAAGTAGGCAAAGCCCACGTCCGGCTCGATGGTCAGGTGTGGCTGGCGCTGGCTGTAGTACTCGCCCTCGACCACATACGCGGCCTTCTCCATCAGCGGGCCAGTGTCCTCGCCCTTGGCGATCTTCTGCTCGTAGTACACATTGGGCGTGCCCGGGTGGATCTCGATGGCGTCCTCGGCCATCGCGGCGGGCGCGCTCATGTACGCCGGCAGTTCTTCAAGCTCGACGACCACCTTCTCAGCGGCGGCGCGGGCGTTTTCCTCGGTGTCCGCGCAGACGATGGCGATGGCGTCACCGTACTGGAAGACCTTCTCATCGCACAGGATGGGCCGATCCCAACCATCGCCCTTGTTCGTCGGGAAGGTGATGAGGCCGGTGATGCGGTTCTTGCCCTTGACGTCCTTGTGCGTCAGCACGGCGTACACGCCGGGCATCTTCTCCGCTTCGCTGGTATCAATGCGGAGAATGTTGGCGTGCGACACCTTCGCCTGAACCAGTGCCAGGCGCAGCGTGTTGGGGGGCAGCTTGAGACCGAGGTCGGAGCCATAGTCGAGCGTGCCGGTGACTTTGGCCTCAGCCGACGGACGCGGACGGCTCGTGCCCCAGACGCGGTTCTCTTCTTCGGGGCGGTACTCCAGCTCCGACTCATCCATCTCGCCGCGCAGCACCTTCGCCGCATCCATCACCGCGTCGACGTAAGGCTTGTAGCCGTTGCAGCGGCAGACATTGTGCCGCTTGTGGAACCAGGCCCGCACCTCTTCGCGGGTGGGGTTGGGGTTCTCCAGCAGTAGCGCATAGGAGGAGACGACGAAGCCCGGCGTGCAGAACCCACACTGGGGCGCGCCATGCAGGATGAACGCCTTCTGAATGGGGTGCAGGTTGCCCGGCTGGCCGATGCCCTCGACCGTCAGGATTTCAGCACCATCGGGGATACGGTTCATCTTCGTGATGCAGGCCAGTGTATACTTGCCATTGACCAGCACCGCGCAAGAGCCGCAGTGGCCTTCCTCGCAACCGTCCTTGGTCCCTGTCAGCAGCAATTGCTTGCGGAGGACATCCATGAGGGTGGTTTCGGGGTACACCACCACCGACTGTGGTCGCCCGTTGACGACGAGGTTGAGTTTTTGCATTCTTGCCTCCCAATGTAGAACTATGTGTGGAAAGTGTGGAAACGGGCATAATTGGATACAGGCACACCCGAAGCCACACATCCGCGCAGCAACAGGAGCGCCTGTCTGGAGTAACGGGCTGGTTAATCAGGGACCCATGACGTACGAGCTAAAGTCAACCGGCTTGGTTAGCGGTATAATATTCAAAATTTCACAAGCCGTTCGCTATCGACAGTATAAGCCCAATTGGAAAGGTGTGTCAAATGATCTGATACACCTGATACGCTTTATCTAGATAGTCCGTCACTCGTTACAGGTTATAGCAGGAGGCCTTCATGGCGCTCTTTGGCAAGATTGCCGATTCGGTGAGGCGTCAGATCCTTGATGGCAGCCTCAAGCCCGGCGACCCACTGCCGTCCGTGCGCGAGATGTCCGAGCGGTGGGGCTGTGCGCCGGGCACGGTTCAGCGTGCCTATCGGGAGCTTGCTGCGCAGGGTCTCATCGTTTCGCAGGTGGGGCAGGGCAGCCGGGTGGCAGAGCGGGGGGAAATGCACACCCCTCTGCGGCGTGCAACGCTTGTCAACCAACTGGAGGCGTTTCTGCTGGGCGTGCTGGCAGCCGGGTACTCGCCACACGAAGTGGATTCGGCCATGCATGAGGTCCTCGATCGCTGGCAGGTGCGCGTCGAACTGCCCGCTACTGCCTCGCAGCAGGTGCTGCGCTTCGTTGGCAGCCATGACCCGATCATCTCGATGCTGGCCAGCCGGATCAGCGCGCTTGCACCCGACTACATCCTCAAGCTGACGTTCGTCGGGAGTTTCGGCGGGTTGATGGCGCTGGCCCGGTATGGCGCGGATATCGCCGGCTGCCACCTCTGGGATAGAGAGACGGGGACGTACAACCGCGCACACGTCAAGCAGCTCCTGCCGGGACGTCGCATTGCGCTCCTCACGCTCGGCCACCGCCGGCTGGGTTTGATCGTGCCTCACGGCAACCCTGCAGGGATTACCGGTCTGCGGGACCTCGTGCGCCCGGATGTGCGTTTCATTAACCGGCAGTGGGGCGCCGGGACCCGTGTATGGCTCGAAGCCCAGCTTGAGGAGCTTGGCCTGTCCGCCGAGGCGATTAACGGTTACGGGGATGAGGTAAATACGCATCTTGAAGTCGCGGGGGCTGTCGCCGAGAAGCGCGCGGATGTGGGGCTCGCCGTAGAGGCGGCTGCCCTGGCCTATGGCCTCGACTTTATCCGCCTGACCACCGAACGCTATGATCTGGTCATTCCGGCTGAAGTGTGGGAACTGCCGGTGATCCAGAGGCTTGTTGCCTGGCTGAACTCGGACGAAGCGAAGGCGGCCATTCTGGATCTTGGCGGCTACGAGGTGGAGGAGACGGGCAGGGTAGAGTGGGTGGAGTGATCGCACGCATAGCCCCTCCGTCACGTCCTCGCCCGTGCGGACTGGGGAAACGATAAAGAGCGCCGCACGGCGCTCTTTTTGATTTCGATCCTACCATCTGGCTGCTGAAACAGGCAGCCGCATCACCGCTTCTCAGCCAGGTAGGCGAAGAACCCCGCCCGGTGAAGCGCCTTGAGCGTCAGCGCGCCGAGTATCCCGCCCAGCGCCCCCCATACAATGTAGCCGGCGGCGGCCCACGCGAGGCCCAGCGTCACAAAGCCGATGGGTGCGCCAGTGATGAGCCCGAACACCCACTTCACGACGAACTTCCCCAGGTGGCCCAGCGTTGCCGCCAGCGCAGCTATGACTATCTGGTCCGGCTTGCCGAGCAGCATCAACGCGAGATCGGTCCCGATACCGACCACCAGGTATGACAGAAACGTGTTCAGCGCGCCGAAGTCGCCAAGCCCCATGAAGGCGGCGATGATCGCGGACGTCAGCCCGACCAGGCTGGCTGCCCCGCGCTTGGGGACGATACCCGCCGCGACGACGATAATGGCCATCCAGAAGAGACCTGAGTGGCCGGGCAGGCGCAGCGGCAGGCGCAGCGCGATCTTCGCCACGACGATGAGCGCCGCCAGAATCGCCAGCAGAATCAGCTCGAACGTCGTGAAGTAGGGCTCCCTGGCTGGCAGTTTGACTTGCTGCGGGCTGTCAGTTGACATGTTGCTCCCTCTCTCGCGGTTTGACCGCGCTCATGACGAAACGATCTCGATACGGTCTACGTCCTGCACCCACTCATCGCGCACATCGAGACGTTCCAGGCCGCGTGACACCAGCTTGAGGGTGCCGCGCCCTGAGACATCGAACATGACCATGTTTTCCACATCATTGACCTCGGCCCAGACCATGCTCGCGGACTTGCCGCGGCTGCTGCTGCTCACGATGATCGTCATGCCGGGGTCGAGAGCGACGCCGTCGAGGGTGAGCATGAGGACGTCACGCAGCAGCCAGCCCTGCTGGGTCTTGCCCTCCTCGGCGTCGACAAAGCTGACCTCCTCAAGCTGGTTGAGGTCGTCGGGGACGAAGCCTGCCACAAGCGAGCCGTCCATGTAGATGGGGATGGCCCCCGGCGGCAGGTCGGGCCGGGCCGCGGCCTGCTGGCTGCGGCGGATCAGGTCGCCGCCAAGCACTCCGCCGACCATGACGACGATGGCCAGCAGGGCGATTAAGATGCGCGTTCGCTGTGACATACAGCCTCCTCCAGAGTCAAATGCTGACGAGACGCCACGCCATCAGCCCCACGCCGATCAGGGTTGCCCCGATGAGCAGCGCCCAGTCAAACGGTTTCAGGGAAAGCTCCCGGTAGGGGCGGCGGTGTGGCGCGTCGAAGCCGCGTGCGTAGGCGGCCTCTGTCATGGCCCATGCCCGCTTGGTCACCAGGACGATGGCCGGTACCGAGAGCGCGATCATGTCGGAGATGTTCTGACGCAGCTTGCGCCAGCCGGTCGGCGGCTGCCAGGCGCCGCGTGCCTGCTGAGCCTCGCGGATCGTTCGCCACTCCTCGTCGAGCAGGCTGAGGCTCTGGAAGGCCAGGCTCAGGCTGAATGCGTAGCGGTACGGCACACGCATCCACTCCAGCGCCAGCCGCAACTCGGCGGGTGTCGTGGTGGCGAAAAACATCGAGAAGGTGCTGGCCAGCAGGCTCAGACGCAGGGTGATGGATACAGCAAGCTCCAACGAGACGAAGATCCAGTCGATGACGAACAGGCCGAGCAGCAGCCACTTCAGCCCCCATACCTGCCGGGCGGCGACCTTCAGCACACGCGCCCAGCCCATGAAGGCGATGTAGATTAGGATGGCCACCACCAGTTGGGTGAGCGGCAGCATGACGGCCAGCGACGCCGACAGGCTGAGCGCCAGCTTGGTGCGGGGGTCAACCGGGCGCAGCGGCGAGCTTTCGATGAGGTCGACCTGCCACGCGCCGGGGGTGGTGCGACGGCGTTTCATAGTGTGGTGAGCCTCCCGTCCTCATACAGCCAGTCCGGCACGTAAAGCCCGATCGAGGCCCAGGCGGCGTGGTCGGCGAAGACCTCGCCGGGCGGCCCGTCGGCGACGAAGCCGTCAGCCCCCATCAGGATAATTCGATCCACCCCGGCGGCGAGCGCCAGGTCGTGGGTGGTCATAATCACCACGTAGCCTGCGTCGTTCAGCGCACGGGCTACGCGGAGCAGCATCTGTTTATGGCGCAGGTCCTGCCCCAGCGAGGGTTCATCCAACAGCACCCCATGGCGGGGCTGCCTCAGCAGCACCGTGGCGAGGGCCACGCGCTTCTTTTCGCCCTCGCTCAGCAGAAGCGGCGGGGTGTTCTCGTAGCGAGTCAGGCCGAGGACATCAAGCAGGTGCTCGTAGAGCGCCATATCCGGATTGTCCACACGGTACAGGATTTCATCCCGCACCGAGGCATTGAACAACTGCAGGTCGGCGTTCTGGAACACGAGCCCGAGATCGGGCCGCTCGCCGTTGACGTCGATCCGCCCGTCGTAGGGCACAAGCCCGCCGAGGGCGCGCAGCAGCGTGGTCTTACCGACGCCGTTCCGCCCGACGATGGCTGCCGTCTCGCCACCGCGCACCGTGAGGTTCAGGTTGCGCAGAACGGTGCGCCTGCCGAGCTGCACCGTCACCCCTTCGGCGCAGAGAGTCAGCGGCTCCCGCGGCTCGCGGAATCGGGGAGCTGCGGAGGTGTCTGGTCTCAGGGGCGCGGCGATGGCTCCGGCGGCGGAGGCAATGCTGGCGACACCGGCGCGCAAGGCTTGAGCATCACCGGCATGGTAGACAACGAGATGTCGTGGACCGAAGAAGAGGTCCGCGCGATGGAAACCATGGAGGCGGTTGGCACCAACAACTCGGGTGAAGAGGAGACCTATACCGGCGTCTCGATGAACATGCTGCTGGATCAGGCGGGCGTGCAGGATGGGGCCACGACTGTGGTTCTGGTAGGCGCAGACGGCTATGAGGTTGAAGTACCGCTCGCCGACCTTCGCGCCTGCAGCGACTGCATTGTCTCCTTCCGCAACCAGGGCGGCTTTAGCAGTGTGCTGCCGGGCTTCCCGAACAACACGCGGGTCAGGGGACTTGTAGAGATGCGTGTGCAGTAACTGTCGAGCTACGCACGGGGGAACGGCGGCTGCCGCCGTTCCCCCTGTTTGCCTCCAACGGCAGTGTCAGCGAGTCGGTGTCCGCTAGCCCTTAATGAGCGGGCCTGCTAGCTCAATCGGTAGAGCAGTTGACTGGTTCCTGGTTCGAGTCCTGGGCGAGTCATGAGAAGAGCGCCGTGCGGCGCTCTTTTGGATTCGGGCGAAGCCTCTATAAATCAATCCTCAAGGACAAGCACGAG
>DGDY01000309.1 GCA_002385675.1 Anaerolineales bacterium UBA3940 | reverse complement strand
CACGAGACGAGCACCGGCGTGCTCAACCCCCTCCAGCCGATTGCATCCGTCGCGCACGAGTTCGACCTGCCGGTCATCGTGGACGCGATCGCGTCGTTTGGCGGCGTGCCAATCGACGTGGACGGCTGGGGTCTCGACGCCTGCGTAGGCGTGCCGAACAAGTGCGTGGGCGCGCCGCCGGGCGTCGGGCTGCTGGCGCTGAGCGAGCGCGCCTGGCAGATGGCGGAGGCCAACCCCGCCCCACACGGCTGGTATCTCGACCTGCGCACGTGGCGCTGGTACGTTGAGAACTGGGGCGACTGGCACCCCTACCCCACCACCATGCCGACGAACAACATCGCCGCGCTACATGCAGCGCTGAAGGGCATCTTCGCCACCGGCCCGGAGCAGCATTTCGGCAGCATCGCATGGGCCGCCGATTGCACTCGGCACGGCATGCAGGAGATGGGCTTCCGCCTGTACCCTGACCCGCAGTACGCCGCGCCGGTGATCAGCGCGCTGACACCGCCCGCGCACATCGACCCTGACGGGCTGCGCGTGTACCTGGTGAAAGAGCACGGGCTGATGGTATCCGGCGGGCTGGGCGATTTGAAGGGCAAGATCCTCCGCGTGGGGCATATCGGGCAGGCGCGCCGTCCGGAGATCGTCGAGGCACTGCTGGAGGGCACGCGCCAGTACCTCGCGGAGAAGACGCTGTCGCATTAGGGTGCAGGAGACAGAACCCCCACCTGCGCGCGTAGCGCGCTGTCCTCCCCCTTGCAAGGGGGAGGACGGGCGGCAGCCTTTGGCTACCGGTCAGGAGGGGGGCACCCACGTACAGCATGGCTGGTAAGGGCGGAGCATGCTCCGCCCCATGCCTGTCAACTTAGGACCATCCGCTCGTTATAGTCTGGCTCAGCGGGCAGTTGGCACGCCAACTGCACCCCCTCTGTCGGCGCTCCGCGCCGACATCTCCCCCTATGAGGGGGCGATTAAACCACCCGATGCCGTAACTGCCCCCTGCATCTGACCGTAGGGGCGGGTCGTGATGCGCGATGCTCCGCATCGACTGCATCAATAGACCCGCCCCTACTTCGGTTTGGAGTGCCAAGGAGCCGCGAAGTTCATTCGCGGCGGGTTTTCGAGCCCCCCGCGCACGGCCTCACAACCGCGCCAGCAGCGCGTCGCGGTCAAACGTCTGCACGCCGAACCACACAATCACCGCGTCGATGATCCACACCACCAGGCCAAGCCCCAGCACCAGCCCCGGCCCGAAGTACACCACGCCCGCAAACTGCCCGATCATCAGCGCGACGATGGGCAGCACGACGATGCCGCCAAGCTGGTAGGCTTCCTGAAACGTGCTGACGCGGGAGGAGATCAGCACCGTCAGGCCCAGCCCCAGCGCGGCGACCGCCGGCCCGAGCCACACCACCATGATGATCCACGTTACGTTCGGGAAGAAGATGCGGCCCATCAGCGGCCAGCCCACCGCGTTGACAACCACCGCGTAGAGCACAAAGCTCAGCAGCTCGACAACCAGCGCAGCGAGCAGCGCCGTCAGCATCTTCGCGGCAAGCAACTCGCGGTTTGTTAGCGGCGTGTACAGCAGCGCCTCCAGTGTCTTGCGCTCGCGCTCCCCGACGAAGCTGTCGGCGGCGATCACGCTGGCGACCATCATCGGCACGATGAGGAACATCGGCGCGAAGGCGTAAACGGCCATCAACTGGAAGAACAGCGCGTTCATGTCAAGCCCCTGCCACTGCTCGAGGAGCTGCGGGGGCATCATGCCCATCATCTGCCGGAAGTCGTCCATCTCCCCGGCCAGCATGTCGCCACCGAAGATGGCCGCCAGCCCGAACAGCAGCGGGAAGATGACCAGCAAAATCACCGGCAGGATGATCATCGGCAGCATGATCATCTTGCTGCGCGTAACAACCTTGAGGTCCTTGCGCATCACTGCGCGGATCCCACGCCAGTTCATGCCGTTCATGCGGGCACCTCCTCTTCACCTTCGCCGTGCAGGGCAAAGTAGACATCCTCAAGCGAAGGCTCCTCCGGCGTGACGCTGTAGATGCGCACGCCCGCCCCGGCCAAACGCGCGATAATCTCCGGGATGTCATCCCGGCGCGCCCCGCTGAAGCTGACCGTCGTGTTGACGCGGGTCACGTCAACGAGGCCCGGCGTCGCGTCGAGCAGCGCCAGCGCCTCTGCCGCCGTCTCCGGCGAGACTTCCACCTGGATGCGCTGGGCGTGCGCGTAGCGATGGCTCAACTCGGCGGGCGTGCCCATCGCCAGCACCTGCCCGCGCTCCAGCACGACGACCCGGTCGCAGAGTCGCTGGGCCTCAACGAGGTTGTGCGTGGTCAGAAAGACGGTCCGCCCCTCGGCGCGCGTCAGCCGCAGGATGAGGTCATGCACCTGCTTCGTGGCGACGGGGTCCAGCCCGGCGGTCGGCTCGTCGAGGAACAGAAGCTGCGGCTCGTGGACGAGTGCCCGCGCCAGCGCCAGCCGCTGCCGCATACCCTTGCTGTAGCCGCCAACCTTGTCATCGGCGCGGGCGGTCAGGTCGAACTGCTCCAGCAGTTCGTTCACACGCGCGTCAATGCGGTCCTCGGGTACGTCGTAGAGTGCCGCGTAGATCGACAGGTTTTCGCGGGCGGTGAGCCGCTCGTCCAGTGACGGCGACTCGGTGAGCACGCCGGTCTGGCGGCGGAGCGCCGGGCCCTCGGCGGCAGGGTCATAGCCGAGAACGCGCGCGCTGCCCGCCATCGGCGTGAGCACGCCGTTCAGCAGGCGGATGGTTGT
>DGDY01000216.1:13999-17874 GCA_002385675.1 Anaerolineales bacterium UBA3940 | reverse complement strand
AGATGTGTATAAGAGACAGGCATACGAGGCATTTGGCCTGCACCTGTACCGTGACCTGTCGTATCTGCAGAAGGTGTGGGACTATCACCGGCGGATCGTTGATGCGATTGAGGCCAAAGATTACGAACTGAGCCGCCGCCTGCTTGTCGAGCACATGAACATGCTCAACGAGCGCCGCCCCACCGAGAACAACGACTCCGGGCTGACGCTCCAGCAGCGCGCCCACCTGTTTGAGTAGAAAGGGAGCGGGCCGGGCAGGCCCTGCCTGTGTGAAGGCTACGTTGAACCCCCACCCAACTGCCCCGGCAGACTGGTTGTGTAACACTTCTGCTGAGCTATCTGCAATTACCCGAGGCCGGCCCCCCTTTGGCGACCCTTCGGGCCGCTACTTCCCCATAGAAGGGGGCAGTTTGTTTTGTGACGGCTAGAATCGCCCCCTCATAGGCTGGGGTGGGGACACGACACTTTTGACGAGCTGGCTGCGAATGCCCGATGCCGAACCCCCTCCGGGTCGCACGGAGGGGGTTCCAGCGGCAGCCGCCACGCAGGATGCTATCACAGCCAAATTGTCCGTCTGCTTTGTGAAGGCAACCACTGGCAGAGGGGGGCCGCCTCGCTGCTCAGTCTTTAAACATCTCTTCGATCACCGCGTTGATGGCGGGCCACGATGGTTCGAGGACGGAGGCGCCTGCCTCGGTGGTGCGCCCCGTCATCATACCCGGCTCGAAGGTGCGCTGATCGATGCCATCTGGCCCGACCCACAGCACGGCGGGGGCCAGCGCCACCGCGTCGACCACGGTCAGGTTCGTGTCGACGTGCTGGGTGTACGCCAGAAAGACCCCCGGCAGCCGCCACCAGTTCAGCGGGTTGATCAGCCGCTTGATCAGCGCGGCGATCACTTGTTGCTGCCGCGCGGAGCGGTCGTAGTCGGTGGAGGCGTGGCGGCTGCGCGCGTACTGGAGCGCCCGCTCGCCGTCCATGTGCTGGCGGCCCGCCTCAAACTCCACTGTCATCGTGCCGTAGTCCGGCGTGGGGTAGGCTGTATCGACAAACGGCTTTTCCACGTCCACCGTCACGCCGCCAGCCGCGTCGACAATGGCGACGAAACCCTCGAAGTTGAGGCGCACGTAGCGGTGCACGGGCACGCCGAAGTTCGCCTCGACGGTCTCGATGACCTTCTCCGGTCCGCGCCCTTCCTCCTCTAGCTCGCCAAGAACGTGCGCGGCGTTGATCCGGTTTGAGGCGTAGCCGGGGATGTCCACGTACAGGTCACGCGGAATGGACAGCATTCCCGTGTACGGACCACCGGGATCGACGGTGACCAGGATGATTGTGTCGGTGCGGGTCGCCATGCTCTCGCCGGGGCGCGCGTCCACACCGAGCACGAGGATATTCGTGCGCGGCGGCGGGGCGATCACATAGATGGCCGCAATGACGACCGTCAGCGCAAGCATGAACAGCACGCCTGCCGCCGCAAGCTGCAGCACAATGCGCAGCAGCCGGGGCAGGCCCCGCCGCTTTTTGCGCCGGTGCGGGACCGGGCGCGGTCTCGGCGGGCCGGGGATGCTCGACCCCGGCGGCGGGCCATACGGCGGCCTGTCGTCGTACCAGTCACGCGGGATAGGCCGGGTCCGTACAGTGCGGTCCAGGTCGATGCGCTGGTTCCGCTGGGTATGTTTGGAAAAAGGGTTCTCGTCCATAGGGCGGGATTGTATCGGCTGGGCGTGGGAGTTGCAATGTCATAACAATTGCCCCCCGGTACGGCAGCAGCCGTCTGGGGTGAGGGCAAAGATGCTACCTTTGCGGCCCCCGCGTGTTAGATTCCTGCTAGATAGTGGTATGTTAAAAAATATAGCGCGTGGAATGTGGTATTATTGACACATCAGTTGAGAATCTCGCAGGGGAGCCTTCGGAAGGGCTGCCGGGCGCTTCTTGACGAATGCCTGTGCATACACTAAAATCCGTCCCTTGTGACCGTGTCAGGAGCAGAGTGGTAAGTCATGCCTGTATTCGAGAGCCTTAGCGATAGACTGCAAGGTATCTTCAGCGACCTGCGCAAGCACGGCAAGCTGACGGAGGACGACGTCAACGCTGCGATGCGGGAGATCCGCATGGCGCTGCTGGAGGCGGATGTCCACTACAGCGTGGTCAAGTCCTTTGTCAAGCGGGTGCGCGAGCGTGCGGTCGGCGTTGAGGTGCAGAAGAGCCTCACGCCGGGCCAGCAGGTCGTGAAGATCGTGCACGAAGAGCTGATCAGCACGCTCGGCAAGCCGGGCCGTCTGAACCTGGCGGGCAACACCCCGCACGTCATCATGCTCGTCGGTCTGCAGGGCTCCGGTAAGACGACCACTGCTGGCAAGCTGGCGCTGCACCTGCGCCGGAAAGGCCACAGGCCGCTGCTCGTCGCGGCGGACACGTACCGGCCCGCCGCCGTCGAACAGCTCATCTCGCTCGGCAAGCAGCTTGACATCCCCGTGCACAGCGAGGGGACCGACCCCGCGCCGCCGGCGATCGCCTACAACGGCGTGCAGCTTGCCCGCCGCGAGAATCACAGCGTCGTCATCGTGGACACGGCTGGCCGCCTCCAGATCGACGAGACCATGATGGACGAGCTGAAGGCGATCAAGCAGCGGGTCGAGCCGAAGGAGATCCTGCTCGTCGCGGACTCGATGACCGGCCAGGAAGCTGTCAACATCGCGCAGGGCTTCAACGATGCGGTCGGCCTGACCGGGCTGATCCTCACCAAGGTGGACGGCGATGCTCGTGGCGGCGCGGCCATCTCGATGCGTGAAGTCACCGGCGTGCCGATCAAGTTCCTGGGTGTGAGCGAAAAGCTGGACGGGCTGGAGGAGTTCCACCCCGACCGGCTGGCGAGCCGTATCCTGGGCATGGGTGACGTCCTGACGCTGATCGAGCGGGCGGAGGCGCTTGACATCGAGGAAGCTGAGGCGGAGGAGATGCAGCGCAAGCTGCTCGATGCCAGCTTCACGCTGGAGGACTTCCGCAAGCAGCTCAAGCAGATGAAGAAGCTCGGGCCGCTCACGCAGATCCTGGAGCTTGCCGGGCTGGGGCAGGTCGCCAACGCGCTGCCGCAGGACCAGATCGATAGACAACTCAAGACGTTTGAGGCTATAATGAACTCCATGACACCTGCGGAGCGGGAAAAACCGCGCCTCCTGAACGCCAGCCGCCGCAGGCGCATCGCGGCAGGCAGCGGCACCAGCGTGCAGGAAGTGAACCAGCTCATCAAGCAGTTCCAGCAGGCACAACGTATGATGAAGAAGCTCACCAAGCAGAAGACGCCGGGCAATTTCGGCGACTTCCGGGGGCTGTTTAAGTAAACGGCTGCGCCCTTCCGGGGGGTAGCCGCGGCAAGTTGTTTGTAAATGTAAGGACACCAGCTTCACAAGCTGTCGAGTAGGTTACTAGAAACTCACGTATAGAAGGAGCAATTCCAGACAATGGTACGTATTCGACTGCGCCGTGTAGGGGCCAAGAATCAGCCGAGCTACCGTATTGTGGTGACGGACAGCCGCACCCCCCGCGATGGGCGCTATATTGAGTCTATTGGTTTCTACAACCCGCGTACGAACCCTGAGACCGTTCAGATCGACCACGCCCGCGCGCTGTACTGGTTGAGCAACGGCGCCCAGCCGAGCGAGTCCGTCGTGCGCCTGATGAAGACGCACGGCACGTATGCGCTGTATGAGCGGCTGCGCGCCGGTGAGCCCCTTGAGAGTGTGCTCGGTGAGGTGGAGATCGCTGAGGGCGCGGCAACACAGAAGGCGTCTGCCCCTGCCCGGGCTAAGGACTCCGCCAAGGCGGAGGAGCCGGCTCAGGCGGAGGTGGAGCAGGAGGCCGAAACCGAGGCTGAG
>DGDY01000216.1:8524-13804 GCA_002385675.1 Anaerolineales bacterium UBA3940 | reverse complement strand
GGGATTGCGCCACCTGACTTTACTCGCACCCGTTTTTACCAAACCTTTCTCCTGCAAGGAGGCGCCCAATGAAGGAGCTGGTCGAGTACATCGCGAAGTCTCTAGTCGACGACCCATCCCAGGTGAGGGTGACAGAGATCGAGGGCGCAACCTCTGTCATCCTGGAGTTGTCGGTCGCGCCAGAGGACATGGGGCGCGTGATTGGCCGGAATGGGCGGGTGGCAAACGCCATGCGTACCCTGCTCCGTGTAATCGCGGCGAAGCAGGGCAAACGCGTGACCCTGGAAATCGTGTAAGCCAGTGCAACCCATGAGGCAGCATCGTCGCCGTCCACGCAGAAAACCGGATAGCAGGCAAGAACAGCCAGGCTCAGAGGGCGGGACGAACGAATCTCCTGAGCCTGAGTTCTTGATTGTGGGCCGGGTCGTGCGCCCGCACGGTGTGCGCGGCGAGATCGCGATGAAGGTTCTGACCGACTACCCGGAACGCCTGGCGGACGTCGAGATGCTGTATGTCGGCCCGAATCACGAGCCGTACACCGTGGAGCACGTGCGCAGCCACAAGATCGGTCGGTTGATAAAGTTTAAAGAGGTCAACGACCGGGACGAGGCAGAAGCGCTGCGCGAGCTTTTCGTGCACGTCCACATATCCGACGCTGTTCCCCTTGAGGAGGGCGAGTATTATCTGTACCAGCTTGAGGGGATGAAGGTTGTGACGGATGAGGGTGTCGAGCTGGGCGTCCTGACAGGCTACATCGAAACGGGCGCGAACGATGTCTACATTATCACGACGCCGGAGGGCAAGGAGATCCTCATCCCTGCCATTCCGGACGTGATCAAGAATGTGGACCTCGAAGCAAAAGCAATGACCGTGACGCTGCTTGAAGGCTTGATTTAGCACGCAAAGCCGGGATTTGATGAGCTAGAGGGTGGTAAGAACCACGATGGCGGACAACACGTATCCGATGACGCGCGAAGCGTACGAGGCGCTGCAGGCCGAGCTTAAGCACAAGGTCGAGGTCGAGCGGCCCGCGCTCGCCGCCCGCCTGAAGGCGGCGATTGAGCTGGGCGACCTCTCCGAGAATGCCGACTACGCCGCCGCAAAGGAGGCGCAGAGCTTCCTTGAGGGGCGCATCCAGGAGCTGCAAACGCTGCTCCGCAACGCGCAGATCATCGACATGGACGCGGCGAGCGGCGATACCGTCCGGCTTGGCTCACGCGTCCACGTGTTGGAGGACGGCGAGGACGAGCCCGAAGTGTACCAGATTGTCGGGCAGGTCGAGGCGAACCCGAGCAACGGCAAAATCTCGGACGAGTCGCCGCTTGGGCGGGCGCTGCTTGGGCGCAAGATCGGCGATACGGTGCGAGTCAACGCGCCGGCGGGCGAGATCGTCTTCAAGATCGTTGACATCGGTTGAGTGCCGCCGCTTCGGCATACGTGGAATCAAAACAGGCCCGGGTCAGCACGACCCGGGCCTGATGCTTTTTGTGGTGTGGGCTACCCCGGCAGGTTGCCGCGCGGCGGGAAGTCGTAGTCGTCGAACGCGCTGCCGCTGCTCACAGGCCGGTCGCCCTGGCCGTTGCGACGCCAGGCCGCCAGCTCAATCGTGATGCGCTCGATCACGCTGTTGGCGGGCACGGTCCCCTCCGCATAGGAGAGGTCCACAATGCGGGCCTGTACGCGGAGCGTCGCGGTTTGCAGGAGCACCTTCTTGCCTGCCTGCGCCAGCACCGCCTCGCCCTTCGGCGCGAGCCTCGCACGGATCGACTCGTCGTTGAAGGCGAAGTCGCTCATGAGCACCTTCGTGACGGTGCGGATGTCGTTCTTGTCGAACAGCCACACCTCCAGCGCAGTCACGTCTTTGGCCTCGGATACCGAATCCACGGTTTCGGAGATGCCGACGCCGGTCTCGCCGAGGAACTCGCCGGAGGCGGACTCAATGCTGAACGAGTCGTCGTAGAGGTCATCGCCGTGCAGGTAGGTCGTCATGAATTGTACGAGCGGCGGCTCCTGCCCGATGGCCTCGAAGTCGGTCTTCTCAGCTTGCCGCGAGATGCGCGCACCGGCGGCGGCGGCACTCGGCGGCTCGGCGGGCTCTTCGCGCTCGCGCCTGCGCCCGAAGCCGGGGATGACGGAGAACGGCGAACGGCGCGGCTCCTCTGCTGCGGGCTTCTCCTCCGCCGGGGCGGCCTGCGCGCTGGTCGATGGCGCGGTGTCCTCGGTCACAGGCGGCACGGCGGCACGCGCGGGCGGCGTGACCCTCTCCACCGTCTCCTCGCGCGGGCGCTCGCGGCGGCGGTCCATCACCTGGTCGAGCATATCGGCTGACCACAGCCCGTACCCCACAAGGCCCAGCGCCAGCAGGAACAGCAGGAGTGGCGCTATGGTGCGCCCGATGGCCGCCAGTGTACCGACGGGGCGGTTGTTGCAGACCCCGGCTTCCTCATTCTCCGCAACGCCGGTCATGGTGAGCGTCATCAACTGGTCGAGGTTGGCGAGTTTAACCGGGTCGGCGCCGTAAAGCTCGGAGGCGGCGGCGGCAGCCGCTTCAATATCGCCCTCCTCCTGACAGAGGAAGGACAGGCGGCTGAGCGCCAGGTCCGAGTTGCCATCCAGCGCATATGCATCGGCGGTAGCCTGCACGTACATTCCCAGGTAGCCGGTCTCAAGCTGCCATGGCCCGGTGTCAACAATGCGTGTGCTGGAAGCGCCCCACATGTAACCCAGCACGGCGGCAACGATCAGTACGGCCAGCGGGATGAGTGCCGGTCTAAGCTTTTCAAGCTGGTCTGACATGGTATCCGACCTTCCTTGTCCTTGAGAGAATCAACCGCCCGGTGAGTACAGGTAAACCGCAGGTCGGGCAAGGTTGGAAATCCGTCTCTAGCTATTGTACCCATGCCTTGACCATACACAAGTAGGCAAATTGGGTAGAAGGGGTGGGTGGGAGGTAAACAAACCGCTTCGGGGCAGGGGCATGAGGGAATAAGCCGGTGAGGGTGTTACAAAGCCGAGACGATGCACTCGTGCAGATAATCGGCAGTTTGCCGGGCCTCTTGCCGCCGGGTTTGCCAGTTGTCTTTGCCTGTGCCCAGGTAACCCTTCCGCGCATCGGCGAGCACGGCGGCATGTTCGGCGGGCAGGCGGGCTTCCGCCCATTCGGCGGCAGCATCCTTTGAGACAAACTCCCCCGTCACGAGCGTGCGCCACATGCGCGCGAGCGTCAGCAGAACGTTCCGCTCGTCCCCTTCGAGATCCGCGAGCAAAGCCGGGAGGGCGTCGCCGATGGCGCGGCGGATATCGGCCTGCGGGATGGCGGGCAGCACCTCGTTTGCGGCGGGGCCGATCAGCGCCTGGGCCCGCTGCCGGGCCTGCGCCAGCACCAGCGTGAGGTCGGGGTTGGACTCCGGCGCGGGCACTTCCCCCGCCTCGAACGCATCACGCAGCCATTCCCCGTAGAGGAACTCGCTCCGCGCCGGGTAGATGGACGCGCTGAGGTTGGCGCGCTGGACGATGATCACCTCAAGGGGGCGGGTGGCGCTGCCCTCACGAGGGTGCTTCGAGATTTTCATCAGTTCGGCTACAAGACGGGCGCTGTCTGAAGGGAGCAGCGGGCGATCAACTACCGCGAGCAGATCAACGTCGCTATCGGGGCGCAGCCCACCCGCCACTACCGAACCGTGAAGATAGACAGCCACAAGCGCGTCGCTAAGCTGCTGCTCTAGGAGCGCGAGCGCTTGCTCTGCCTCGGGTGGAACAGGAATCGCGTCAGCCATCTGCAGGAAGCCCTGTGTGAATGGTCATGATGCGGCAGGGGCGCAAGCAATCATGCAACCTGCGCCCCTGTTAGTCCGTTATCGTCGTAAACCCCGGCGCTAGGTGGTTTCGCCTTCGCTCTCCGGCTCGATGACCTCCAGCCGGACCTGCTCCTCGCAGTTCAGGCACTGCGCCCAGTCCTTGTTCTTCACCACCATCAGCCCCTCGCAGACAGGGCATGGGGTGCGCAGCGGGCGCTTCCAGCTTGTCCACTCGCATTCCGGGTAGTTGGAGCAGCCGTAGAAGGTGCGGCCCCGGCGCGTCTTGCGCTCGACGATGTCGCCGCCGCACACCGGGCACTGCACGCCGATCTTCTCCAGCCAGGGCTCGGTGTAGCGGCACTGCGGGAAGTTGGCGCAGCCGATGAACTTGCCGAACCGCCCCCAGCGCAGCACGAGGTTGCCGCCGCACTTCGGGCACGAGCGACCGATCTCCTCATTGCCGAGGTCGATGTCCGGCGCGTCCTCGCGGGCGCGCTGAAGCTCGTGCTCAAACGGCTCATAGAACTCGCGCACCACCGGAACCCACTCGCGCTCGCCGGAAGCGATCTCGTCAAGCTCTGCTTCCATCTCCGCCGTGAAGCCCACATCCACGATCTCAGGGAAGTACTTCACCAGCAGGTCGTTGACGATGATGCCGGTTTCGGTCGGCACGAGCCGCTTGCCATCCAGCTCGACGTAGCCGCGCTGCTGGATGGTCTGCATGATCGGCGCGTAGGTGCTGGGCCGCCCGATGCCGTACTCCTCCAGCGCCTTCACCAGCGTCGCCTCGGTGTAGCGGGGCGGCGGCTGCGTGAAGTGCTGCTCCGGCAGCAGCGCCAGCAGGTCGAGCGGCTCCATCGCGACAAGCTCCGGGAACACCCGGTCGAGTTCCTCGTCGAGCGGGGTGTCGTCGTCCACGAAGTCCGCGTACACCGCCAGGAAGCCCCGGAAGCGCAGCGTCGAGCCGGAGGCGCGGAACAGGTACGGGCGGTCACCGTTGGAAGCGCCTGCCGGCCCTGCCAGCACGTCCACACGGATGGTGTCGTACTCGGCGGGCGTCATCTGGCTGGCGACGAAGCGCTGCCAGATCAGCCTGTACAGCCGGAGTTGATCGCGCGTGAGGTACCTGGCTATCGCCTCAGGCGTGCGCCGGACGCTCGTGGGCCGGATGGCCTCGTGCGCCTCCTGCGCGCCCTTCGTCGAGTTCGTGTACTGGTTGAACGTCTCCGGCGCGTACTCCGGGCCGTACTCCTCACGGATGAACGCGGCGGCCTCACGCTGGGCCTGCTCGGCGATGTTGAGGCTGTCCGTACGCATGTACGTGATCAGGCCGACCTCGCCGCCGTTGCCGATGTCGATGCCCTCGTAAAGCTGCTGGGCGACGGACATCGTTTTGCGCGCCGTGAAGCCCAGGCGGCGCGATGCCTCCTGCTGCATCGTGCTCGTCGTGAAGGGCGGCGACGGGTTGCGCTTGCGCTCGCCG
>DGDY01000216.1:0-8308 GCA_002385675.1 Anaerolineales bacterium UBA3940 | reverse complement strand
TCAGGCGGTCGGGGTTGTCGCGCTCGGCCTGGCGGGCAAGGTCCGCCTCGATGGTCCAGTACTCCTCAGGCGTGAAGTTCTCGATCTCACGCTCGCGCTCGACGACCAGCCGCACGGCGACCGACTGCACGCGGCCCGCCGACAGGCGCGGGCGGACCTTCTCCCACAGCAGCGGACTGAGCTTGTAGCCCACCAGCCGGTCGAGGATGCGGCGCGCCTGCTGCGCGTCGACCAGGTTCATATCGATGCTGCGCGGGCGCTTGAAGGCCTCGCGGATCGCGTCCGGGGTGATCTCGTTGAACACCACGCGGCGTGCGCGGTCCGCGTCGATCTCGGCGGCGGCCATCAGGTGCCAGGCAATCGCCTCGCCTTCGCGGTCGAGGTCGGTTGCCAGGTAGATTTCCTCGGCCTTTGCCGCGGCTTCCTTAAGCTCCTTCACCAGCTCGCGCTTGTCGTTGGGCACGCGGTAGCTCGGCTCGAAGTTGTTCTCGATGTCAACCGAGAGCTTCGACTTGAGCAGGTCACGCACGTGCCCGATCGAAGCCCGGACCTTGTAGCCCTTGCCCAGGTAGTTTTCAATGGTGCGCGCCTTCGCCGGGGACTCGACAATCACGAGCTTGCCACGCCGCTGCCCGTTGCTGCTCTTGCCCCTGTCCTTGCCCGTGCTCTTGCTGCTTTTGCTGCGCTTGCTTTTGCTTGCCCGGGGGGCAGGCGCAGGGCGGGGCAGACCCTCATGCGCGGGCGTCTCGCCCATGCGGTAGAGCGTCGTGCCGCATTCCGGGCAGACGCCCTTCGTCGCGGGCTGGCCGCTCTTTGTGAAGGTCGGCTCGGCGTCCTTGATCGGGCGCTTCGTTTTACACTTCACACAATACGCGAATAAAGTCTCAGTCATAGATACCGGTCCCGGTTCTCCTTCTTCAACCTCTCGACGATCTGCTTCACGTCCTGTGCCCGGTCGCGACGGCATACCAGCAGGGCATCATCCGTCTCAATAATGACCACATCTTCCAGCCCGATGGTCGCGACCAGCTTATCACTCATAACCAGAGTGCTAGTTGTATCCACCATGATGGTACTGTCTGGCCGGGCGACAGGTTCGCCGCTCGCGGACAGAATATCGTATAGCGCATCAAAGCTGCCTATGTCGCTCCAGCCCATCTCCACCGGGATGACGAATACGTCGGTATCGGCATGCTCCATGACGGCGTAATCGATGGAGATCTTTCGTATAGTCGGCCAGACCTCATGCAGCACTTCATTATAACGGGCCTCGCCGACACTGCTTCTGATTTGCGTAAGAGATGTGTAAATGTCTGGCGCGTGCTGCTCAAACTCCGCCATCACGCGGGCGGCCTGCCAGATGAACATGCCGCTGTTCCAGCTATATTGCCCGCTCGCGACGTAGCGTTCGGCGGTGGCCTCGTCGGGCTTTTCGCGGAACTGTTTGAGCGTGTACACGTCCACGCCGTTGACGGTCCGCGCGAGCGCCCCGCGCTCGATATAGCCGAACCCCGTCGCCGGGTAGTCCGGCTCGATGCCCAGCGTCACGATGCCGCCGCTCGCGGCGACCTCAACCGCCGCCCCCAGCACCTCACGGAAGCGGGCCTCATCCTGAATGTAGTGATCTGCGGTCAGCACTGCCAGCACAGCTTCCGGATCGCGGTGCAGCAGGTGCACGGCAGCCAGCCCGATCGCCGGGGCGGTGTTCCGCCCGGAAGGCTCCACGATGAAGTTCTCCGGCGGGATGGCCGGGGCCTGCTCCTGAAGCTGCGGCGTCAGCGTGGCGTTCGCCACGACGAGCACTCGCTCCGGCGGGAACAGCGGGTCCAGCCGCTCGACGGCGATCTGGAACATCGAGCGCTCGCGGTCCACGAGCTTGATGAGCGGTTTGGGCCGGTTTTCCCGGCTTAAGGGCCACAGGCGCGTGCCAGCGCCGCCAGCCATGATCAGGGCGTATGCGTTGGTCATCAGTTCCTTCTTCTTGCTATCCGGTGCTAAACGGTCGCTCAGGCTCGGACGTACGTCATCGGCCCGACCTGGCGCACCATGCCTTTAAGCTCCAGCATGACGAGCGCGCTGTTCGCGGCGTGTACGGCCAGCCCGCAGCGCTGTACGAGTTCGTCTATGTGCAGCGGTTCAGCGCCGAGTGATGCCAGCACCGCGCGCTCGTCGTCGTTCACAGCGGGCAGGTTCTCACGTGCGTCGGCGTAGGCGGCAACCCGCTCCAGGTTGAGCACGTCGAGCACGTCCTGCACGCTCAGGACCGGGTGCGCGCCGTCCTGAATAAGCTGATTCGTGCCGATGCTGCCGCTTGTGGTGATGTTGCCCGGCACGGCGAACACCTCACGCCCCTGTTCGAGCGCGTGCCGCGCGGTGATCAGCGCACCGCTCTTCTCGCCCGCCTCGGTCACGAGCACACCCCGCGCCAGCCCGCTGATCAGCCGGTTGCGGGCGGAGATGTTCGGCGCGACGGGCTTTGTGCCGAGCGGGAACATCGTCATAACTGCGCCGCTCTGCATGATGTCGGCGGCCAGACGCCGGTGCTCCGGCGGGTAGATCGTGTCAAGCCCACAGGGCAGCACCGCGATCGTGCGGCCCCCGGCGGCAAGCGCTGCCTGGTGCGCTTCGGCGTCGAGGCCCCGCGCCAGCCCGCTGACGATCGTCAGGCCGTTGGCGGCCAGTTCCCCGGCAAGCTGGTGCGTCACCTGCCGCCCGTAGGGCGTGGCGCGGCGCGTCCCGACGACGGCGAGCGACCACTCGTCCGTTTCGGCGAGGCTCCCGCGCAGGTACAGCACCGGCGGCGCGTGATCGATGCTCCGCAGGTTGGCCAGCAGGCGCGGGTAGTCCTCGTCCTCCCAGGTGAGCACCGCAATGCCGAGCTTATCCAGCCGGGCTAGCTCGGCGTCGAGGTCTACCCGCTGGCGCGTCTCGATCAGGCTGTTCAGCGCGCGGCGGTCCAGCCCGGCGGCGCTCAGATCGTCCGGGGCGGCGCGCCATGCCTCGCCGAGCGTGCCGAAGCACTCCAGAAGCTGGCGCACCCGCACCGGGCCGATGCCTTTGACCAGGCTGAAGCCTACCCAGTACTTTCGTTCGCTCATGGTCCACTACCCGGTCCAAGGGACGATACCATGCCGCAAAAGCGGGCGCGTGTCAAAGATTCGTCGTCGCGCTCGCCGCTTCACCCCCCGCCCGGCAGTTTGCTGCTTGAAGATATTCAAGCGGATATCTGGCAAGAGTGTACGGGGAATACCCTGTACGGTCAAGCAGGGGAGCGCTCTCGGCTCAGGCAGGGCGCGCCTGCTCGCGTGCCGATTGACTCGCAGGGCGGACCCGCCTTACAATGAGGCTGACCTCAAACATCACCCCTTGAGCTTCCCCCACATTCTTGAGGCCGTTGATCCTGGCGACGTCTCCTGCTCACCGGGCCGGCTCCTCACACAACCCTCACCCCGTCGCATCGGGCCGCTTGCAGCGAGAATCGTCGCGTAATCTGCACAGACGCAGGTTGAAGTGAAGCATCAGGAGGCGATCATGTCCACACGCGTTCTGGTTGCCTATGCAACCCGCTATGGCTCGACGCAGGAAGTGGCCGAGGTGATCGCGCAGACGCTGAACAGAAGCGGGCTTCCGGCGGATGTGATGCCCGCCCGGCAGGTCCGCACGCTGGCGGGGTATGGCCCCATCGTGCTCGGTGCGGCGCTGTACATGCACCACTGGCACAAAGACGCAATCCGGTTCCTGTCCCGGTTCCGGGCGGCGCTCTCGGAGCGACCCGTGGCGGTCTTTGCGCTCGGCCCGGTTCATGACCCGCACGACGAGCACGAGTGGCAGGAGTCGCTTGACCAGCTTGACGCAGAGCTGGCGCGGCTGCCGTGGCTCACGCCGGTTGCGGTGGCGCTGTTCGGCGGCAAGTTTGACCCGCAGACGCTGTCCTTCCCCTGGCGGCAGCTAGCCAGCTCCGAGCCGGCCACCGATATCCGCGACTGGGAGGCCATCCGCGACTGGGCCGCGAATCTCTACCCGATGTTCACCGGGTTGGAGCTTCCGGGGCACCCGGCGTGAGGCGAGCCTACGCCAGCGTGTACGGGTCGAAGAGCTTCTGGTATTCCTGGAGCGCGTAACGGTCCGTCATCCCGGCAATATAGTCGCCGACGACGCAGCCGAGCGAGTCGGTGCCCTCGCGCCATCGCTGCTGGGTGGAGGTCGGTAGCTGCTCCGGCTCCTCCAGGTAGGCATAGAACAGCTCGGTGATGAAGTGCTCGGCCTTCTTCGCCATCCGCACGACGCGATAGTGACGGTACATGTTCTTGTAGAGGAAGTCCTTAAGCTCGCGCACGTGCTTGCTCATCTCCTCGCTGTGCCCGATGACGGTCGTGGGCAGGCTTTGAAGCTCCTCGGGAGATTGCGGGTTGTACTTCTCGAGGCGCTCGTGCGTCGCCTGGGCCACGTCACGCACGAGGATGCCGATCAGCCGCCGGATCAACTGGTGGCGGGTCAGTTCGTCGAACTCCGCCGAGGTAAAGCCAAGCTGCTCTTTGCCAAGCTCCCACAGCGCGATGCCGTCAAGCTGGCGCGGGGTGATCAGCCCGGCATACAGCCCGTCGTCGAGGTCGTGGGCGGTGTAGGCCAGTTCGTCGGCGGCGTTGGCGATCTGCGCCTCAAGGCTGCCCTGCTTGCCCGGCTCGTACTCCGGCGAGACGTTGCTCACGTCGTATTCCGTCTCGTGCTTGACGATGCCTTCGCGCACCTCGTAGGTCAGGTTGAGGCCGCGCCAGTCCTTGTAGCGGTTTTCCAGGTAGGTGACGATGCGCAGTGCCTGCTGGTTGTGATCAAACCCGCCGTATTCCTCCATCAGCGCTGCGAGCGCCTCCTCGCCGGAGTGGCCGAACGGCGGGTGCCCGATGTCGTGCACCAGGCAGATGGCCTCGACGAGGTCCTCGTTCGCGCCGAGCATCCGCGCCAGCGTGCGCCCGATCTGCGCAACCTCCAGCGTGTGGGTCAGGCGCGTGCGGAAGTAGTCGCCCTCGTGGTTGACGAAGACCTGCGTCTTGTACTCCAGCCGCCGGAACGCGGTTGTGTGCAGGATGCGGTCCCGGTCGCGCTGGAAGGCGGTGCGGTGCGTCGGCTCGGGTTCCGGGTACACGCGGCCACGCGAGTCGCCGCTCTTGATCGCGTAGGGGGCGAGGGTCTCTCGCTCGCGTTGCTCGATCTCTTCCCTGGTGAAAAGCATCGGTGTTGAACTTCCTTGTGTGATACCGCCAATCAACGCTTAACGTCAGTCTAACGTTACACGGGGGGAGAGTCAATCGGGGGGTGGGGGATGGTCTCTCACCCCCAGGCTACCGGGAAAATCATCATCGCCGCGACGTGCAAAACGTTTCTAGTGTTTTACCTGGTAGGTTTCGCGTCGCGCAACCTGCACGAACTTACGCGGCTCCATGTGTGGCCGATGAGGGGCCAACAGCCGCGAAGGGGCAAAGGGGTCTGAGGGCCTTTGCCTGTTTTGATCACCCCGTGCCTTTGTGCTATAGTCCGCTTTGTCTGACGAAACGCGAGTTTCGCCCCTCTGATTGTGGACGTACCTGCGCCCCGTTATGTTTCAACGCTGAGGTCTTGCACCAAGGAGCAATCGCCGTATGGACCCACGAGTCGAGAAGGTCGCAGAGGTGATGGTCAACTACTCCGTTGCCATCCAACCTGGCGACCTGGTCATGATTCACCTGTACGAGCCGCTGGCTCAGCCGCTGGCCCTTGCCGTTTACAAGCGCGTGCTGGAGGCGGGCGGGCACGTCATCTTCCGCATGGCGCCGAGCGGTGCGGACGAGGTTCTCTACAAGTATGCCAGCGACGAGCAGCTTGATGTGGGCGACCCCACCTTCAAGTGGCTTATGGAGAACATCGACGTGCGGATAGCCATCCGCGCCCCATCGAACACCAAGGCCCTCTCGAACGTTGACCCCGCCAAGATCGCCCGCGTGCAGAAGGCCAACCACCCGGCCATGCAGGCCTTCATGGAGCGGCAGGGGACGGGCGAGATGCGCTGGGTGCTCACCCAGTACCCGACGCAGGCCTCGGCGCAGGACGCCGAGATGAGCCTCAGCGAGTACGAGGACTTCGTGTACGGCGCGTGCATGGTGAACGAGCCTGACCCCGTCGCCTACTGGCAGCAGAAGTCCGCCGAGCAGCAGCGCCTCATCGACTGGCTGAAGGGCAAGGAGCAGATGCAGGTGCGGGGGGAGAACATCGACCTGACGCTGTCGATCAAGGACCGTGTGTTCATTAACGCCGACGGCAAGCGCAACTTCCCCGATGGCGAAATCTACACCGGCCCGGTGGAGGACTCGGTCAACGGCTGGGTGCGCTTCACCTACCCGGCCATCTACAACAGCCGCGAGGTGAACGGCGTCGAGTTGTACTTCGAGAACGGCAAGGTCGTCAAGGCGACCGCCGAGAAGGGTGAGGAGTACCTCAACAGCGTGCTCGACACCGATGCGGGCGCTCGCTACCTGGGCGAGTTTGCCATCGGCACGAACACGGGGATCCAGAAGTTCACGCGGAACATACTGTTCGACGAGAAGATCGGCGGGACGGTCCACATGGCCGTTGGCGCAGGCTACCCCAACACCGGCTCGAAGAACGAGTCGGCGGTGCACTGGGATATGATCTGCGACATGCGCTCCGGCGGCGAGATCATCGTGGATGGCGAGCTGTTCTACAAGGACGGCGAGTTCCAGGTTTAACGGGATTCAGTACCCTTAAGGAGATGAAGCATCATGGACCCACGTGTCGATAAACTGGCCGATGTACTGGTGAACTACTCGACCGGCGGCATCAACAAGGGCGACCTCGTGCAGATTCGCGTCCTCGACCCGGTCGCCGAGCCACTGGCGCTCGCCGTGTACAAGTACGTGCTGCTGGCAGGCGGCAACGCCTTCTTCCGCATGTCGCCGAGCGGTGCATCGGAGATCTTCTACAAGTACGCGAGCGACGAGCAGCTTGACTACGTGCCCGAACTCTCGAAGTGGATCATCGAGAACATCGACGTGGACATCGCGCTGATTGCGGATGTCAACACGAAAGAGCTCTCCAACGTGGACCCGGCCAAGATGGCGCGCTCCCGCGCGGCGAACCGGGTCATCTCGCAGCGTTTCATGGAACGGCAGGCGACGGGCGAACTGCGCTGGACGCTCACGCAGTATCCGACGCACGCCTCGGCGCAGGACGCCGAGATGAGCCTCAGCGAGTACGAGGACTTCGTGTATACAGCCTGTATGGTGCACCTTGACGACCCGGTTGCCTACTGGAAGGAGAAGGCCGCCGAGCAGCAGCGCCTTGTCGATTGGCTCAAGGGGCACGATAAGGTCGAGGTGAAGGGCGAAAACATTGATCTGACGCTGTCGATCAAGGACCGCGTGTTCATCAACGCGGACGGCAAGAAGAACATGCCCGACGGCGAGATCTTCACCGGCCCGGTGGAGGACTCGGTCAACGGCTGGGTGCGCTTCACCTACCCGGCGATATACAACAGCCGTGAGGTGGATGGCGTCGAACTGTATTTCGAGAACGGCAAGGTCGTCAAGGCAACCGCCGAGAAGGGTGAGGACTTCCTGAACTCGGTGCTCGATACGGACGAAGGCGCTCGCTACCTGGGTGAGTTTGCCATCGGCACGAACACGGGGATCCAGAAGTTCACGCGGAACATCCTGTTCGACGAGAAGATCGGCGGGACGGTCCACATGGCGGTCGGCGCGGGCTACCCGGACACCGGCTCGAAGAATGAGTCCGCCGTTCACTGGGACATGATCTGCGACATGCGCTCCGGCGGCGAGATCATCGTGGATGGCGAGCTGTTCTACAAGGACGGCGAGTTCCAGGTCTAGGGGCGGATTGTCGGCGATATAACGCTGTAGGGGCGGGTGTTGCGCGTGCTATGCCCCTACGGTTGGTTGAATTTAACGGTGCATGATGTAGGGGCAGGTCTCAGACCTGCCCCTACCGGTGTTCCTGTCAGGACTCTAAGCTGGCCAGCGCTCGTCTGCGAGTTTGGCGGCGAGCGGCGCGAGTTTCTGCCAGTCGCGGTTGCGGGCGTAGGCCACGGCGAGCGTCTCCTGCGTGAGCCGGTCGTTGGGTTTCAGCGCGGCCTGTTTCTCCAGGAACTCGACGACGGTCGGCGGCACAACCTTGTCGTCGGTGAAGAGCGCCTCGTAGGCGCGGCGAAGCTGCGTCACGAAGGCCTGCATGCGGGCATACTCCCGCCGCTCGTTGATCAGCCAGCGCGCAGTTTCGACCCTGTCTCTTATACACATCT
>DGDY01000219.1 GCA_002385675.1 Anaerolineales bacterium UBA3940 | reverse complement strand
CAGCCCGGCGACGACGACAAGCCCGAGGATCAGCAGGTTGATCACCGAGCTGGCCATGCGCCAGCCTTCCTTCACGCGGCCCTCGGCGAGGTAGTCGGTGAAGGTCGGGATAAAGGCGGAGCCGATAGCCCCGCCCGCGATCACAAAGAAGATGGTATCGGGCACCTGCAGCGCAACGACGAACGCCTCATAGGCGCGGTCCGCGCCGAACACACCGGCGAGGATCGAGGCGCGGAGGAGGCCCAGCAGGCGGCTGAGGGCAAAACCGATCATCACCAGCCCGGCGGCGCGGGCGATCTGCCGGCTGGAGAGGGCGCGGCTGGCGGGCTGGCTTTCGGCTGGAGCGAGGTCGGGTGAGTCTGTCATGCCGCGAGTATACCCCAGCGGCGGGGTCTGCCAAGTCGGGAAGGCTTGTCAAGCGTCCGCGTCGTCGCATAAGGGGGCCTGTGTGTTGACCACCGCTGACCCCCCACCTAACCTCGCAGTGACTACGTCACCGCTCGGTGTGCAGTTGGCGCAGCCAACCGCCAGTGAGAAATCGCCCTGCGATTGCTCTACGCCTCCCCCTTGCAAGGGGGAGGAAGGGCCGCAGTCGCAGGCTGCGGGCCAGGAGGGGGTTCTGAAGTAACCTGACGCCCTCACTTCAATCCTGCCCTGCTCCCCTTGATTGCACAGCCGTCCGGCCTTACAATCCGGTTGGAACCCAACCACACCAGCAAGGAGCAAGCCACATGCCAGAGAAGCAAGCCATCACCACGGCGAATGCACCGGCTGCCGTCGGCCCGTACTCGCAGGCCAACGTCGTCGGTGATTTCGTCTTTACCGCCGGGCAACTCGGCGTGGACCCGCAGACCGGGCAGTTCGTCTCCGACGATGTGCAGGCACAGACCCGCCGCGCGCTGGAGAACCTGCGTGCCGTGCTCGAAGCGGCGGGCACCGACCTCGCGCACGTGGTCAAGACGACCGTTTTCCTCAGCGACATGGCGAACTTCAAGGCGATGAACGAGGTCTACGCGACGTTCTTCGAGCCGCCGTACCCTGCGCGCTCGGCGGTAGCGGTGAAGGAACTGCCGCTCGGCGGCCTCGTCGAGATCGAAGCCGTCGCGGTGAAGCCGTAGCGCCGCGCTCACCCGCGCCCGATGAACCCCGACCTTCAAGCCGCTATCCAGCGTCTGCATGACACCCCGGCCATGGCCGCGCTCGTTGTGGCGGGCGCGGGCGTCGAGGCTGTGCGCTGGCTGCTCGGCGTGGCCGGTGCCTCCCGCACGGTGCTTGAGGCCGTCGTGCCCTACGGCGAGCGGGCCATGGTGAACTACCTCGGCTGGGAGGTGATGCAGGCCGTCAACGCCGGGATGGCGGAGTCGCTGGCGGCGGCGGCCTACGCACGGGCGCGGCGCTTCCGCGTGGGCGAGGGCAGCCCGACGCTGGGTGTCGGCTGCACCGCGACCATCGCCACCGACCGGCCCAAGCGCGGCGAGCATCGCGCACACGTCGCCGTGTGGGACGGCGAGCGCGTGGCGACCCGCTCGCTCGTGCTACAGAAGGGCCTGCGCGACCGGGTGGGCGAGGAGCGCGTCGTCAGTGCGCTGATTGTGGCGGCGCTGTGTGAGGCGGCGGGACTGCCCGCCCCCGCCGTGCCGCTGGCAGATGGCGAGCACATCGAGCAGACCGAGAGCCGTGTAGATCGCCAGCTTGAGCGGTTGCTCGCCGACGAGGTCGGCAAGCTGACCTTCTACGGGCCGGGCGTCTTCGCCGCCGACGAGCCTATCCGCGCGGCGCTGTTGCCCGGCTCGTTCAACCCGCTGCACCACGCGCACGTCCACCTCGCCCGTATCGCCGAGGCGCGGCTGGGCAGGCCGGTGGTGTATGAACTCTCGGTGAAGAACGTGGACAAGCCCACGCTGACGGTCGAGGAGATCTGCGAGCGGCTGGAGCAGTTCGCGTGGGAGAAGCGCCGCGTCGTGCTGACATGTGCCCCGCTCTACCGGCACAAGGCGCGGCTCTTCCCCGGCTGCACGTTTGTCATCGGGTACGACACGGCAGTGCGGCTCATCGATCCGAAGTACTACGGCGGCGACCCCGCCGAGATGCTGGCGGCGCTCGCCGAGGTGCGCGAGGCAGGCTGCGACTTCTTCATTGCCGGGCGGGAGGTCGGCGGCAGGTTCCGCACCGTGGCCGATCTGGACATCCCGCCGGGCTTCGAGGGGATGTTCGGCGGGCTATCCGAGGACGACTTCCGCGTGGACATCTCGTCGTCGGAGCTGCGGGCGCGGGGCTTCCACGTGGATTATGAGTGAAAGGTGCGGCCACGCCGGGTGTTGCGCAGGCGTGGCCGTGAATGTGTTATATAAGCCCCCGCCGCGAATGAACTTCGCGGTTCCAGAACCCCCTCCGCCCTGCAGTCGCTTCGCGACCTGCGGGCACCTCCCTGCAGTGCGGGGTGAGGGTCTGCCCCTTACCCCCCGCTCGGTGTGATCTGCAAGTTGTCGAACGACGCCTCGAACCCGGCGTAGGCCCCGCTCTCGCCGATGAAGCCTACCAGCCCCTTCCCGGTCTGGATGCCCTGAACCGTCGCGACCGGCGTGCCATTCACGCTGAAGGTCAACTCGCCGTTGCGGACCTCGACGCGCAGGTGGTTGGGCTGGTAGTCCACAAGGATCGCATGGCTGAGCGTGAAGCCGCCGACAAGCGACTCGTGTGTCTGGCAGGCCCGCTCGCAGTAGCCGACATCATAGCGACCGTCGCCGGTGATCATCGCGTAGACGAACGATTGGAGGTCGCTGGAGCCCATCAGCAGCAGGCCGAAGGCGCTGGCCTC